>JADGCS010000004.1 GCA_015228875.1 Deltaproteobacteria bacterium | reverse complement strand
AGTTTTCGAGTCGCCTGCCCGCGTAGTGTCTGGCGCATAGCGCCAAACATGAAACTCTTCATGTTTGATCGCAATGCACTCCGCTTTATGCGGGTTGGGGTTTTTATCATGATCAGTTTACTGCCAATGTCAGGGATGGGAAGCCGCTTTGCAAAGGAGAGTTACCGCCTGCCCAAACCCTTTATCCCGATTATGGGGATGCCAATGTTTGTTGCAGCAATCAAGTCTTTCCCTCCCGCCGAAAGGCTGATCTTTATCTGCCAGAAGGTTTTTTTAGAGAGGTTTCCTTTTGATGAGGAGGTTCATCGGTATTTTCCGGGTTCCCTCATCCTTGCGGTTGACGGCGTGACCGAGGGGCAGGCCTGTTCGTGCCTTGTTGCAAAGGGGCACATGGACCCCGAAGAGTCCCTGCTGATCTCTAGCATTGACTACCAGTTCGTGTACGATCACGAGGCATTTGAAAGGCTCAGACAGGATCAAACCATCGATGTCGCAGTCTTTACATTGCAGACCAAAACAATCCTTGCACAGGACCCGCGAGGCTTTGCCTACTGCGTGACAGACGGTGACAGGGTGACCAAGGTTGTCGAAAAACAGACGATCAGTTCAACCCCCGAACTTGATCCCGCCGTTGCGGGCACCTTCTATTACAGGCGTGTCAAAGATTTTGTTGCCGGTGCGGAGTCCATGATCCAAAAGAATATTAGGGTCAATAACGAGTTTTATGTGGGGACGAGCATCAATCAGTTGATCGAAAGAGGCCTCAAGGTGGTCATTTTTCCGGTCAAAAAGTTTATTTCGTTTGGCAATCCGTTTGAGCTTCAGTTATATCAGCTTTGGGAAGATTTTTTTTACCACGAAACACACCATCCTTATAACGGGTGGCAAAAATAGATGCCCATGAAAACAAAAATTAATTTTGGCATCCACCTTGGTTTTGCCATCAACAGGTATCCAGAGCCAGAAGAGTGGGCAAGGCTTGTGGCCGAAGAGCTGGGACTCCATGAAGTGCAGTTTGTCTCGGACCTTCTGCAGCCGCATTTTCCAGACGATGTAATAGACAGGCAGGTTGATCTCGTTTTAAAGGCGCTGCAAAAATACAAAATAAAAACCACGCACACCTTTACCAGTCCAAGATGGAATTATTTTGCAAACCCGGATGCAGGGCAGCGTGATTACTGGCTGTGGTGGTTTAAGCGCTATGCATCCATATCACAAAGGCTCGGGGCAAAGAGTACAGGCTGTCTGCTCGGTGTGTACAGCGTCAGGGACTACGCCGAGCGCAGGGATTACATTTTTAACGAGGTCATCCGCGGATGGCACGAACTGGCGGCACACGCGCGTCAGATCGGGCTTGAGTGTGTCACGTGGGAACCCATGTCGATCCCGCGCGAGATGGGCGAGACCATCCAAGAGACAAAAAAAATCATGGCCGCACTCAATCAGAATACCAAGCCCGCTGTGCCCATCCTGATCTGTCTCGATGTTGATCATGGTGACGTCTCTTCCGCAGATCCGGATGACATCGACCCTTATGCATGGATCAAAAATTTTGGAAAACAAATCCCGCTGATTCATCTTAAACAGAGAACCAAAGACCTCTTTGGACACAAACCCTTTACACCCCAACACAACGAAAATGGCATTATCTTTCCCGAAAGGATCATCAAGGCGATCGAAGATTCGGGTGCGACAGAAACCACCATTTATCTGGAACTGTCTTTCAGGGAGAGGCAACCGTACGAAAATAATGTAATCAAGGACCTCAAGGCCTCTGTCGAGTATTGGAGGCCCTTTATGCAAGAAAGGGGCGCATAATGCTTGCCGCGGTACTCGAAGACGTCAATTTCATCGGTGTCAGGGAGATTGTAAGACCGCAACTCACGGCGGGGTCTGCCCTGCTTAAGGTCCACTCATGCGGGTTCTGTGGCTCCGATCTTAAATTCATCACATCACGGGACCGCATAAAAAAATACCCGGCGATACTGGGTCATGAAATTGCGGGAGAGATCGTCGCTATCGACAAGGGTATCGCAGCTAAATTTAAAAAAGGCGACCGCGTTGCTATGGCGGCAGAGGTGCCATGCCTTAACTGTGTACCTTGCCACAAAGGTCTTTTTAATCTCTGCGACGATGTCTTGTCCATTGGCACAACTATTTCGGGCGGGTTTTGTGAGTACATGCTCCTCACACCCGAAATGATCACACGCGGCCCCATCAACACCATCCCCGATACTGTCACTTACGACGAGGCTGCCCTTGCAGAGAGCCTGGGCTGTGTTATTAATGGACTGGAGTTTGCACGGATGTCCAGGGAAAAGACTGTGCTCATTATCGGAACAGGCTACATGGGGTGTCTCACCATCAACATGGCACGACAGATGGGTGCCAAAACAATCACCGTCGTTGACAACAATCCCCAGAGGATCGAGCAGGCAAAGGGATTTCAGCCAGATCATACTGTACGCACCCAAGAGACAGAATCCTTTGTCGGGACTGTCATGGATCTTGTAGACAACGCGGGTTACGATGTGGTCATGACAACCTGTTCAGACATTGGCGTGTATAATCAAGCCGTGTTAACAGCGGCAAAGGGTGGGTTTGTTAATCTTTTTGGCGGGATAAAAAAAGGGCTCCCCGACACAGTGGCCTTCTCAAACAATTTTGTTCATTACAGGGGGATTTCGATGGGCGGGTCCTTTTCTGCAACCAGGGATCATCACAAAAAGGCTTTAGACTGCCTTGAAAAAGGGGTGATCGAAACCGACAGACTGATCACACACCGGTTTAAGCTTGCAGAGTTTGATCAAGCCCTGACCGTTGCAAAAAAGCAGGAGGGACTCAAAGTGATGATCAATCCCTGATGGGCCGGTCATACCTTTAAGACAAAGGAGTGCAGGATGAAAACAGAAAAAGAAACACAGGACGCATACGGCGCAAACAGCAGACAGGTTATGACCGAGATTGATGCCGTGCTCTCAAGGGTGACCCCCTCAGAGGTTGAAACCCTGGTGCAGGAGATCATGAGCGCCGAAAAGGTTTTTGTGGTTGCTGTGGGTCGTGTCTTTTTGGCCCTGCAGTGTTTCTGCAAAAGGCTTGTGCATCTGGGGATTAATGCCAATATTGTTGGCGCTGTTAACGAAGGTGCCTTCACAGAAAAGGACCTGCTTCTGGTTGCCAGTGGATCGGGCGAGAGTGTTTTTCCAAAAGTGATCGCAGAAAAGGCGGTAAAGCTCAAGGGAAGGATCGGACTCATCACATCGGCAGAAAGTTCAACAATCAAATCAATGGCACATTTTGCAGTCCATCTCCCCTGCCCCACAAAAAACGACAAAAACAGGGGTGTGATATCCATACAACCGATGAGTACCCTGTTTGATCAAGCCCTGCATATCTTTGGCGACATTGTCTCTCTTTCCATTCAAAACAGAAAACATATTCCCAAGGATGAACTTTGGCGCTTTCATGCCAATTTAGAATAACACCACCACGGACTATTCGTTGCATTTTCAATGTGTTTAATTTAGTAGGGCCGCCATGAAGGTTGTCTTTCCAATGGGCGGCGTGGATGCTGATTTTATAGGGGAGTTTGGCGTGAGCAAGCCTGCGGTTAAAATTTTAGACCGCACCATGATTGAAATGGCCTGCAGCATGTTTCCTTACGACAGCTCCATGCTCTTCATCTGCCGCAGAGACGATTTACAGCAGGGAGTCTTGCATTCGGTATTAGAGGGCATCAAAGACAAATATCCAAACACTCACATCATCGAGATTAAGCAAAAGGGCGCCTCTGTCTTCGATACACTCGACGAGGCCGGTGAATATATCCTTCCAACCGACGCGCTCCTTGTCGTTCATTACGACTCCCTGGCGGTCTTTGATTTTCACAGTTTTTTAAAGCACGTTAAAGATGAAGGCCCCTGCGGTGCCCTCACCACCTTTGATGGTTTTAATCCGTGTGATATTCATTCATCAGATTTCGGCAGGGTCTCTGTGAACGGCCACAGGGTAACCGGGATCCACGAAAAACAGTTACTGTCAAAAGACCAGGTCACAGCGGCAGGCTGCTATTATTTTTCATCGTGGCAACTTTTTAAAGCCTGTTCCGTAAGGTATGTATCGAATAACCGTGTTGATCAAAGGTCCCTTTATCTGAGCGAGGTCTACAACGAGTTACTCAAGGACGGTAAAAAGGTGACCCATTTTCCGGTTAAACGGTTTATCAGTTTTGGAAGACCTGTGGATGTCAAGGTCTATCGTTATTGGGCACAGGTCTTTGCAGGGTCACTCCCTGTTTAACGATCAACAGCCAACAAACATAAACATGAGGGTGCATCATGAAAACAATGAAAGCCGCTGTTTTAAATGCAATTCAAAAATGGGAATACAGGGAGATGGCAATCCCCGAATGTGGTCCCGATGATTTTTTGCTGCAGACAAAAGTATCCGGGATCTGTGTCACCGATGTCTTAAGGTCGATGAAGACGGGGTTTTATCATTACCCCATCGTCCCCGGACACGAATTCTGCGGTGTTGTTTACGAGACAGGGCGCAATGTCACTACCCTAAAAAAAGGGGACAGGGTTGCCGTGTACCCCCTGATACCCTGCAAGCAATGCGGGCCGTGCCTTGGTCAAAATTACAACCTTTGCAACAATTATAATTTTTTGGGTTCGCGAACACACGGAGGTCATGCAGAATACGTCTTGTGTCCGGCAGAAAACGCGGTAAAACTTCCAGACGCTGTCACGTTCGAACAGGCAGCCCTTGCAGAACCGCTGTCGGTTGGTCTTCACGCCTGTAAAAGGGCCGGGTTTTCTGGGACGATCGACAGGGTCGTGATCATGGGGATTGGGCCCATCGGGATGATGATAGCCTTCTGGGCAAAACACTTTGGTGCAAAAGAGGTCATCGGTTTTGCGCGCAATGAGTTCAGGTTAGAAATGGCACGCCGTCTTGGTATAGATCACGTTGTTGATACGCGACTTAAAGAACCAGTCGATTACATGAACACCCTCACCGGTAAAGAGGGCGCCACCCTTGTCTTTGAGTGTTCGGGATCAAACGAGCTCCAACCGCAGGCCATTCAAATGGCAGCGAAAAGGGGAAAGGTTGTGATTGTCGGTAATCCCAGTCACTCCCTTAAAATCAACAAAGATGTCTACGACATCCTCTTGCGCAGGGAGATCACCATTGTCCCTTCGTGGAGTTCCCTGATTGCCCCCGAAAATGAGTGGGCCGAGAGTTTAAATTATGTTGCGGATGGAAAAATTGATCCCGCAAAAATCATCACCCACAAATTTAATATTTCAGAGGTCGGCAGCGTGATGGAACGCATGTATTTTAAAAAATTTGATTTTTTCAAGGTTGTGTTTCATTTCTGAGAGATATTTCACAAGTTAATTTTTATAAACTTATAAACAAGGAAACAGGCATGGATCATCAAAAAAACAAATTGTATCAATGGCGCGACTGTCTTGAGTTTAACATCAACACTGTGCATGATTTGTATTCACAATACATCAACAAACGTCAGGTGGATATGGTGAGTTCATTCGGATTTGGCAGGGGGATCGCCACACACGCGGAGGGTATGTACATTCACACAAAGGATGGCAGAAAAATCCTTGATTTCACAGGGGGTCAGGGGGTTTTAAGCCACGGTCACAATCACCCGCGCATTCTTAAAGTCAGACAAGACTTTCAGGATGAAAAAAGAATGGAAGTGCACAAGCATTTCTTTTCGCCCTACATGGCCGCGCTGGCCCATAATATTGCGCAACTCCTGCCTGGCGATCTCAACATCAGTTTTTTCTGCAACTCGGGCGCCGAAGCCGTTGAGGGGGCGGTCAAGCTGGCGTACAAATACCATGATGGCAAGAGAAAATACATCCTTCACTCAGATATTTCGTTTCACGGCAAATTGCTGGTGACAGGGGGGCTGGGCGGATCACCTGAGTTTCATTTTCCCTTTCCAACAATACCACACATCGAATCGTTTACATTTGACGATATAGAAAGCATTAAAAGCGCCGTCACCCGACTAAAAACCGAAAAGGGAGAGTCGGATATATACGCTATTATTCTCGAGCCCTTTAATGCAAGCAGCCTCAGTCAATGTTCCACGGCATTTTTGCAGGAGCTGCGCCAGATCTGTAACCGCGAGAACATCGTGCTGATCTTTGACGAGATTTATTCGGGTTGGGCAAAGGCGGGTGATCTGTTCTATTTCTTTAAGCACGATGTCATCCCCGATATCCTCACTTATTCAAAGTCCTTTGGGGGTGGCAAATCATCGATCTCTGGCTACACAACACGCACCCCCATATTTAAAGGGGCCTACGGCAGCACAAGGGACGCCATACTTCACAGCACAACATACAATGGTTATGGCGAAGAAACCGTGACAGCCATCGAGGCCATTAATATCATCATAGAAGAAGACTATGTTTCAAAATCAAAGCATATTGGTCAGGTTCTTCACGCGGGGCTGAACAACCTCAAGACGAAATACCCAGACCTCATCTCGGAGGTTAATGGCAGCGGTTCACTTAATGGCGTTGTCTTCAATAAAGACATGTACCCTGCCTTAAAAGCGGCACTCAATTTTGTCCCGGGGGATCTCTTTAAGGACGAGGGGTTTCTAGGAAAACTCATGACCGCAGCCGTCATGTCCGATTTATTCAATTCCCATGGAATCCTGACATCGTTTGGTGAAAATAAAAACATCACCCTATTTGTGGCTCCGTCCTTAATCTGCACCGATGAACACATTAAAACCTTCATCGATGCCCTGGACAATACCCTTGGCAAGGGAAAACTTAAATTGCTCGTTGCCTTTGCCACACAAAAGTTTTTAAAGACGTAGGGGGAGCTGTATGTGGCGGAATGCCCTGTATGGATGTGCCCTTGCCCAGTGCGAGGGGATCCAATCCTATCAACTCAAAAGGGTCACTCACGCAGGCCTTGATACCGAGTTGGGCCTGTATGTGGTCAACGGACTGGGAGAGCTCCCGTTTTATCTGAGGGTGCCGCTCAAGGTTTACGCAACATTGATCAATATCCTTTGCCTCGTGATAACGGGTCATACCCTCAAGGGTGCGTCGCCCCTTAAGCGTGAGAGGTTTACCGGTTATATGAGACGGCTTCCACTCTACGGCATGTTTAACAAATTTGTGCGCTCAAAGGTACTCTTGAGACTCTTTGACAGTCCTTGATGACTCAATATCTCAACACAGGGTTGTTTCATGATTTTTAGACACGGTGATTATAACAAAGACAGCTACCGTTGCAGGACCCTCATCATCGGGACCGGTGCTGGTGGGAGCGTTGCCGGTGCCTTGCTTGCCGAGCAGGGCCACGATGTGATCATGCTGGAAGAAGGGGCCTATCACACAGCGGATTCCTTTGTTGCCAGTGTGGGTGCATCACTGTCGCACCTCTACCGCAACCACGGGGTCTCTCCCTTTTTTGGGACTCCACCTGTTAATTTTCTTGAGGCCTGCTGCGTCGGGGGCGGGACAGTTGTCAACGGGGCCCTGCTCTGGAGGCCAGAGCCGTATGTTCTTGCACAATGGAAACAAACTCACGGCTTGCAGGGATATGATTATGCAGACCTTGAAAGGCACTTTAAGACCATCGAAAAGGATCTGCATGTTGAGACACAAAAACTTGATCCCGTCAGAGATCTGAATTCATTACTCATCAAACAAGGGGCAGAGCAGCTTGGCTGGAAGGCCGTCCCTGTCCCCCGTGCGGCACTCAACTGCTCAAATCTTAACCGCTGCATGGCAGGTTGTCCCACCGGTGCAAAGCAGAGCGCGTTACAAACCTATCTGCCGCGGGCCTTGGCAAAAGGGGTGAGGCTCTTTACCGCCTGTCGTGCCGTTAAGGTTAAACACAGTCAAGGCATCGCGCACGAGGTGATTGCCGAGGTCAAATCGAACGGCAGGGCGAGAAGGATCATCATCCATTTTGATCATCTGATCGTGGCGGGCGGGGCCGTGCAAACACCTTTTCTCCTGCGTCGCAGCGGCATTTCAAAAATGGCCGGCACTGGGATTCAGTTCAACTACAGCCTTAAGATGGCCGCCAGATTTGACAGGGCGGTTTATGCCGAAAAGTCCTCACCCTTTACCATACAGGTTCAAGAATTTTTAAATGATGGTCTGATCATCAACGTATCGCAGTTTAACACACTTTATCTTGCCCTTGCCCTCACTCATTATTCAAATGAGGTCGTTAACAGGGTCATGGACAATCAAGATCAGTTTGCCCTTTACATTGGTTTTATGTCTTCATTGAGCCATGCTCATCTGATCAACGTCTGCAATAACATCCCCGTTGTCTGGTACAGGCAGAACAGGCATGACTTTGAAAGGATCAAAACAACCTTAAGGCGCATGGCCGCATTATTATTTAAAAGCGGGGTGATTGAAATTTACCTGCCCCTGGCAGTCAATCGGCCGGTCTGTTCCATGGCCGAACTCGAAGATCTTTTAACAAAAATAAAGCCGGGGCTGGTCGATCTTGTCACGGTGCATGTCATGTCCGCGTGCCCGATGGGCACAAACCCGCAAAGGTCCGTTGTGGACCCCTGGGGCAGGGTCTGGGGGATGAAAAATGTGGTGGTGTGCGATGCGAGTATTCTACCCTCCTGTTTTGGAGAAAGCCCCCAGGAGACCATCATGGCCTTTGCGCATGAGGTGATGGGGAGACAAATCGAAAGGAGTAGAAGTTGAAAACAACATTTTGTCTCATGTGTGGTTTTGAATCTGGGATCAAGGAGACACTGATGGGGGCCTTGGGCCGATCGTCAAAGGCAAACAGAACAAGTGACTAACTTGACTTTGACGCCCCGAAGGAAATCCCCTTGGGGGACGCGACTTAAGTTTTTCTATTATGCAAAAAATGCACCCACACTCAATCAACTTTGAAATTCCTGGTTATTCAATTAGCCCCAACCACGCAGGTCAACTTGGCTGTGATATGGGGTTATGGCTCGCTTACATGGAGATTACGCAAACTTCTTTTGTTTTTTTACGATTTTTACAAGTGTCCTCAAAGCTTGATTCACCGAATCATGGTCTGGAAATACCTTTGCAATATCCGGTTCGATGACAACGACATTGGCACCTTTTGCGTACCTCGCTGCGTATTTGCCTCTCACTGCCTTGCTAAAATCATATTCATCAAGCATGTCGGGATCTTTTTGCGTTCGCTTCATACTGTTTCCTTTCTTTTTTTGTCGCATGTCTGGCACTGATCAATCTGATGGTGTTTTCTATCTCTGTGTGAACAACAACCAAAAGACGGCCCAGATGGGAATTGCCAATCAAAATAAACCTGTCTTCGTTTGCAGAATGCAGCGGATCATAAATTGACAACCCCAAAGCATCTCCAAAGACTGTGCTTGCCTCATCAAAAGAAATACCGTGAACTTTAACATTTTTTTTTGCTTTCTTTGCGTTCCATTCAAATAGAAGCACGGCGTTCTCCTTTTATTTCACTCGCCCCAATTCACACGTTAGTTTATTGACCTCACACCACAAGGTGTTATCCAAAAACAAGCCAGAGTTTCGTTGTCCCCACCAAGGGACAGTGTGTCTTTTTTTAGCATGAAAGCCTTAAAGCGAGCAACAAGGGATTGTGAGCCCTTTTCTTGAATTGACCCGTGTTGTAGGATGGGACTATGGAGCGGTCACAAGAGGTAATTATGGCCAAGGTCTTGTTTGCTCAAGAAATCTATTTTCCCTTTCAAAGCACGGCACGGCTCTCTGCGTCCCTTAAAAAGGCAGGGCACAGGGTTTCTCTTGCGATTGGTGATGAGCAAAAGATTGTTACAACAATCAAGAAAGAAAAACCTGATCTCATCGCCTTTTCGGTCCTTACCCCGTACAGAAATCACATGCTGCTCTGTGCCAATGCGATCAAGAGGGCGGGGATCAAAACACCTGTTATTGCGGGGGGCTATGACATCACTTTTCTGCCGCAGATCCTTGCGCACTCCGACCTCGACATCATCTGCATGGGCGAGGGCGAGGCGCCCCTTCACGACTTGTGCCGCTGCATCGACAACCATGAGGACTACAGGCATATTGCGAACCTGTGGGTCAAAGAAGGAGGCGTGATCTTTAAAAACAGGATGAGGCAGTGGGTGATGAATATGGACGAACTCCCCTTTGATGACCGGGATCTTTATTTTGACTACGACAGTTATTTTAAAATCATCCCCTTTACACAGGTGCTTGTCGGCAGAGGCTGTCCTTACCCATGCAGCTATTGTTTTAACGATGGCTATCGAAAACTGTACAAAGAGGCGGGCAGTTCCGGCTATTGCAACTTGAGAAGTGTCGACAACCTCATGGCAGAATTAAAAATCCTCAAGGCAAAATACAACGCGAGATACATCTTCTTTAACGACAGTACACTCACATACAATAAAAAGTGGCTCTTTGAATTTCTCACAAAGTACAAAGCAGAAATTGGAATCCCCTTTTCCCTTAATGCCGTGATCACGGAGATCGACGAAGATGTGGGAAAGGCACTCAAGGAAAATGGGTGGTGTGAGCTCGTCAGATTTGGACTTGAAACTGGCAATGAAGAATTTAGAAAGACAGTACTCAGAAAAAACATCAGCAATCAGCAGTTGATCAATGGGACCGGCATCCTTAAAAAAAACAACATCAGGTATTCAATGGCGATGATGCTGGGCCTTCCGGGTGAGACACTTGATCTCTGCTGGGAAACACTGCTGATGGCAAAAAAAATATCGGCAAAAGACAGTGTTCATGCGATCAATATATTCAAGCCCTTTCCCGGTCTGGATATCACCGATTATGGGATCAAGATCGGACAATACAAGAGGGACGACATCGCATCCCATGAACTACCCGAATCGTTAAAAAGGGAGCGTGGGCAAAACCCTGCCCCCTTGGCTGACAACTTTCAAAACCTTGCCCTGGGGACACGCGATCTTTGTTTTTTTGAAAACTACAGGATCGACAAAGAGGGGCAATTACTTTTAAAGCTCTCAAGATTTTCCCATCTGGCCATACGGTTTTCTTTTTTAAGACCCCTGATCAGGCTGCTGGTCAAGCTGCCCGATAATTTTGCATTCAGGTTCATCTGGAAATCAACAGAGGCGTTTCTTAATATCCGGGCGCACGCCAATGTGCCGCTCTCATTTTTTGTTAAATACTTTCTCTTTCACAGGGGGAAAAAAATAAGATAACAAGTTACTAACTTGACTTTGACGCGGTTGAATTCCTCCGCCATGCAAGAAATGCACCCGCGCTCTGTCGACTTTGAAATTCCTAGACTTGAACAGACCCATAACCCGCAGAATGGAACAAAACAGGGGCTTGCGAGGGACCCACTGCATCAGGCCAAAAACAATCCCATCAGAACGGCCTTGTCACTTAAATCTCTCGGGTTATTTTTAAGTCTTTGCAGATTGACCCTGTTTGTAAAATTAATGATATCTTCTTTGTGTAAACCAAGTTCTTCAAAGCTGGTTTCAAGGCCCGTTTGCTTCATCATTGCCGTGATGTGTAATTTTGCGGCCGTAGCGTCCAGACATTTCATCAGAGAACACAGGCGGTTCATTGTGTCTTTAACAAACAAAACGCCCCGCTGATCGTTGCAGTCATTATTATTTACTCCGGCGTTATATTCGAATATCGGCGCCAGGGCCAACCCAACAGCGTGGCCGTGGGTTATGCCATGGTATGAGGTCAGTGAATAGGACAAGGCATGAGCGGCAGTTGTCTTGGCAATGTTAATGGCCTTACCGGCAAGATTTGCAGCCCTGGCCATGGAGAACCTCGCGCCGCCTGTCTTGCGGGTCACCGCAGCAACAAAGTTCTCAAGGCAAAGTTTAATGGCCTCTTCTGAATATTGTTGTGATTCGTTTGTGGAGTTAATGGACCAGAATGATTCTACGGCCTGGGCAAAGGCGTCCATCCCGGCGGCTGCGGCAATGTATTCAGGGGTGGTGAGGGTCAGTTCGGGATCAACGATGGCGTAATCAGGGATAATGTATTCGTGAGCGACCGAGTATTTTTTTTTGTCCACATAGACCACAATAAATTGTGTCGCCTCACTGCCCGAACCGGATGTGGTGGGTATCGCAACAAGGGCCTTGCCCTTCTTTGATATTTTTTTTTCTCCCCTGATATAGGCAACCGAGTCTGCGTCGTGCACCGACAGGATATTCAACAGCTTGGCCATGTCGATCACACTCCCCCCGCCAACCGCAATCACAAGATCCGGCTGATAATCACGCACGATCTTGAGTCCCTTTAAGACATCCTCGAATTTGGGATCTGTCGCAAAATCCGAAAATCTGAGATAGTTAAAAGGAAACACCGCTTCCATGATGGGCTGCTCTGCTCCGCTTAAACCAAACGACCCTTTGCCGGTGACCAGCAATACCCTCTCCGGAGATTCTGTGTTTAATATTTGATTGAGATGACGGAGGGTCCCTGTGCCAAAGAATTCTGTTTGTTTCATATTTTTTTCTCAAGTTACTAACTTGACTTTGACGCGGTTGAATTCCTCCATTGTGCGGGGAATGCGCCCGCGCTCTGTCGACTTTGAAATTCCTATACGTGGACGAAATTTTTCATGAATTTTTCTTTATTTTCGACCGGCGTACTTGTTGGCCTTCCGAGATTTTTGCGTGAGATCTTGTTCACCCTGATCACAACAAGTACCGGGCAGGGAAATTGATTTAAATCAGTCAACAGGCAGTCCAACTCGTTTTTATTTTTGACTGTCCGAACATGACCATAACCACAGGACCTGGCAATCTCTTCAAAATCCAGGGTATCTGACACCGTAGGCTGTCCTCCCGTAGACTCGTAGGAACCGTTGTCGAAAATAAAGTGGTAATAATTTTTTGGTTTGTAATGCCCTACTGTCGCTAAAGACCCCATCTGCATGATCACCGCGCCATCACCGTCAAAGACGTAAACCTTTTTATCGGTTCTCTGCAGGGCAATCCCCAACGCAATCGATGAGCAACACCCCATCCCCCCAACGGTGTAAAAATCACCCGGCTGCTGCCCCTTGTGTACCCGATACTCAAAAAGCTCCCTGGAGGCCTTACCTGTTGTAGAGACAACAACAGCATCCGCATTAAGGACGTCAACAATGGATTTGATAGCGTCTTCCCTTGTCAACCCCTGTTGGTCGGCAGTTTTTTCCTTTACCACAAGCCCTTCGTCCTTCACGATGCCCTTTTTTATAATAAGCGCATAAGCCGATTTGCATCTTTTGATAGAGGCCGCAGCTTTATTGATCACGGCCTCCATGTTCGCCTGTTCGAGAAAAGAGTATGGTATCCCCATTGTGTCGAGAAGGCTCAGTGTGATTGCGCCCATTTTCTTGTGCTGAGGTTCGTCTTTTACGCCCGGTTCTCCCCTTAATCCAATCATCAGCAACATGGGAACGGAATAGACCTCGGGGTCACATAAAGACATCAGCGGGTTGACAGTCTTTCCCAGACCGGCATTCTGCATATAAACCACGCCGTTTTCGCCGGTCGCCAAATGATAACCCATGGCCAGTGCCACTGCCTCACACTCGTTGGCCGCAATAATATTGGTGAGGCCCTTACCGTTGTTTTGATCAAGAAACGTCATCCAATCCTTAAAGGTGGAGTCCGGAACACCGGTAAAAAAAACAAAACCGTTTTTCTTGAGACATTGATAAAGCTGATTGCTGGTGATCATATTATTCGTTCGTATTTCAATATTGATTGAACGCGGGCCATGTGCCGTACGGAACATGGCTGGTGCATTTTTTGCATAATAGAAAAACTTAAGTCGCGTCCCCCAAGGGGATTACCTTCGGGGCATACCCCAAGGGCACTTCCTTCGGGGCGTCAAAATCAAGTGAGTAACTTATTTTTTTTATTTTGGTATTCAGCCGTGTAGGACCTCATGGAACCCACAGGGGCAAGTATTTCCTTGATAGAAGAACACAAGGGTTCTGCCATCTCCGCTTTGCCTCCCTTGAGAATCGCCTGACAAACACCCTGCATGGCAGCATAGCTTGCCCTGAGTAACTGGTTTGCGTAAAGAACGATATTAAAACCAGCGCTGATCAGTGTTTCTTCTGTCACCGTGTTGTAGGTGGTGGGAACACACATCAGGGGCTTTCTGCCATCCGGAAAACTCAGCTGATTGTATTTCTGGGCAAAGTTTAAAACCTGCTCCGGCGACTGTTCCTTTGAATGAATCATGATCCCATCCGCCCCGGCCGCAAGGTAGGTCTGCGCCCGTGACAGGGCTTCATGGAGTGTCTCACCCACGATAAAACTTTCTATCCTTGCAATGACCATCAATTCACCTGTCCTCTGTGAATCGCGTGCGTATTGTATTTTTTGGGCAAAGACTGCCTGATCCTCCATGTTGTGATGGGCATCTTTGAGCAGGCTGTTGCTCTTGGGATATTTTTTATCCTCAATAACCACGGCTGAAACACCGTGTTTCTCCAACTGTTTGATTAAATAATTAAGCTGCTCCGGAAAACCGCCTGTATCACCATCGTAGAGGAGCGGTTTTGAAGTCACATCGGAGATTTGACTGACAGTCATGAGTCTTGAGTCGGTACTCACAATTTCTTCGTCAGGATAGCCCTTGGCCACAGAATCAGTCAGGCTGCTGATCCACAAGGCATCAAACTCCTTTTTGCCCTGGTGATCCTCAACAAGCGCATTTTCGCCCACCAACGCACTTATCCCGCTGTGAGCCTCGATCACCCTGATAAAACCCCTTGCATCAAGAAGTTTTTTTAATTCGGGTCTTCTTTTTTCAGGTAATGTCTTGTTTTGTATTTTCATGGTCCCACCTGTGATTGTTATGGTTGGGGTTTCTTTTTCAGGGCTGCAAACTCAGTCAATATTTTTTCACTGATGCGCCCTTTTAATTGAGGATCAAGCATCATTGATTCGCCAAGAAGCCTGTCTGCAATTTTTTTGTAAACGCCCTCCCTGAGGACTCCCTGCATCTGTGCCAACACAGCCCACCCGGGGCACATGGGGTCTTCCCTGCCCCTGCTGTAGGAAAGCATGTTTGTATTCTGCTCCAATTGTCCCGTTTCGGGATTGATCACCGAATAGGCGCTTCTTGTGGCACACCCGCCCCTGCAGATGTTATGTCGGTTAAGATCACAAACCTCGGGGTTGCAGATATACTTTCCCTCTCGCGAGGCAAACTCCTGTTGAAATTTGCGAAAGCCGTCTGATCTAATCATTGTTGTGAGGCTGATTTCGTTGATGTTGCCAAAGACATAGGGATCAATGAGGGGGGACTCGGAACAGGCTGCCACCTTTCCGGTAACCCTGGCATGTACCCCCCGCCCCGGGCGGTTACAGGTTTTATCTTTGGGAAAGGGCGAATGGACCTTCCAAACATCATTAAATTTTATTTCGTCAATTGCAGATAAAATATCGTAGAGGACCTTGACCTCAAGGGGGTTTAAATCCTGATCTTCATCTATGGCGCCACCACAATGATGAATGGGTACAATGGAATGCTCCATCCCATTCTCTTTAACCCAGACGTGAAGATCGACAGAACCATTGAGGGTGTTGCAATCTCCCTTTCTGAGTACCGTGTTGACACTGACAGCGAGCTCAGGGTTTTTTCCATAACCTGCCGCAAAGAGTGTTTGATACCCCGCAGCCATCTGTTCGCTTCCCCTGGATACGCCAAGAATTTTGTTTTGAATGGCGTGATCCAGGGTATCCCTTTTAAGACACAGGGCGACCTTTCTCGTTGCAAGTTTTGCAGCGGTCTGCTCATTAATAAGAGCCACATCAGAAAATGTAAGCACATGGGGCTTAAACCCCCTGCCGTTTGAGACCTCGATGATCTTGTCGACAACATCAAAATAATCCCTGCCCTCACTGTTGTACATGAGGGGTTCGCCTCCTGTGATGACAAAAAACCTGGTCCCCAGTATTTGAACAGCTTCTTCAACAACCCTTGAGAGGGTGGCAAAATCGAGAACCTGCTTGTTCCATTCTTCGTTGGGCTTGTAACAATGACCACAACGAAAATTACAGGCCGCCGTAATGGCAAGATCAAGTGAAACCAGTTCGCTGTCACTCTTTAACAGGTTATCGAGAAGCCTGGGACTCACCCCGCCCATCCCCGGATCAAGCTCGATGTGCTTTTCCCTTCGTTTGAGTATGGAATGCAGCTCTGCATCACTTAATGTAAATATTTTTTCCCCTTTTTTGGGGACTGTCAAAGGGGCAACAAACAAGTTACTAACTTGACTTTGATGCCCCGAAGGAAATCCCCTTGGGGGACGCGGTTGAGCTCCTTCGTCATGCGAGGACTGCACCCGCGCTCTGTCGACTTTGAAATTCCTAGATACCAAAGGCTCCTTAACAGGTAGAGCCTTATGATGTGGTGAAGATGGCACAGTGTGCGTTTTTGTTTTTTGTCTTATCATTTGCTTAAAGTCCCTGTTTTTTTTCGACCCTTCTTTTTATTTCATTAATCATCTTTGTGGTGGAGAGTTTTTTATAATACGGCACCTTGACAAGCTCCCCGCCAATACTCGTGATAAAAGGCTCTCCTGGAAATGGGGAATCTTTCCAGTCATCGCCGTGTATCAGGATAAGTTTGGCCATCGGAAAGTCCTGATGTATTTTTTTAAGGTTGTCTGTTGGATCCCTTGAGTCCTGCGATATCACCTTGTCGACAATATTGATATGAGCAATCAGATTTGCACGCTCCTTAAAATCCTGGATGGGTTTTCTTTTATAAGACTCCACCGCCCTGTTGGTCAATACGCCGCAGATATGCAGATCACCAATCTGGCTGGCCTTTTCGAGTATTCTTAAGTGACCATAATGAAATAAATCACCGACAATAAAAGAATAGACGACCCTGTTAATTTTCTTTTTTTCTATCTTGACCCAGTCGTCTTTTTTGATCCCCGAATTTTTTGGAATGGTGACATGAAGCTGACCATTGGAATTATTTTCCCAGACTTTCATATACATAATCCTGTATAATAGTACTAATAGTAGACATTCGCAAGTGCTTTTTGTTCTGCCCATGGTTAACATCAAATGAGTATTTTTAACTTTCCTTTATTATCCTCACAAATTAGTATCGTCTTTAAACAAAAAAGAACATCTCATGAAAAAAGTCATTTTCGTCTCCGTCTCCCCTCTTACCTCAAATCTTCAGAGATTTCTGCGCCTGCCATCCCTTGCCAGCAAAGGGTTTCCCTTTGAATACTGGGATCTCAGCGATGTTTTTTTTAAAAAACTCAAATTAACAAAACAGGTCCAGGCGGACTATGTGAGAGAGTTTGATTCGTTGGCAGAGTTTGAAACGGCCGTGAGTCAGACAGACCTGGGCAGCACTTTTTTTGACTTGCAGTTTGCCGCCGAATTCAGATACCGCAGGGTTTTTTTTCTGATAAAAAAATACGGATGCAGGCAGATTTATTTCAGTTGTGATTACCCGTCACCCACCCCAAAAACATTTAAAAAATTCCTGCTGCATCTCAAAAGCCCCAAAAGGTTACTGTCGGGTTTTTTTGAAAGGTTGTTGCTGTTTATTTACCATAAAAAAGGGGCCTTCAAAAGTCCCGAGCTTGTCTTTGCAATGGGGCCTTCATCAGTCTGTTACTCAGGGGAAAAAACAAAAGTTATCAAGATCAACTTTATGGATTATGATGATTTTCTCAACTCCCAAAATAAAACAAGCGACTTTGATGGCAGACAGTACTGTGTCTTTCTTGATCAGGGTCTCGCGGGACACCCGGATCAACCCACCAGAGGGGTCAAGGGGGTGTCGTCAGATATTTATTTTGGGACAATGAACCGTTTTTTCGACCTCATCGAAAAAAAATGCAACACAAATGTGGTCATCGCCCTCAGCCCAAAGGCACAGTACAAACAGAATTTCTTTGGCGGCAGAGAATGTCACAAAGACAAAACAAACGAACTCGTCAAAAACGCCTTGTTTGTCATTTCACACGCAAGCCTCTCAATGGACTACGCCGTGGTATACAACAAACCTGTGCTCTTTGTTTATGAAAGCGAAATCATCAAGTACTGCCGTCATCCCTTTGCACAAACAATTGAGTACATGAAATGTTTTGCGAGAGAACTTCACATGCCAGTTATAAATATTGGCCATGTGTCATCGGATGATCAAATCGTTCTGCCCAAGGTAAACGGACAGGTTTACAACAATTACAAATACAAATACATGACATGGCCTGAGACAGAAAATACCCCATCAGACAGCATTATCCTGCAGACACTTCAAAATGCCGTCTAGTGCTGAAAAATTAAAAAATCTTATCCGCATTGTAACTAATCAAGATGGCATTGGTTACCCCGTCTATCCTTGATATTTTATTTACAAAATCAGTATCATTGTTTTTTATTCTGAGTTCTATAGTTAATTCTACGTTGTCTTTAGAAACGATTTTGGATCTAATGTTAAAAGGGGAAATCTCTTGGATTTTTTGTTGAATATTATTTTTTTCATCGTTGTGGTGATTGACTATGAGTAAGTACGGCATACTTAAAAACTTCCATTTAGACATTATGATGAGTATCAGTGCTATTATTAATGTTCCAATAATTGACAATTTAAAGAAAAAGGCCCCATTGGTTATACCTACAGCAATAGCCCAGAATAGGAAAACAACATCAATAGGATCCTTGATAGCTGTTCGAAATCTTACTATGGATAAAGCACCAACCATACCCAAAGAAAGAATAATATTTGATCTTACTGCTACAATAATCATGGCAGTAACCATGGCGATAACAACTAAAGAAATATTGAAACTTGAAACATAAAGTACCCCCTGGTAAGTTTTCTTGTAAATATAAAAAATAACCAACCCCAATGCAAAAGTAAGCAAAAGAACAAAAACAATATTTGCAACCGACAAAGTAGTTGTCACATTACCAAGGTTTACGAAGCTATTTTTAAAAATATCTGCAAAGGTCATTGTTTGATCCATTAGCTATCCTCCCATAAATTAAAGTGAGTGCATTTTCGACATAGAGCGTACTTTGAAATAGCATAACGCATGGCAGATCCAACCTTTAGAATCTGCTTGAGATAATCAGGAAAATAATCTCCAAACTTTATCTCCATAATAATTACAGGTTCACTAAACACATTTTTAGCAGCAATATCCTGCCCAAAAAAATCTTTCAGGCTCAAACAACTTTTAAGTTCCTTGTCAAAATTTATTCTTATCTGATTGAATCCATTACATACATACGGTGTAATAAAAGCCTCACGAATATAATCTACAATGACAACAGGACGCAGTAATTTGTGTTGTATAGCTCTATAAAACTTAAGCCGCAAGGACGATAGTGATCCTTCTTTTAAAAAACTAAACTCCCCTTGAGATAACAGACAAACCTCATCCCTTGACAGGAAATCAATTTCCTTTCTTACAAGACTATTTTTTTTCTGTTTACATTCCAACTTGATGGTCTGGTCACTTAAATTATACACTCTCACCCGGTACTTTTCTCTTGTTCTTACACCTGATAACTTGTCAAACAATCCGCTGTTGTATATATCATCAAAATATAAGCTACGAACAAGATAATTACCACTATTATCAGAATTTGGATCTCGTTTTAAAATTGTGCTAAGTCTACTTTTTAGAGTGATATAATCATGATAATGGAGAAAATATTTTAGTTCGTGTCTAAATTCATTGGGCAGTATCATACATCAGTGAATGAGATTTTTTAATAAATCAAAATCAAACTTTATTGAAAAATCTCCATCCTTAAATGGAGTTTTCTTGTTTAATTTTACATATTTTGAATCGCCTTTAGTGACCACTTTATTATCTGGGATATTTTCACCAAAATTATAAACTACAGGAAAATCAAAGAAATATTTTTTTTGATATTCTTCGACCCAAATTGTGTTTTGATTATAAATATTTGATTCCAGATATACTTCTGATTGATCCTTAATTGTTACCGCACTCCTATTGTTGTTAAAGTTATTTGATTTTACAAAAGCCAATGATTTTTCACCAATGGAAACACCCTTGTCTACGAAGCCATCAAATGTATTATTTACAATAAGGAATTTTGACCCACTTAAATCCAGACCATCTCCGTTATTATCCGAAGACACTGCAATAGAATCTCCTTTACTGAATTTATTGCCTACAACAATTCCCTCACAGTTATCCAAATCAATTTGATCAGCAAAATTAGAAGAAAAAACACTATTTCTAATATCCACCTTTGCATTTTTTATGTTTAAACCATCATCTGCCGTATTGCCCGTAATTGAGCTATTATTAATTTTTACCAAACCATGACCATATAATGATAAGCCACCAGACAAATAGCTACCATTAATAATCGCTTCATGACCACCACTGAGAGATAAATGGTCTATGTGAATATTATTGTTTAGATCACCAATAGCAGCTATAACGCCAAAAGGTTTATTTTTTTCAAGATTTGATATGACAACAGGGTTTTCTTTTTCCCCATTAATGGTCAGACTACCATAAACAATTATAGATTTATCATGTGCCAGAGCTATTTTGCTTCCCTTCTCAATGACAAGATTCACTCCATAAGGCAAAATTATATTTTTACTAATGCTGTATTCCCCCGTTGGGAGAATGATTGTGTTTTCGTGTAATTTTAAATTTAGTTCTTTAAACTCATTTAAAAATTCCAAGGGTTTTTTAGTAAGATATTCAAATTCAAACAGCTCTGGTTTATTTATAATTACCGAATAGGTCACACGCTCATTCAAAACCTTATTGTTAAATGAATTTTTAAACTGAATAGTAATATTTTTTATTTTAAAAGGAGGTTCGGATTTGAGTTCGTACACATATTCTCTTTTCAGGATTTCCAGGTGATCGGTAAGGCCAAGTAAAAATCTGTCGTTCTTGAAAAATGGAAAAGCATCAACAGAAAACTGGTTATGGATTGTATCACCTTCTACTGTTACTGTTTTTGATTCGAACAATTGACTGGAACCGTCAGATAATCTCGTTACAAGTAATTTTGCAGGAGAATCCAATAACAGCTCCAATTTTTCAACTTGAATTGGCACATTTGAATCAGGTCTAATCTTCAACAAATATGTGTCTGGTTTGACTTGTTCTACTTCGGTAAACGCTCTGGAATAATCAAAATATTTCTTTATAAAATCAAAATTATAAGAAAAATTTTCGCGATAACGACGTCCCAGTAAAGAGTAATACCTTGCCGGAAAGTTATTAGATGTGTCGGTGGTAATGTGCTCTATTGATTTTTCATAGATGTCATCATACACTCTGAGCATGTCCTCTTGTTGTCGAAGAAGTTCATATAGATATCTGTTGCGTAACATTCTGTAGTCATCGTTTTTAACCAAATTGAGATACATGTCGTTTTGATAATTTTTTTGGTATACGTAGTCATCACGAATAGAATTAATTCGAAGGTGAGACATAGACTGTTCAAAAACGTTAAGAGCATTCTTATTGCTTTCTAATTTTTCTACAACACCCTCAACTCTTACAAAGGGTAAAAACTTGCCTGTCGAGGTAGAATATAAAAGCCTTTGATTGTCTCCTGCAAAGGGACGATCCGAACCAAAAACGATCCTCAGAGCATCAATTTTTGCAAACCAATCTAAATCAATCAGCCTTGGGGTTTCATTTTTTGATACTAAACCGGAGTATAGCCTTTTGTACCTCAATAACTGACCAACATCCATTTTAGATAAATCCTTGAAGTTTTGATAAGATATATCCCATACAAACGGCCCGGTATGATGAAGATACTGATCAAACCACTCACTTTTTGGTTTAAGAATGTCTACGCCAGAGAACCCATTTTTTTCCAACAAGACTTGATCAAGCTTCTCCTCAAAAAAATAAATTCCCAGATCTACACCATTTATTTCTAAATGGCAGAAAAAAGATTTTACTTCAAAAGCATAAAACTTCTTTAACAAATTGTAATACACCAAGTCCACGATGCCACTCTCTTCTGGAATAATCAACGAAAAGTCCGTCACGCCACCAATTGAATTAGCCGCCAATAATTTGATTCGTAAAGATTTTTTAGGTGATTTAACATGATGTCGATTAGATCCATGGAACTTAACTTTAACTTTATATTCTTTATTTTCATAATAGAGTTTTGCTTTTCTAAACGTATTATCATAATCTGAAACATGAGAGAGACCCTCAATATCTGCCTTTTCATTAATGGATTCTAAATACAGCAAGTCACTTGTACTCAATTGCAGCTTAAAAACAGGCAAATCATCAGATAGGAAAAATAAATTTATGGGGTTCATTTCATCAATTGAAAGCATTAATTTATCTCTCAATATTTGAAGATTAAATTTAGATTTGGTCAATTGATCAAGCACCTGCACGGCTCCAAACATGAGCTTGTCAGATTGGTAACTGATAGTCAGCACAATAAAAACAAAAATTATAATAGAAATAAACGCGACTTTTATTTTCATCATCAAGAAGACCCTGCAGTTTTCGAAATTGGGCAACGCTCTCCAATGTATGGGAAAAGAAATACGGCAAATGGAAACTTAAAAAAATTGTTTCTTGATTCACCGCCCCACAAAGGTCTCACCCGGTCCCACATCCTTTAAGGCCGTACACCCCGCCCCGACAATACTGCCCCTCCCTATTTTGACCCCCTGTATCACACAAGCCCCCGAACCGATAAAGGCGCCCTCTGCTACCCTGACATCACCACACAACACGGCCCCCGGTGCAATGTGTGCGTGTGCACCGATCAAACAATCGTGATCGATGCGTGCCCCCGTGTTGATGATCGTGTTCTCGCCAATCGTGACCCCCGGCTGCAGGACCGCACCCGCATGAATCTGCACGCCCTCCGAGAGGATCACCCCACGTGAACAAAACGCCGCAGGGTGAATGACATTGATAAATGTAAACCCAAGGGCCTTGAAGGTTTTAAAGATTTTTTTTCGTGGGGTGTTGTCTTTTGTTGACCCCACACCATTGACAAGCAGGACCTCTTGGGGATCGTGATTTGTAATCACTGCATCATTGCCAATCACACGGCATCCAAGGATTTCCATGCCGTGTTTACGGGGATCGTTTTCTGTCAGTCCCATCACCGTTGCCTGACATTCCAACAACGCCGCGAGAGCTACCTTTGCGTGCCCCCCCGCACCTATGATGATGATTTTTTTGTTCATATGATGAAGAACCCCGCAGCAAGCTACGGAGTATCAAGTCGAGAAAATTCTCACGTTACGCCCCAAGAGGCGGGTAATTAAACCCCCATCTGGGGGTTAAATCAACTCCCCTTCCTGGTAATGCCTCGAAGCCTTCTTGCCTATGTAATCCCAATACTCCATGGGGCTGATCCCTGTCCCGGGTCTCTTGCAGGTTAAATTTGCTTCTGAGAAGACCTCTCCCCTTTTGATTTGCCTTCGGGCCACAAGGCTCTTGCGGATCACATCGCGGTTTTTTTGCTCGGAGGCCTTTGGTTTTTTAAGGCCGTCTCCCAAGGACAACTCTACCTCCCTGATGGCTGTGATCATTGCTTTTAATTCTGATGGTTCAAGTGACGCCTTGTGATCAGGTCCTTCGAGGGATTTATCGAGAGTGAAATGTTTTTCGATCATGACAGCACCCAGGGCGACGGCCGCTATGGGAACCACAATGCCCTGCGAGTGATCCGACAACCCCACGGGCAGCCCAAACTCATTTTTAAGGGCCTCCATCGCCCTGAGGTTGATGTCTGCGATGGGTGCGGGATATTCGGATGTGCAGTGCAGGAGCGTCACCCTGTTTTTAAGTGCCTCGATGGCTTTTTTTGTACAGCTTTTTTTGATGAGCCCCCTATGCGGCGTGCGGGTATTTTTAACGGCATACCCATAGGCAAGCACAGCCAGGGCCTGCCTGACCTCCTTAAGGTTGCAGATCCCCGTTGACAAGACACAGGGCCTTCCTGTTGCCGCAATTTTTAACAAAAGGGGGGCGTTGGTGATCTCTCCGGATGCCACCTTTAAAAAGGGGACTTTAATTTTTTCATCGAGCAGCGCAACGCCCTTGATATCAAAGGGCGTCGATATAAACAGGATTCCTTTTTTACGGCAATAGTCTGCAATCTTGACGTGATCAGAGGGGCTCAACTCAAGTTTTTTGAGCATCTCATACTGCGATTCTTTTTTTTGTGTTGTCTTGTTTTGGTAAGACGCCTTGGGTGCATTTTGGCACACGATCTCATCGGCTGTGAAGGTCTGAAACTTGACCGCATCAGCCCCGGCATCAACGGCCGCCTTGACAAGTTTCTTTGCGACACTGAGAGACCCGTTGTGATTGACACCGGCCTCTGCGATGATGAAGGTTTTTTTCACAAGTAACCTACTTGACTTTTACGCGGCTGAGTTCTTCTGTTATGCAAGGAACGCACCCGCGCTCACCCGACTATGAAATCCCTATACATTAAATATTGTAAAACTTTTTTACCAACACGTCCTGAAGCGGCAGTCTTTTTAAACAGTCCTTGATTTTCTTTGAAGCCCCTGCCTCGCCGTAGGGACTCTTGATGTGGCACAGCAACTCTTTAAATTCTGCTGACAGGGCCTTTTCGATGGCGGTCTTGATGGCTGCGGATTCTTCCACACAGTCAATGATAGAATCAGTCCGCAAACGCCCTCCCTGTCTGTTGCCAATATTGACCGTTGGTTTAACAAACATCGGGGCCTCGATAATACCGCTCGATGAATTGCCAATCACAACATCGCAGTGTTTGAGTGCGCTGAGGTACCCGACCCTGCCCAGCGACGCGACCAGAATAGTCCTGTGTGAATGGAGATGAACATACTGCCCCATCTTCTGTGTGATGGTCGTGTTTCGCGGGTCTGCGTTTGGCTGAGTGAAAATAATACCGGCCTCTGGAAACGCATTGAGAGCCTCTAACAGGTGATCAACGGGCTCTCTCCCCCCCTGCACCAGACTCAGTGTATCGGGATGCAAGGTCACCAGAAAATTAATCCCTCGAAATTTATAATTAATCGATGGCCCCAGTTCATCCCTTGATAACAGTTTTTGCCTCGAAATATTATCCAGGGCCAGGGCCCCAAAATTAAAAACACGCGCGGGTTGTTCACCGAGCTGCACGACCCGTTTCTTGTACTCCTCAGCCGCCACGAAATGATAGTGAGCCATTTTGGTCAGGCTATGTCTGATGGAATCGTCAAAAACCCCCTCGGTGATCTCCCCCCCATGAATATGGGCCATGGGGATCTTGGCCACCAGTGCTGCCTCTGCAGCAGCGAGAATCTCGTACCGGTCACCCAGAAAGACCAGTATGTCGGGTCTCAGGCGGGCAAACGCCTCCGCACAACCCGCGACACCCGCACCCATGGACCGCGCGATATCCACAGGGGTATCCCCCGTGATCTGCATATCGACTCGTTCGTCTATGATAAACCCATCGGTCTCGATTTCTTTGTATGTTGATCCAAACTGGGGGGCCAGATGCATGCCTGTCACAAGTAATTGAAGGACAAGGGCTGGATCCTGCCTGATCTCCTTGAGCAGCCAGTAAAGAAGGCCGTATTCTGCCCGTGTTCCGGTGACCACGCATATTTTTCTCCTCGTCACGATACGACCTCCTGCCCTCCGCTGTTTTGCAAGCAACCAACACTGTTCATTTTATATTCGATAGAATAATTGCCAAAAAACTCCCTGTTTTTTTCTATGTCGACAAAAAGGTTCTGCTGCATGGCTTTTATGATCTCGCTGATCCCGTCGGCAACTGTGTAGCGGGGTTCAAAAAACAAACGCTCACGCACCTTTTTAAAATCAACCTTGTAATTTCTGGGGTCTGTCCCGTGCTCTTTGTACGAGACCCTTGCATCGGGGAGAAATTCCCTGACCTTGTCGACAATCATCTGCTTGGTAAAATTATTGACTGCCCCCCCGCAGTTAAAGACCTCGAAAGAGACAAGACCCGTTGGAAAGACGAGAACCCTTTCGATGAGGGTGCAGAAATCCTGCACATGACAGTAAGGCCGCCATGTGTCGGCATCGTAGACCAAGAGATCGTGTTTTAAAAAAATCTCCCGCGCAAATTCGTTGACTGTCAGGTCGAACCTCATGCGGGGAGACAGGCCAAATGCGGTGGCAAATCTTAAGACCGTGCCATGATAGTCCACCCGACCCTTTTGGGACAGGATCTCTTTTTCTACCCTGACCTTGGCCTTTGCGTAAAGGGACAGCGGCGAGAGCGCAAAGTTTTCATCTGCGAGTTCATTGGTTTTGATCAGCCCGTAATTGGAACATGTAGAGACAAAAATGACCTTGTTAAGCCCCCGGCCCTGTAAATTTTTTATAAGTTGCAGCAGCCCTGTATCATTAATAACCTCTGAGGCCTCCGGGTATTTTTTGGTGATGGGGTCTCCTACAAGGCCCGCCAACAGGACCACATCTGTCACACCACTCAATACCGCATCGTGGATGGAGGCATCCGCAAGATCGCCATAGATAAATTCGTAGTGATCATTTGACAAAAAAGGGAGCACACAGACCTGATTTTGATAGAGCAGCAAATCGAGACAACGCACCCTGTAACCACATCGCAGCAGGTGAGCGGTGAGAACGGTGCCAATATAACCAGCGCCACCAACGAGAAGTATCGTGCGCTCAGGCTGGTGGTGCCTGCCCATCCTTTGTTTAAGGGCCTTTAAGCCCTCCTGATATATTGCGTTTTGAACAGTCCTGGGCAATCCCTTGTTTTTTACAAAGGCAATCTCACCCTCGTGGTCCTTGTAGCGTTTAAGTCCCTTCATAACAACCCGTTTGGTCTCATATTAAAAATATCAAGACAAGACCAGCAATTTCATTCAACTCAACCAGAGACAAACTGCTTTACTCAGAAGTCGCTCTTCCACTATACAGAGGCTGTCGATTGAGACAGCCTCCACACACAATCATGAACAAAAAAAAATTACACTCACTGCAAATCCCGGAAAACACCACCCTCAAAGAGGCCATGCAGAGGCTTAACGATACGAGCATTCAAATACTCCTGGTGGTGGATAAAAATGCCGCCCTCAAAGGCACCGTCTCTGATGGAGACATCCGCAGGAAGTTGATTAAAGGTCTCCCCTTCACAGATCCCGTCAAGAAGGTCATGCGGAGAAATTACAGATTCGTATCAGAGACAGACGCGTGCAAAACCGAAAAAGCCAAGGCCATCATGCTGGCGACACAAGTGCAGCAAATCCCCGTGCTGGACGACAACAAAAAAGTCACCGACATGTTTGTGTGGAAGGCGGGGTTTGACAAGACAACCACAGCAACAAAACGCCCCCCCATGCCCAACCCTGTTGTGATCATGGCGGGGGGAACAGGCACAAGGCTGGCACCGTTCACACACATACTCCCCAAGCCCCTCATCCCCATAGGCGATAAGCCCATCATACAAATCATCATGGAGCATTTTGCCGCAATGGGTTTTGAGAATTTTATCCTCACATTAAACCATAAAAAAGAATATATAAAATTGTTTCTTAACGACAGCAACCTTCCATACAACATCAGTTTTGTAGAAGAGGCAAAGTTTCTGGGGACCGCGGGGGGCCTTTCGCTGCTTTCAAAGAAAATCAAAGACACATTTTTTCTTACAAATTGCGACACACTGCTCAACATCGACTATCGCGACTGCTTAAAGTGGCACAAAAAAAACAAGAACCTCCTCACCATCATCGGGTCCCACAGGGAGATCACCATTCCCTACGGGGTTTTAAAACTCAAGGACGGCGAACTTTTAAAAATCGATGAAAAACCCAACTTTGATATCCTGATCAACACCGGCGCCTATATCATCGAACCAGAGATCATAAACATGATCAAAAAAAATAAAAGGCTCGACATGAACCACCTGATCGAAATGATCATCAAGAGGCACAAAGTCTCTGTCTATCCCATCAGCGAAGGCTGGGTTGACTTTGGTCAGTGGGAAGAATACAAAAAGAGCATCAAGTTACTAACTTGACTTTGACGCGGTTGAATTCCTTCATTTTGCGAGGAATCCACCCGCGCTCTGTCGGTTTTGAAATTCCTAGACACCAAGATGTTGGAGGGGTTGTAATGTACAAAGATCTTTACTCATGCAAAAACAAAAATGCGGTGGTCTTTGGGGGACTGGGGCTCATTGGCACCGAGATCACCAAGGCACTCGCCGAATTTGGCGCCGTTGTTCACTGTGTGGACATTAAAGAACCCCATGAAAAAATCGACCGCGTTATCTATTACAGCACAGACATCCGGGACGAGGCCGCCATCAAAGACACGTTAAAGAACATCATCGCACACGCAGGACAAATACACATTCTGGTCAATTGCGCGTATCCCAGAACCAGCGACTGGGGGACAAAATTTGAGGACATCCCCTACACATCCTGGAATAAAAATTTTGAATACCAAATGGGGACCTGTTTTGTGGCCTGTCAAATTGTGGCAGAACACATGAAACAACACCGCAACGGCTCGATTGTCAACATAGGGTCAACCTATGGTGTGGTCGGCCCGGATTTCGCCATCTACGAAGGCACAAAGATGACCATGCCGGCCGCCTATGCAGCCATCAAGGGCGGGATCATTAATTTTACAAAGTATCTCGCCACCTACTACGCAAGGGACAACATTCGGGTCAATTGCCTCTCTCCGGGGGGAATCTTTGACCATCAGGCAGAGGCGTTTGTCAAAAAATACGAGGCCAAAACCCCTCTGGGCCGCATGGGTACCCCGCAGGAGATGGCCGCCGCCGTTGTGTTTCTTGCATCAGATGCCGCTTCGTACGTCACGGGGCATAATCTGATGGTTGATGGCGGCTGGACGATCTGGTGATTCTTCTATTAAGGACCATATGAGAGTACTCGTTATAGGTTTTGGATCCATCGGGCAGAGACATGCGGGCAACCTTGTTGAAAACAAGCACATCAGTTCCGTTTTTGTCTACACCAACATCCGCCCGGCAGACACAAAGTTTCCACATCCCGACAAGATCCAAATTGTGACTTCACCAGATATCGACAATATCGATTTTGCCATCATCGCCAATCAAACATATAAGCACATTGAAACAGCCATAAAGCTGGCAACAAAAAAAATCCCGCTCTTCATTGAAAAACCGGTATCCCACAACAGGGACAGGCTGGACGAATTGGTCAACATCACCACAAAAAATTCAACGCCGGTTTTTATTGCCTATAATCTCAGGTTTATGGGGGCCATTGTCAAAGTAAAGGAATTGCTGGAGGATGACACCATTGGCAAGCCCTGCTACGCCCAAATTGAGATAGGCCAGTACCTGCCCGACTGGACACCAGGTAAAGACTACCGACAAACCTACCGTGCAAAAAAAGACACAGGCGGAGATGTTGCCCTCGAACTGACCCACGAGATCGACTACATGAGATACCTTTTCGGATCCCCCCGCGAGTGGTATGTGTTAAAAACAAAAGTCAGTGATCTCGAAATCGAAACCCATGATGTGTTTGAAGGGATTTACAAGTTCCAAGGCGGTCTATTATGCAATGTGCACCTCGATTATCTTCAAAAAAAGAAGAGGCGCAGTATCCGCATCGTAGGCACCCAAGGCGAAATCAACTGCAGTTTATCTGACCAGTTGCTGACGGTTAAGACTGCAACCAGGGAAACCAACCTGTCTACGCCAGAGCTGTTTAACCTGCCCCAAACCTACAAAGACGAAATCGCGCATTTTATTAGCGTCGTCAAAGGGGAAACACCACCCCTCATCACCCTTGAAGACGGCATCGAGTCACTCAAACTGATTGAGATGAGTAATCCACGCTGACAGGAAACACCCTGTAAACACCAGACAAGTCATCACTTGTTAAAATAATTTTTGGCCACAAATTCGGCAAAGACAAAATCCAGAGGGACATCAATGTCGACCGACTGTTCTCTCGACATGACATGACCGCCGCATTTTTTGCAGATCAGGGCGTTTTCTCCAAACAGGGCTGACCGCCTGGTGGCATAAACAGCACCATTGGGCACATACAGTTTAGGCAGGGTTTGAGACACCCCAACATCACCTGAAAAAATTGTGCCGGCATAGGATGTGATGGCATCACCCTCTTTATAAAACATCCATTCCGGTCTTTCCACGATTTCCTTGACGGAAATCGCCGAATTTAAATTGGGATTCTTTATTAACAAATCAATGGTCTTGTCGATATCTGCACCCGTGCTGAACGGAGATGTTGGTTGCAAGGTAACCACGATATCAAGAGTGCTTTTTTCTTTGTCCTCTATAAAGTTAACAGCATGCTGTGTGACCAGCTCTGACGCAACATCTTCTGAAATAGCGGCAGGTCTGTCGAAGGGGACCTCGGCACCACAGGCCAGAGAGATTCTTTTAATCTCAGGATGATCAGTCGAGACAATCACCCTCTCAAGATACTTTGATGCTAAAGCAGCCTTGATGGTGTAGCTGATGAGCGGTTGTCCGTTTAATTCTTTGATATTTTTTAACGGGATTCTCTTTGATCCCCCCCTTGCATGAATAACACCAATTATTTTTGACAATGTGTACCTCCAAGTTTTAAGAAAGCGGGTAACTCACTATAAACATTCCAGTCACCTGTAAATATACTTTTATAACATCTTGAATTTGAAAGCCAATAAAAATATAATCGCGAGACCTCTTAGAAAAGAAAGGCCCGTATGACAAATAACAATGATATTTTAAAGGGAAACTATCAAGTACCCAAGAAGGCACAAGTTAACCAATCCGAAATCAACAGAAACAACAAGGACCCAAAGGAAGACTTTAAACAAAAAGTACTCTCTTCCCTGGGTGGCAGCATGGTTTACATGGACAGGGATAAATTAATCTGGGACGGAGATAAAAAATGATATCAAAAGAATTTGCAGACCTTTTAGAGGAAATCCCCACCATCGGAAAAAAACACCACGAACACACATTATTGGCCCACGCCCAAAGAAACAAGCCCTCCATAGAAAAATCAATCAAAAATCTCCCCGCCTTAAATGATGACAAATCCAGATCCAGTGTGATCATCAGCGCGGGACCCAGTGTTCACAAGCAGCAATCAATCCAGAAAATTAAAAATTCAAAATACAACGGGACAATCGTGGCGACAGATGGGTCTTATATTGCCTGCCTTAAACAGGGTTTGTTTCCGGATTATGTGATCACGTTAGATCCTCATTTCAGCCGCGTTGTCCGGTGGTTTGGTGATCCCAATTTTGAAAAACACACAGCAAATGACGACTATTATGACAGACAGGATCTCGATGTAGAATTTCGTAAAAACACCATTGCACAAAACAAACTCAATATTGATCTGGTGAACCGGTATTCCAAACACACAAAGGTCATTGTCTGTTCAGGCTCGCATCCAGAAACCGTGGTGGTCCGTCTTAAAGAAGCCGGTTTTGACATGTATTGGTGGAACCCCCTTGTTGACAATCCTGACGAACCGGACAGCCTCACCCGAAAACTCCACGCCATTAATCCCATACCCTGCCTCAATACGGGCGGTACAGTGGGCACTGCGGCCTGGGTCTTCGCCAGCACCTTTCTTGACATCCCCATCAATGCTGTGGTGGGCATGGATTTTGGCTATTACATCGAAACGTCAATGCAGCAGACACAAATGTACTACGAATTGATAGAACAATTTGGAGATTCTGCAGAACTCGAAAAATATTTTACAGAGTTTGTCTTTCCTCTGACAGGCGAAAGGTTTTACACCGATCCGACATATTATTGGTACCGTCAAAATTTTCTCGAGCTTGTTGAAAGATCAAAAAATAAAACAATCAATTGTACCGATGCAGGCACCCTGGTCGATCATCGCATCGAGACCATGTTCTTTAAAGACTTTTTATCGAAAAATTAAATCATGGCCAAAATATTACTCATTAACCCCGTCATCAGAGAAGAAGACGTCCCCAAACATGTGCCCTACGGCCTTGCCCTGCTGGCAGCCATCGTCGAAAAAGAGGGGCACCTTGTTCAGGTATTCGATGCCAATGCATGGCGCCTGGGTGATGATGCCATGGTTAAGGTATGTCAGGCAGATAACTGGGATGTGATCGGCATTGGCGGTCTGACAACAACCTACAATTCCATTAAAAAGTATCTTCACATTATCAAAAGCACATGCCCCAATTCCTTTATCATCGCGGGGGGAGGATTCATCACCAGCATGCCAAGGGAGATCATGCGGTGGAATCCGGAGATCAATCTTGGTATCTTGGGTGAGGCTTTTATCACCCTGCCCGAAGTTCTCAATAAAATAGACAAGCGTGACTTCGACTTCTCATCCACAAAGGGTGTGTGTTTCAGAAACGCGGCAGGAGACCCGCAAATAACAGCGGTAAGAGAAAACATTCCAGATCTGGACGCCCTGCCCTATCCCGCATGGGACTATTTTCCCATGGACATTTATTTTAAAAATTCCAGTTCGCTGTACAGCGAGACTGCCTACACATCCAAGAGAAGAATGGACATTAATGGCAGCTTAGGCTGTAATCTGATTTGCCGCTTCTGCTGGCACCTGGGCACTACCGGCGACATGGTTGTTGAACAGGATGAAAACGGCAACAACGACGTGCGTTTTTCTTACGGAAGAAATATCAGGTATCACAGCCCTCGTTACCTGGTCGATCTGGTCAAGTTTTTAAAAAAGAAATACAATATCGATTTTGTAAATTTTCTCGATGAAAATCTCATGACCATGGATTTGTTCAGCAGAAGGACATGGCTGCAGGAATTGTGCACACTCTGGATCAGTGAAGGACTTCAGCCAAGCTGTAAACAAAAAAATATCCCGCACGATGAAAACTGCAGGGGGATCCACTGGGCAGGGACCAGTCATGCGGGCCTTGCCAAAAAAGAAACTCTGCAGCTCATGTCACAGGCTGGTTGCTCCCACCTCATTTACGGCATCGAATCATTTGACCCCGGCATATTAAAATCAATGGGCAAGGCAACAACTCAAAGGCACAACATCGAAAGCCTCAAAGTCTGCATGGAGGCCGGTATTATGCCCCTGCCTAATATCATGATCGGTTTTCCAGAAGAATCTTATAACAGCATCAGGACCACCATCGAATGGATGATCAAGCTTGGCATCTACAGCAAGCCGCATTTTGTCACCCCCTATCCGGGGTCCGAGTGGTATTACACTTACAAAGAATCAATCATGCGGCAATACCACGGGGACCTTGAAGCGTACATCAAGGACCTGGGCAACGCCAGTGACATCACGGCAGTCATTTCCCATCGTTTTTCGGCACTGGAACTGCTTGGTCTGCAGCAACTTGTTCTTAAACGCAACTTACGACTTTTTGATCAATCTGTACAACACGGGACACAATCGCATGCAGGCAATCAAACCAACCCCCTGGTGACGCCCGGCACATCTTTTAATTTTGCAAGAAAAAAAATCAAGGCTCCCATTTAAAACAAATTACTATACTGAGTGACATAAATAATTGCCGATAATGAGAGCAATCCACGTCATTGCGAGGAGCGCAAGCGACGCGGCAATCCACATGCGTCAGGGAGATCGCCACGCTGCGCTCGCGATGACGATGCCTGCTCTTTCAGCAACAAGTTACTAACTTGACTTTGACGTGGTGTTCTGCGCCTTTATATCCTGCCCTGTGAGCGCACTGATTCTTTTTTCATGGCAGTACCAGATTCGAATTGATTGACTATGTCATCCTTCCACGCGATGATTTTTTTTACAGCTGTGACTATATCTTGCATGTCCTCTCTGGTGCTTGGATAACTGATCTGATAAAACCATAGAAACTTTTCATACAGCAGACTGCTGATCACAGGACATTGATCTTTACGGTATGATATCTGATCTGGATGATGACCATCAGTCCATGGCGAACCGTGAACGCCATACGCGGTTTTTTTAAGGAACATCGGATTTTCGTACATAGAGCGCACATAACCGGTGCCAGCCTGAATTCCTTCATGCTTTAAAGCCGTCAGAAATAAATCTCTGGACATGCCAACAATTTCTTTATCAAACAAAAAAGCCAGCAGGTGATAAACCATCTCTACATCAGGTGAAACAACGGGGCGGGAAAAACCAGGTATGTCGCCAATATTTTTTATTAAATAATCAGCATTGTCATTGCGCCATCTGTTGACCGTATCCATTTTTTTTAACTGGGCAACACCAACGGCAGCACACAACTCTGGCATGCGAAAATTGAAGCCAATGATATTTTGCAATTCCGCGACACTGTGACTGTCCTTCATGACCACTTCACCGTGATTACCAATGAGCCGGCATCTTCTGGCAATTTCTGCATCGTTGGTGATGATCATCCCCCCTTCACCCGTCATGATATTCTTTGACTGCTGAAAACTAAAAACCCCCGCATCACCAATCGTGCCCACAAATCTGCCCTTGTATTTTGTACCTATGGCCTGTGCGCAGTCCTCAATAACCTTAAGATTGTATTGGGCTGCGAGGTTCATTAATTGATCCATGGCACAGGCATTGCCCAGTAAATGCACAGGGAGGATGGCCTTAGTTTTCGCGGTGATTGATTTTTTTACCTGTTCCGGATCGAGACAGAAAGTCTTGGGATCAACATCCACAAAGACAGGGATGGAATTAAATACCAGAACGGCAGTGCCAGTCGCCGAGAAAGACATGCCGGGCACAATCACTTCGTCACCAGCCGAGACACCGGCAGCCGCAAGCGCTGTAGAAAGACCGCTTGTACACGAATTGACCGGGATGGCATACTTTACCCCAAATTTAGCTGCGAAATCGGCGGCAAACTGCCGGACATTGGGACCACCCAGATAATGCCAGTTCACGCCTTTGATCTCAGCGGCGTCTTTGCTGGGCATCCGTAATATGGTTTCAATATCGGGGCTATCGGAACCAATGTATCTCGAAAAATGCCCACCCCTCACAGCTTCGAGCACCGCGTTTTCCTCGTTAATATCAATCAAAGGGGCCACAACAAAAGGTTGGCTCCTTACCGGATTGCCTCCCAGAATAGCTGGCATGTCTTGATTCATAGATCATTCTCCATGTGTGTTATTTTATTTTTAATATTTCCTCCAACAAGGCCTCGGTACGATAAGCCACATCACAGGAACATGTCGGAGTCATCTTGTGATTTACAAGAGCGGCGGCCTCATTAACCAACGTGACATAAACGGCCTCGTCCGCGGGTTTTGTTTCATAAAGCGTCCGCGGCATCTCTTCTGAAGTGGCATCTGTAAATTTTTTTGACTGACTGTACGGGATGTGGTCAAGCCTCTCACCATTTTTGGGCACCTTAAGCCTGCCCTTTTCACCAATGACGTCTACCTCAAAGAGTCTGAAACTTTTGAATCCATTGTTAAGAATCCTGCCCGTAACATGGTCAGGAAACAGGCACATAAAATCAATGGCAGGTTCCGCAAGTTCAAAAAGTGCCGGGTTATTTAAACCCACCCACTTTTGAGGGAGTTGTCCTGACAGATAACACAACAAATCAAGGGCGTGAGACCCCATCGTTAATGAGCGGTTCGCGTTAAATACCGTGATGGATCTGACCTTGCCTATCAGGCCATCGTCCATCTTTTTTTTAAGCAGTTGATAGACCTCAGAATATCTTCTTGTGTAATTAACAATGCACGGGACCCCTGCGGCTTGACATGAGTCGACGATGCGTTTTCGGTTTTCGTTACAAATTTCAAGTGGTTTTTCACAGACGATTAATTTGGGTTTGCCAAACTTGAGGATCTCTTCGATGACGCTTTGATGTGTGGCAGCAGGCGTGGCAACGCTGATGATTTCAGGATGCACGCTTTTGATCATGTCGGCTGCTGTGCTAAAACAAGGGATATGCGGACATCTTTCTTCAAAGTGTGTTCTGTTTTCCAGCAGAATATCTGCGGCACCAACCAGATCGATAGAATCATGCAGCTCTAGATACGCCCCAACATGTGTCCATATGCCCACTCGCGGCAAGTCCTTGTCAAACCTTGAACCAGCCTGACCCAATCCCACAACCGCGGCCCTAATTTTGCTCATCCTGACCTCCTGCACGCTTCAAACAATGCTGTTTTTCAACGCCCTGTTCGATATTCCAGAAGGCGTGATAATTGCTTCACACCAAAACGTCAACATGAGAGCGTCAGCAGCAATAAAATGTTGATTTATTTTATATTATGTTGGAGTTCCGTGACACAATCGGAACACTTGCTCCAAGTAACACTCCGAAGAATCAATGTGAGCCTATGAAAATAGTCTTGGGCCCTCGTGGTAAAAAGATCCTGTTCATCTTAAGCCTGATACTGGTATGCGTGGGTCTGTCCCTCTTTATTGTCTGCCGCTACATATCATGCAGCCCCCTCCTGCTCGTTGTATTCTTTACCGCGACTGTGGTTGCTGTGTTACTTTTAACCGAAGCCTACCTGCGTTACTGCACCTCTCTCGACATCACGACCTATAATACCAGAAAAGTAAAAAGAAAATATATCATTAATGGTGTACCAACGGCCTTTCTCAGCCGCTGCATATCTGACGAAAACCTGGATATGAAGCTCAAACCCAATTACTCCGAACAACATCAGGACCTGAATTGGAAATTCAACTTCTTCTTTAAAACAAATTCTGACGGATTTAGACAATCGGCTGACATTCCCACGCTGGTAAATCAATTTCAGCACAAACCCAAAATTATGGTATTGGGGGACTCCGTTACTTTTGGCTGGGGGGTAGATCAAAATAACACCTTCACCGCACAATTAAACAAGTCTTTTAATAATGATGCTCATTTTTTTAATATGAGCGTGGGGGGGTGGTCTTTTGCAGAATATTTCATCACCTACAACAAATACAAAAAAAACATCTCGCCCGATCTTGTTATGGTGGCAACCTCACCGGGGGACTTTGCAGAATTAAATTTCAGCTCATGGAAAAATAAAAATACCGGGCAATTGCCTCTTGCGGTCAAGAGAAAAGACTATTGCATCACAAGAGAGGGGTATTTTCGCTATGACCTCATTGCCGAAAAATACCCTATTCTTCGCAATTCATATCTCTGGATTCTCCTCTGTAAAAAAGGGTTGCAGAGAATCTACGACATGCTCAGATCTGACAGCCTCGACTCCTATGCCATTGCGGCTGATATCGTAAAAAAAATAAGTGAGGAGACGCCCGTTTTGGTGGTTATGTTGCCGGCAGATTACAGTTACAAGAATGGCACATACGATACAACACCATCAAATCTGTTCTTATCAAGACTAAAAGAAGAAAAGAATATTCACGTGCTGGATTGTTATCCCACAGTTTTCGAAAATGACTTATACAAAAACTTCTTTTTAGACGGCACACATTATACCAGAGAAAGCAACCTGTTTATAGCCGAAAAAATTTCGGATTATATAAAATCCAGTTCATTGTTACAACGTCACTCATAATCACCACTGAGTATCTCTCGGGAAAGGCCCTGTTTCGAAGGCGTCTCCACCAGAGGCGGGCAGGCCGAAAAATCATGTCCCGTGACAAAATATAAGGGCATGATTTTTAAGGGGCAGCATTAACCCAACAACGCCAGACACCTCTCGGTATTTTTGCCATCCAGTGGCAGGGAGAACCGGGGGACTTCTTCTTGAGTTGTTGTGAGACTGCGCAAAAAGTATTCCGGGTCGTGCGTTAAACTGTGCATGGTTTTTTCAAATTCAGGCTTTGAATAAACAGTGATGAAAGATTTTAAATAACCAAAGCTCTCCAACGAAAATCCATAAAAATCAAAGTTGATGACCACGGCCCCACAAACGTGTGCCCAGAAGGCTGTGCTGGATCCATTGGATGCAAAAAGATCGGCGTACGGCAGTGCATGGCTCGTTTTGGGTGATTTATTAATTTTACAATGATATTTATTTTCCAAAAAAATATAATTTTTCACATCCATTTTTGGATGCAAGGCCAATAAGACGTTCATCCCCGTATCGGAACATATTCTCACCAGATATTCTATTTCTGTGTAGGTTTCCTCCCATGAGGTGACATAGCCGTGCTCAATCAACTGGGGAAGCGCCACAACAAAAAGTTTTTTATTGAGATCGAAACCATACGACTTGAAAAATTCCTCCCGAGATATTCTGCTTTTTTGCTGCCAGATTTCATCGACATCGACATGCCCTGTCACAACTACTTTCGCCGGATTGACTCCCTTGCTGATCAGGCGATCCTTAAGGTAATGGTTTTCCACACACACAATATCTGAATGATTATGACCGACAACCCATGGAAAAGGCGGCAACGCCCCAAACAGTTTAAGCGCCAAGACCTCATAGGCCTGATAAAACATTGTCCGCCTGTTGTTATACCGGTAGAACTGATTTGGTAAAAATAGATATATAATGTAGTTAATCCAGGGGGCTGAAACAGGATTTTTTAAACACAGACTTCCCATGGCGGATCTGGTTTTGGCGGGCATGTCTGCATGTTGATAGGCCACATTTGCCACGATGATTTTAATCTTTCTCTTTTGGCACTCTCGGATAAAACAGGCGAGTACCCCACCAGAGGCGTCCTGGCTGACAAACACAGCCTGTGGGTTAATCCTGCCAAGAAGATCATCTATTTTTTTATAATATAACTTGTAATAAATGACCTCGATGCAGCACTTTAATAAGTGATAAAGCGTCAAGGAATAAACCCTCTTATTTGTTTTTTTTTCTATAAATATAAAAAAGTCTTTGAGAGTCTCATAAGAATACTTGAATACCCTGGCGACAAACATCTTCGAGGTACGCACAGGGGAAGTATGGTCTTGTTTTTTATCAACACCCTCAACGTCTGTAGATTCAGTAAAATGAGCGGCTGGTTCCAGTACCCCTAATACCTCACAACACACATGATGCTGCCGGCATATTTGTTTTTTATCTGCAATTTTTGCGGTTAAAAGCACCACAGGCTCAAACTCGCCCTGCTCCTTTAAAGCCACCGCCAGTTTTTCCATTGTCGGCCACGAGGTGGCATGAATGGGGAACAAGAGCACTCTGTGTTTGCTGTCAGGCTTTAACATCAGCGGCCCCTTCTTAATAAATCAACGGAGTAAGGGACATCATTTTTCTCAAACGCCGGGTTGATCTGACTCACTATTTTTCTAAGCGATAACGTCTCTATTTTTAAACCGGGGGGGCGTTTTTCAAAAAACAATTTTATGGCCTGTTTGAGATTCTTGTCGCAATATCTGTATGTCACAAGCATTTTAACAAACAAGCGAAATCCATAGGGGGTCAAGAGGATCTTTAATGCCGTGGTCGCAACCCACTTTATTCTACCACGTGTCCCCCAATAAAAATTAAACTGCATTTCCCTCAACAAATAATGCCCATACAATATGTCGGGCGTTTTTTCCTCTGTCATATTGATGTAATGTTTCATGTCAGCTTTATTGGTATCCGAGATTCTGATAAGATAGGCCTCTTCGTCATCAAGTGTGGATCCGATAAAACCATGCAATCTTGCAAACTCGTACAGGGGAGTGCCGGGCAGGGCCTGGGCCAGGGCCGGGGCAATATAGATATTTTTTTTGGCCTCTCTGCATTTTTTAATAAACCTGATGGTCTCTTTAACAGTGTGTCTGTTTTCCCCAGGCATTCCATAAACAATTTGTATTGTTGTTGTACCCAAGAGACCTGTCTCTTTTAATGCCAGCAGGGCTTTATAATTGTCGTCTGCACGCGTGGCCAGCTTTTCCATAATGGTCAGCATCCGGTCACTGCCACTCTCCATCCCAAACTTGATAGCCACACAACCCGCATCCTTCATGTCTTGCAGGAGTGCGATGTCTGTCACAGTTTTCACCCTCATCCCGTGCACATGCCAGAGAACGTTGAGCGGTTTTACTTTTTTTATAAAACTTCTGATATGACTTTTATCCGAACCAAAGCTTTCATCATACAGATAAAAAACCCCTACATTGTGTCTCTGTATGAGTCTTTGCATCTCATCAATAATGCTGTCCAGATCAAGGGCTCTGTACCCCTTGTTCCACCTGTGACAAAATGTGCAGCGGGAAACACAACCCTTGCTTAACTCTATGCCTGCAGAACGCCTGTTCCCTTCGATCATCTTTTGGGTTCTGATATCGTCCTCAATACCAAACCCCCGAATAATGGGCTGCATGTAGTAGTCATCTATAATATCGTAATTCGCCTGACGAATCCTTTCTGTGGGAATTTGATCTCTATAGCCGGTAAAGACTGTTGCGTTCGCATCTTCTGCAGATTTAAATGCGAGACCCCTGATTTTTCTGAGCGCTGGATTGTCGGTCAATGAACCATACGTTTCCCAATGCCTGCAGACATCGACAAAGGAATCCTCTCCCTCGCCGATCACAGTCAAATGAACGCAGGTTTTTTTTAACACAACCTCGGAGGCTGCCGCCATGTTGCCCCCCAGAACAATGGACACACGAGGCACCACCTCTTTGATCAACTGACTGACTTGTTTCACAAACAAATAGGAGGTAGAAACAACGGCACTGATCCCGACAATATCGGGGTTGAGTTGTGTAAAATAGGCCTTCATGTCCTCAAAGGACGGCCTGAGAAGATCGATATTATAAAAAAACACATCTGTGTTGAACTGATAGCCGGAATCAGTCAATGAATCGATCAACCTCGTGATACCAAAAGGCGGAAAAAAATCCCCGGAGTCTCTGAGAGGGACGTTGATAAAACAAACTTTTGCTTTTTTCATAAAAAAAATAGCTCGTGTCTGTCGGGAAATGCCCTGTTTCGCAGGAGTCCTGAAAAATCATGTCCCGTGACAAAATATAAAGACATGATTTTTTAGGGTTTGAAATATTTTGCAAGCGGCAAAATTTTCAAACTTCCGGAGAAACAGGGCATTTCCCGACAGACACTGCTTACATTTAATCCTCTTTAACCAAATCTTTCTCTAAAACACTGATCACCTTTTCTGCCACGGCTTTATAGCCCGTTTTATTATAATGAGACCCCGGAAAATTAAAGAACTTACGCGGTTCTTTTTTTGCAATAAAATGCTCATAGATATTAATCACCGGTATGTGCTGCCCTTGCACGACAGAAAAAAGCCTGCTTCGATAAGCCTCACTTGCCCCCCTTTTTTGAATGGAGGCCCAACTTGGTAAAGAGACAAAATAAAGCCTGCCGCCCCACGCGCCTACCGTGTCTCTGGTCAGTGCGAGCAATTGTTTGATGGCCGCCTCGTTCTCGGTGATTTCCTCAACGGGTTCTGATCGCGCCCTTGTTAATCCCAGCCTTGCTCTCAATATTCTTAAAAACAGAATACTCCTGATAGACTCCTTGAGATGAACGACCGATTCAAAGCCTGCTGCCAAACTACCCTCTTTTAGTTTTTGATCGACAAGAGACTGATAGTGACGATCTATCTGATCCTGCGCGTCCATCAAGTTTTGTCCGAACTGTTTTTGAATAATATATTTTTTTAAAATATCATCCTGCAAATGCGCCCCAAAACTTGCAAGATCATTACCCTCATAGAACATCCACAAGACTGTTTTGGGCTTTAACACCGGCCCATACTCCATAATTGTGGCCATCTCGTGCACAAATCCATTCGCTGACATGCCCAGATTTAAAGTGTGGGGCCATTTTTTTCTGATCAACGCGGCAGCGTTTTCATCCGGTCCGACACAGGCCCCATGGGCAAAGGAATCACCAACCACCATGACATCCACCAAACCAGGGCGATACAGCCCTTTGGGATTGTTAAAGCCGTATTCATCGCTCTCGTAAACAAGCCATCCATCACCTTCATCACAGAGGACCGTCGGAACATTAGAAATCCCCGCAAAAGGGAGTATGGCCCTGTCTGCAATCACCGGCTTTGGGATCTCTCCCGAGAGGAGATGAGACGCATAGATTGAGGGATAAGCCTTTTTGCCCGCAGCCCTTAACTCTTGAATCTTCTCCAGCTTCGTCTCCCTAGACATGTATTGTCCCATGATCGCCCGTTGGTTAAAGACCAAAAACAGCTCTGCACCATAAACTGACAATACTGTGAAAATAACCACGAGGACTATCTGCAACTTGTTTCTTCTGGGAATTTTTACGAAATACAGGGTGCACATTGTGACCCCTGTACACAGAACCGCGGCAACTAAAACGATGATTTCTGACCGAAGCACCCTGCCTCCCTTGATGATCAAGAGTCACCTGATAGATTCTAATAACGGTAACCCACCACAACATACTGGGTCCGTAAGATGCCCCGCTCAACCAGTTTGGGCATGGAATCTGTGGCCCTGTCCCGAAGGACCTTTGTTTTAAAACCATATTGATCAAACAACTCCAGAACATCCAGAAATTTGTATTGATTAATGGGGTAGGGAATCTCTGCGCCCTTTTGTAAAAACTTGATTTTTATTTCTGCATCACCAAGAAAAGTCCTGACGATCACCAGTTTTTTGGATTGTGCCAGAACATGATCAAGTCCCGGTGAAAAATCCGCGAAGTGTTCGACGATGGCAGACATGACCGAAATATCCGACTCTCTGGGTTTTGTTTGAGTCACATCGTGCAACGCTGTTTTGCCTTTAAGTTCGGGAAAGACCTCTTGCGCCTTGTCCAGATAGATCTGCTCGATGTCATAACCCTGATAATCGATGCCAAGATTGCGTCTCTTTAACCCCTTCCAAAACTGCCCCAAGTTGCAACCGACATCGTTTAAACTGTATGTTTTGTCCCGCTCGATATGACCTTCGATGATATCCAGAAACTGTTCGACCCAATCAAGGTAGATTTCTTTCGATCGTTGAATACATAAATTCAAATACCCGATATTTTGCGTTTTTTGAAACATAAGATACCTCCCCCACATGCCCCCGGACATTCGGGGGGCTTGATGAATACTTGGACCACTCAATCCGTAACCTTTTGAAAATCATAATCTATTCTTTGCTCTAAAGCAAAAAATAATTGCAATCCCTTATCGATGCACCTATATTGTGTCTGTCGGGGAATGCCCTGTTTCGCAGGAGTCCTGAAAAATCATGTCCCGTGACAAAATGTAAAGACATGATTTTTCAGGGTTTGAAATATTTTGCAAGCGGCAAAATTTTCAAACTTCCGGAGAAACAGGGCATTCCCCGACAGACACAATATTGGCAATAAGTATGAAGAAAAAAATTGTCTTTCTCACAGGCACCCGGGCCGACTTTGGCAAACAAAAAACCCTGATACAAATCACAAACGATTCCAGCCTGTTTGATGTCCACATCTGGGCTACGGGGATGCATTTAAACAAAAAATACGATACGACCGTAGAAGAGATTTACAAATGCGGGTTTAACAACAAAAACATCTTCAAGTTTATTAACCATCTTGACCACGATTCAATGGATCACATTCTGGCCAAAACCATCGAGGGTTTTTCATATTACATCAAGGGAATCGAACCTGATCTCGTGATCGTGCACGGTGACAGGGTAGAAGCCTTGGCCGGTGCCATTGTCGGGTCGTTAAATAACATATTGGTGGCGCACATAGAGGGCGGTGAAATCTCCGGCACGGTTGACGAGCAAATCCGTCATGCTGTCAGTAAAATGTCACACATCCATTTTGTAGCCAACGCAGAGGCACAATTAAGGCTTAAACAAATGGGAGAAAATGATCAGTCCATCTTTGTCATCGGCTCCCCCGATATCGACATCATGGCATCAAATAATCTCCCTTCCCTCGAAACAGTCAAAGAGTATTATGAAATACCATTTAAGCAATATGCCGTTCTTATATTTCACCCCGTCACAACCGAATACAACGAGATCAACGCACAGACCCAGAGTTTGGTAAATGCCGTGATCAAATCGGGTGATGATTTTATTGTTATTTATCCAAACAATGATAACGGATCAGGTTTTATCTTTGATGCTTATAACAAGTTTAAAAACAATGGTCATTTTCGCACTTACCCTTCTTTACGATTCGAGTATTTTTTGACAATCTTAAAGAACGCACAATACATCATTGGCAATTCAAGCGCCGGCATCAGAGAGGCACCCTATTACGGTGTGCCGACAATCAATATCGGGACCAGGCAGCATAACAGAACCCCGAGTAAAAAAGTGATCAACTGTGATCACAACCCGGAGAATATACTGGCATCAATAAAAAAAGCCAAAACCATAAAGGTGCCCTCCGAAACAAGGTTTGGAACAGGCAACAGTGCCCGTCTGTTTTTTGATATTATTTGCACCGAGTCATTCTGGAATATGAACCAGCAAAAATCATTTGTAGACTTGTAAAACCTTGGAAGGTTTTTTCTACGCGTTTCGGCACCAATTTTTGCATGGTGTCCGCCCGCGTAGTGTTTTACGCTTTAAGCGGGTTATGTTTTTACGTTGCTCAATGTTGATATGAAAAATTTTGTACCATTCCGCATGAATGGCAATCATCCCCTTGATTTCCAGAAAAACAAAAATTTTTTGGCAAAAAAAATAACACTTTTGGCCTGTCCCTGGGTGTTTCAGGGAGATCCAGAGTTTCAATCCCAGCAATTGGGCCTGGCATACGTGGGCGCCTACGTTGTTGAGTGCGGGCACAAAGTCATAAAATATATCGATCCCATGCTGTCCGGGGGGCAACATATTAAACAACCCATAGCAACAGAACATCAAACCCTGTACAGAGTGGGACACCCTGATGAGTGGATTATCAGCAACATACCCGACGATTCAGATTATATTTTTATTAATGCGCCTTTTACAGACTCCCGATTTGTTTTTTACCCTCTCTGCAATAAAATCAAAACTAAATTTCCCGGTATCCCCATAGTCGCCGGAGGTATCCTGGCCACAACGCTGCCACATCAAATCCTTAAAGAAACAAAAATAGATATCGTGGTAAAAGGCGAAGGGGAGATTGCCGGTGCCAGGATACTCAACGGAGAACCCCTCGCATCCATACCGGGGCTCGTGTTTAGAGATGAACAAGGCCACATCCACGAAAACCCCGAGCGATCAGAACAGCTTTTAAACATCGATCAAATCCCCCGGATCACGCAGTTTAATATGAGGCCCGTGCGGGAGTATGTCAATTGGTCCCCAAGGGGGAACACCCTTGATAAAACCTTTTCTTATATCACATCAAGAGGCTGTCCGTTTACCTGTGAGTTCTGCTCCATACCAGAAAAAGGCCAGACATGGAGGGCCTTCTCGGCAACAAGGGTCATCGAAGAAATCCAATTTATGATCGATCACCATGATGTCACACATATTGAGATTGAAGATGACAATTTTACGCTCAAGAAAGAGCACGCCATCCCCATATTAAATTATTTAAAAAAATTAAAAGATGCCGGACACCCTGTCAAACTGTCATTCCCCAACGGTGTGATGATCAACAGGCTGGATCGAGAACAAATCTTTGCCATGAAGGCGGCCGGAACAGAAATCATCTATTTACCTGTCGAGAGCGGGGACCTTAAAAACCTGATAGCCATGAACAAGCCGTTTGCAACCAGGCATCTCGACCAGACACTTCAAGTCGCACACTGGTGTGCCGAGGCCCAGTTGGATGCCGGGGCGTTTTTTATTATTGGTTATCCCGGTGGCAAAATCTGCACAAAACCTGCCCAGGAAATCATCAATAAAAAATACCCTGACAGCATCATAAAAAGCGCAGATTCCTGCCTCTGGATTAAAGGTGAAGATGAGGCGTCTTTTGACACAACAATCAGTTATGCAAAAAAACTTGTGCAGGCGGGTGTAAAGTTTATCACACCACTCATCGCCACACCTTATCCAGGGACCAATTTATACGAGATCTGCAAAGACCTTGGATGGCTGCGCAAGCCCGATCATGCAAACATGGTCACCACCATCTCTTACCAGAATCCCAAGGTAGATTATATCAACATAGAAACCCCCTGGTGCTCCGCGGCAGAGGCCTTTTCAAGATGGAAATATATGTCAGAGATCTTTGACATAAAACACAATGTTATTAAAACAAATCGGGAGAATGATACCCCATGAAAGAATTTAAAATTGGAAAAAGAATCATAGGACCTGCACAGCCCCCGTTTATTATCGCTGAGGCCGGCATCAACCATGATGGTGATTTTGGCAAGGCCATACAATTGGTGGATACGGCCAAAAAATGCGGGGCCGATTGTGTAAAATTTCAATATCACATTACCGAGGCTGAGCTTGTTAAATCCGACATCAAACCGGGTTACCTGTCCAAAGAAACCCTCTGGGACATCACCAAACATATTGAGTTTTCCCCAGAAGAACACAAACGCATTAAAGAGCATTGTGATCAGTCCGGCATTATTTTTCTCTCAACACCTTTTTCCAAAGAAGCCGCTGATCACCTGTATGCGATGGATGTGCCTGCCTTTAAGATAGGCTCGGGAGAATGCAATAACCTGCCTTTGTTGGAACACATAGCCAGAATGTCCAGACCCATGATTTTATCAACAGGCATGAACGATATCGCCTCTATTAAAAGCGCGGTAGAGGTGATTCAAAAACACAATTGCCCCCTTATGCTGATGCATTGCACCTCTATTTACCCGACACCCTACGAAAAGGTCCGCCTGGGCGGCATTAAAGAACTCCAGGAGACCTTTGATCTCCCTGTCGGGCTCAGTGATCACACGTTGAGCATTTATACGTGCCTCGCCGCTGTAGCGTTGGGGGCCTGTGTCCTCGAGAAACATTTTACTGTAAGCGCGGACTGGCCCGGACCGGATATTGCTTTTTCGATCACCCCTGATACGCTTTCTGAATTGGTCACAGGCTCACGCGCAGTTTTTACGGCACTGGGAGGAAACAAGACAGTCTTGTCCGAAGAACAACCTGTGAAGACATTTGCCTTTGCCAGTGTCGTTGCCATAAAAGATATCAAAGCGGGTGATCTGTTTGATACAAACAATATCTGGGTAAAAAAACCGGGGACGGGTGCGATCCCGGCAAAAGATTTTTACAAAGTTATTGGCAATCCTGCCAGGATAGATATAAAAAAAGACCAACAGATCTCTTGCGAAATGTTTGATGTTTAATGTGTCCAGGCTGAGCAACATAAATCATTGCCGATAATGAAGGCAAGCGGCGTCATTGCGAGGAGCGTGAGCGACGCTGCAATCCACATGCGTCAGGGAGATCGCCACGCTGCGCTCGCGATGACGATGCAGATCATTTTCAGCAACAGCAAAAAGTGATGGCATCATATATAAACTCAATGCAACACAGGAACAAACTCACATGACCCAAAATCATTTATTCTCCTTAAAAGGAAAAACAGCGCTCATCACGGGAGCCGCGGGTTATTTTGGCGAAAATTTTACCAAAAGCCTGTTGGAATACGGTTCCAAGGTTATCCTTTTTGATCAAGACGATAAACTTGCCGCATTTGCCCGTTCGTTGCAAACCAGCTTTGATGCGGATCAAATAGAATGCTATCAGGTCGACTGCTATGACGAAAATGCCTTTAAGCAGGCATTAAACCAGGCTGCCAGCAACAACGCACACATCGACGTGTTGATAAACAACGCCTTCGAATTCAGCAAAAACACCGGGTTTAATGACCCATCAGGAAAGATGGAAACCATTTCAAAAGATCAATGGATGAGGTGCCTGGACTCGGGGATATACTGGCATGCCCTGGCAAGCCAGATCATAGCCGCTAAAATGAAACTACAAAAAAAAGGGTCCATTATTAACATATCTTCAATGTACGCTGTGGTTTCACCCGATCCTGCCCTGTACAAGGGTAAAAAAATGTTCAACCCCCCCTGCTACAGCGTATCCAAGGCAGGGCTTCTGGCATTCACAAGGTATGTCGCCTCTTTTTACGGCGAGTTTGGAATCCGGTGCAATGCAATACTCGCTGGTGCATTCCCGCATGTGGGGATCGAAAGTAACAGCAAGGTCGATGACCAGGAATTTTTAGATCGACTGGCGGGTAAGACTATTTTGGGGCGGGTTGGTCAGGTGGCAGACCTGATCGGTCCACTGCTTTTTTTGGCCTCTGATGCATCACAATACATCACAGGACAAGGAATATCAGTTGATGGGGGATGGACTGTCAGGTAGGAAAAATATCGCGGTTGAGTTCCTCCGTCATGCGAGGATTGCACCCGCCATGTTCCGTACGGCACATGGCCCGCGCTCTGTCAACTTTGAAATTTCTATACAATAAAGGTGTTATTATGATCATAGGACTTATCCCTGCAAGGGCAGGAAGCAAAGGCGTGCCCAAAAAAAATATCAAACTGTTGGCTGGTTATCCCTTGATTGCCTATTCTATCGTGGCGTCCAAATTAGCCTTAAAGATCGACAGGACCATTGTCTCGACAGATTCAGAAGAATTTGCAGAAATCGCTCGTCGTTATGGTGCAGAAGTGCCGTTTATCCGTCCAAAAGAAATCTCACAGGACCGTTCGGACGCCATAGAGTACGTAAAGCATGTCATTGAATGGTTTAAGACACACGAAACCACGCAACCCGAATATCTGGTTCTGCTGTGCCCGCCAACCCCCTTAAGAGACCCCGTGCTGGTGGATCAGTCCATTAATAAAATCCTGCAGCACGACCAGGCAACCTCATTAAGGTCTGCCAAAGAAACTCAAGAATCCCCTTATAAACTTTTTGCCATCAAGGATGACTACTACGAGGGATTGTTTCCAGATGACCCCAGACCAGAATACTACAACCTGCCGCGACAGGCCTTTCCTCCTGTGTATCATCCCAACGGTTACGTAGATATTATAAAAACCAGCACAGTAACAAACACCAACACACTTAACGGCTCGCGTATCTTGTCGTTTATAACTCCAGACGTCGGAGAAATAGACCGACCACAGGATTTTGAATTTGTCGAATTCATGCTTGGCAAAATAAAAAACCCCATTCATGAATATTTGGTAAAAAATTTTCCGAGGCAGAAATAACTAGTGTCTGTCGGGAAACGCCGCTTTTCGTCATTGCGAGGAGTAAAACGACGAAGCAATCTCCCGCAACCAATTGATTTCAGGAGATCGCCACGCTTCTCTCGCGATGACGATTCGCTCGTTTTACTTCAAAACAGGGCATGTCCCGACAGGCAATAACTATGACAGACTACGCATTCACCCAGAAACCAGTGACCGTCCCAAAAGTAAAATCAAAGTTTCGCCGCATTGTGACGCCCATACCCTCTCCCCGCTCGATACCTGTCCTTAAAAAATTAAGCAGATATGAACCACAGTCACTCCATCACGAACTCCCCGTTGTCTGGGATCATGCAAGCGATTTTCAGGTGTTTGACGCGAGCGGAAACTGTTGGATCGATTTCACTTCGGGCATCTTTGCAACCAACACAGGTCACTCTCCTCCAGAAATATGCAGGGCACTGACCAGGCAACTTAATCAGAAATTACTCCACAACTATGTATTCCCTTCCCAGGTGCGTGCGCAGCTTGCCCAAAAAATAATAGCAATGAGTCCTTTGCCCCTGAACAAGGTTTTTTTTCTTTCATCCGGGAGTGAGGCATCAGAATGCGCTTTAAAGCTCATGAGACTGCACGGGCACCAGTTGAGGCAAAGAAAAAATATCCTTGTCTGCTTTGACGGTTCTTTTCATGGTCGCACATTAGGCGCGCAGATGATGAGTGGAAAACCTGCGGGAAAAAAATGGATCAGGCACATCGATCCGGATATTTATCATCTCCCGTTTCCCTATTGCCAAAAGTGCCCCTGGGGAAGACCGGGGTATGAAAAATGCGGGGCATGGTGTTTTAAAAAGGGCATCAGGCACCTTAAAGAAAAAAATATCAATCTTGATCAGGTAGCGGGGTTCATGATCGAATCCTATCAAGGGTGGGGTGCCATCTTTTATCCCAAAGACTATATTCAGGCCTTGCGTCTCTGGGCCGATCAGCATCAATGTCTTGTCACTTTTGATGAGATACAATCCGGTTTTGCCAGAACAGGCAGGTTGTTTGCCTATCAGCATTATCATGTTAAGGCAGATCTTGTTGTGTGCGGCAAAGGGCTCTCTGGCGGGCTCCCCATGTCTGCTGTTTTGGGAAGGGCCTCCATTCTTGACAGGGCCCCGGATCTCAGCAGCACCCACACGGGTAACCCTGTTTGCTGCGCGGCCGCCCTGGCCAATCTGGAGATCATCAAAAAACACAACCTGGCGAAAAAAGCACATGACTCCGGAAAAATTCTGCTCTCTCAGCTTAATAAAATCAAACATAAATATCCCAACGTGATCAACCTGATTTTGGGAAAGGGCCTGTTGTATGCCCTGCATATTGTGAGCCCCAACCCGGATGAACCCAAAAATGCTGCGCGAGCGGGCACCATGCAAAAATGGGCACAAAAACGCGGAACAAAAACCTGCCCGGTTTCTCAAACAAAAGAACTGGACGTCCTGCTTGGAGATCGTATCATTGAAAAGGCCATGCAAAAAGGTTTGCTCATGGTACGCACGTCAAGTGGAACCATTAAAATTGCCCCCCCCCTGACCATAACATCAGAAGCCCTTGTAGAGGGGGCCTCAGTTTTGGAAGAAGCCATTAAAGAGTGTGTGAGTTGATGCTTGCAAAATATTTCAAACCCTGAAAAATCATGTCTTTACGTTTTGTCACGGGACATGATTTTTCAGGACTCCTCCGAAACAGGGTGTTTCCCGGCAGGCACTCAGTAAGGTGAGTAAAAAAATGATTACCGAACTACGTCATACAGGTATTGTGGTGTCAAACATAGAGAGGGCTGTGCATTTTTATTGCGATCTCCTGGGACTCAAACTCATCAAAGATGTCACCGAAGAAAGTGCACACATCGATAAAATTCTGGGCCTCTCAAATGTAAGACTCAGAATGGTCAGGCTGCTCTCCCGCAATAACATACAGATAGAACTCCTGCACTTTATTAAACCTCACGCTGAGAGTGTCAGCCCGCCCGTTTTTAATCTGGGCTGTTCTCATGTCGCCTTCACAGTCGATCATCTGGATCAAGATTACGAAAAGCTCGTAAAGGAAGGCATCAGATTTAACTGCCCCCCCTGCCTTTCGCCAGATGGCGCTGTAAAATATGCTTATTGCCAGGATCCCGATGGTACCTTTATTGAACTGGTAGAGGCCTTGTAATCAATCATGCAAAAACGCCTCACCCAATTCCAATTTGAAAAACAATCGCTGCTGTTACCCACAGTATGTAAAACCCCGCCGCTGCATATTCAGATCGAACCCACAAACATCTGCAATCTCAAATGCCCGCTGTGCGTGACGCACCAGATCGCTCAAGGTCAAAAAGCGCACTTGACCCTTGAAAAATTCCGGTTCCTCATCGACAAGTTTGACTCTCACCTGCGCATCTACCTCACCAAGTTTGGCGAGCCTTTTAGCAATCCCGATATCTTCAAGATGATCCAGTACGCCAAACAAAGGGGCCATCACATCTGCCTCAGTTCCAACTTCGACATCGACCCGTCGCTGATACCTGAAATCATTGCATCAGCACCTGACGAACTCATCATCTCGCTCGACGGATTCAGCCAGCAAACCAACAACACCTACCGCATCGGTTCCAATTTTGAAAACATTGTTCAAAACATGCTGACACTCCATCACAAAAAAAAGGAACGCAACGCCGCCGCCCCAAAGATCACCTGGCAGTATCTGGTCAACAGGTTTAACGAACACGAAATGGCCCAGGCAAAGGAGTTTGCCAAAAAATACGGCATCAACATCGTCTTTGATTCCTTTGGGCTGGGCGAGGACATGCCTGAGTTTGACTTTGGGGACATGGAAAGGCTTAAGGCACGCTGGCTCCCGCAGGACACAAAACACACCAGACCTTTCTTTAAGGGTGAAATCAATCAAAGGCTCGCAAACACGGTCTGTCTCTTTCTCTGGCGTTCGATGTCCATCAATGCCGACCTCAAGGTCACCCCCTGTTGTCACACTTACACAAAAGAAAGTTTTATGGGAGATCTGGCAGAAAATTCGGTGATGGAAATCTGGAACAACGAGAAATATCAAAGTGCGCGCAGGCTGTTTAATCACAAAGTCTGCGCAGATAAGGGCGTCAGGACAATCTGCCACGCGTGCCCCAATTTTTCGAAACGCAAAACAAAGGCGCAGCACTTAAGGGATCAGGTATCTTTTCTTTATGCTGGAATTCTCAAGAGATTAAGGGGTTAATAACCACCACGCCTTCAAAGTCTTGACCGTTCTGTAAATCTTCACTCCAAATAATGTGGGCGTGTGCCCTCTGTGCTGCTGCTATAATGAGTGAGTCCCAAAAGGATAGTTTGAATCGTTCTTTAATTTTAATTCCAGCCATGAATAATTCCTGATCGTTGGGTATAACCTCCCATACAAGATACTCAACAACGATCGCTCTGACATCTTTTTCGGTAACATTTTTTCTGACAAGATTGACGTACAATTCCTGCAAAACCTGTATACTGAGAGACGGCGGCGATTCTTTCATCCACAATTCGGTGATTTTTTCTTTGGCAATATCGTGTTTGTCTTTGCCCTGCTTATCATGAGCATAGACCAAGATATTAGTATCAACAAAAATATGCTTATCGTTCATAAACCTGATCTCTTGTAAGGGGAGCCCCGCCAAGATTAAAGCCCTTTTCCAAGTTTTTTAAGGCGCGTTTTCTCGCAGATTTAAAGTCGTTTTTCTGATTAATTGTTTTAGTAATCAACCGCGCCACCCATTGAGACAGAGAAACATCGTACTGAAAAGCCATTTTTTTTGCGGCCTGCAATATAGATTCCTCAAGACGCAAGGTAATATTTTTTGCCATAGACACTCCCCTTTCAATACACACAGCATGAGTGTAGCACAATTATTGTGCATTTTTCAATGAATAATAACTAAATGTTATTGAGTGGTTACCTGTGACTGCCCACAACCCTTAACGGTATCTTGGCAGGCCTTGGCATTTCCCTTCTTGAAACATGCCCCTCAGCCCTTTGCAGGACGTCGATACAGGCGTTGATGATGGCCTCTTTGTCGATCCCGCAGATCTGGCGTTGTCTCTCTTGAGTGGCGTGCGATACAAAGAAATCGGGGACACCCAGAACCCTCGTGGGCTTAAGCACAACATTTTTGGAAAAAAGCTCCAGTATGGCCGAACCTACGCCGCCGGCAATCACACCCTCCTCGACCGTCACAACAGTTTTAAAATTTTGTGCAAAATCGAGGATCAGTTGTTCGTCGAGGGGTTTGGCAAACCTTAAATTGATAACACTGGCCTCGATTTTGTAATCATGATCCAGATTCTTTGCAGCCTCAATGGCATCGTTGACCGAGTGACCAATGGCACAGATGAGACAATCGCCATAGACATTGCCGTAGACGTGCTCTGCCTTGCCAATCTCCAACGGCCTCAACTTGGCGGGCAGGGGTTTCCCTATCACGTCCCCGCGCGGAAATCTGAGCGAAATGGGGCCATCGTTATAGACGCGGGCCGTTTCCATCATGTGTTGTAATTCGACCTCGTCTTTAGGGGCCATAATGACAAAATTGGGGATGGACCTTAAATACGCATAATCAAAAACACCCTGATGGGTCGCCCCGTCGTCGCCAACCAAGCCCCCCCGATCCATGCAGAGTTTAACAGGCAGGTTCTGCAGGCCAATGTCGTGAACGAGTTGATCGTAGGCCCTTTGCAGAAAAGTGGAGTAGATACAAACGAAGGGCCTTGCACCTTGCGCAGCAAGACCCGCACCAAATTCGACAGCAAGTGACTCGGCCAGCCCAACGTCGTAGAATTTATCGGGATGGACCTTTTTAAACTTGGTGAGTGATGTCCCGGTGGGCATGGCCGCGGTGATCGCGGTGATGAGATCATCTTTGCTCGCAAGCTCTGTCAGGGTCTCAGCAAACAAATCCTGATATTTCTTTTTTTCGTTGCATGAGTGGATAAAATGACCTGTGTCAATATCAAAGGGGCCGCAACCATGAAACCTTGTTTGATCAGTGATTGCCGGTTCGTAGCCACTGCCCTTAATGGTATGCAGATGAATGACAAGCGGCCGAGTCTGCTGTTTTGCCCTTTCAAAGGTGCCAATCATCCCATTGATATCGTGGCCGTCAAACGGCCCCCAGTACTCAAGCCCCAGTGAATTAAAAAAAAGCTCGGCCTTGTTTTTTTCGAAAGAATCCTTGAGGCCCCCCACGTTTTGATCAATGCTTATTTTGTTATCGTTAATGATAATGATCAGATTTTTTTTAAGCTCTCCCGCATAGTTAAGTCCCTCAAAAGAGAGCCCGCCTGTGAGGGCGCCATCACCCACAATAGCCACAACATGGTGGGGGTCGTTGGTGAGCCTTTTTGCCTCGAGTATCCCCAACGCCGCAGAGACCGCGGTGGAGGCGTGCCCTGTGCCAAATGCATCGTGTTCCGATTCGCCTCTCTTGGTAAACCCTGAAATCCCATTTTCTTTTCGGAGTTTGTAAAATTGAAACCTGCGAGCAGTCAGCATTTTATGCGCGTATGACTGATGCCCCACATCAAAGACAAGGGAGTCTTTTGGGGTCGTAAAGACCCTGTGCAGGGCGATGATCATATCGACGCACCCCAGTGACGCCCCAACATGCCCTCCATTGGCAGAGGTATGCTGAATGATATCGTTTTTTAAAGTAAGAGAAAGATCCCTGAGCTCTGATAAAGACAAGGCCTTAACTTCCCCTGGAGTTTGAACTTTGTACAGGCGATGATTCATATTTAATAACTCTCTGATGATGATCTCTCACATCTATTATTGCGACAAGCCCCGCCCGTTCTTCGTAATTCGTTCTTCGGAGAGGCTGTCTAAATCGACAGCCTCATACAGGGGCGGTTTTACTAATTATTATTAGGGAAGTTGTCAGTAAAATTATTTTTTTATTTTGCCAAAAAAAACTTGACATTTGTCATGTTATGAAAATTTTTGCTTAAAAAATGTGGTGATGCCACAAGTTACTAACTTGACTTTAACGCGGTTGAATTCCTTCAATTTGCGAGGAATGCACCCGCCATGTTCCGTACGGCACATGGCCCGCGCTCTGTCGACTTTGAAATTCCCATACATTGAACTATGATCTGGGATTTGCTGTTTTAATTGTGGATCTGCACGGTTGCCGCGCCAATATCCGTTGTCACAAGGGCGCCTGTTTCTCCAACAATAAAGGCCTGTGATGCCGATCCATCGGCAAACTCCAAAACCGCCCCTTTAGTGAGGTTGGGGATGGACGTCGACAAGGTTTGGACCAAATACGCTGATAAATCAGCAGGAACAGACACCATCTGAATATTGCCGTCCAACTCTGAGAGGTAGGCATAGATAAGACCTGCACTATCCACCGAGATCACAATATCGCTGATTGATGATGTGATCCCTGCACCCGATGTTAATTCACCAGCGGCATAGGTTGTCGATGCCGCGGCAATGGCCGCACTTGCTGCGTACGTGGTGGTATTGACGGTATGGATCAAGATTTTCTGATCATTGGACGGTTTGACCAACAATACCGCCCCCGTATTATTGGACTGAACAGCGATGGTCTGACAGGGTGCCCCGATATCAATCCCGGTGGTTGTGTCATCTGAGACATTGACAACATTGATCAGTTGCTCGGCGTCGACACTGCTGGTGTTGCATATGTAAAGCCTGCCGTTATCGAGACTCATCCCCTGAGGTTCTCCGGCCACCGTCAATGGACCCGTGACGGTGGTCCCATCAACAGCCGAAAACGCGTACAGCATGCCAGCGGTGGCGTCCGTGATATAAAGCACCCCTGTCTGCTGGTCGACCAAGAGATCGGCGAAACTGTTGTCTGTCTCGTCTGTTGCATCTGCCCCATCAGTGATTTCTATCGGTGAAAAATCGGGTTCTGAAAAAGATACCCCGTCAAAATCAAGGACCAGAACACGGTTCAAGACTGTATTTCCCAGGTCATTGACAAAACCTCCCATCACAAAAAGCCTGGACAGCGTCCCTGAGGCATAAACAGCCATATGGGTTGTGACCGCGGGCAAAATGTCATAGACGTTTTCGTTTTGATCCGCGGAAACAATGGGCTGATCGCCGATGTCTTCGGCCGTCGAAGCCACAAGCGAAAATAATTCCTTCGGGGACTGCGATATAAAAAGACGATCATTGCTTGAATCAACAGCAATATGATTTGGTGATGCAAAAATGCCGACATTGGAGGAGTCGGAACACTGGGCAAACAATACCAACACAAAAAAAAGGATACATCTTATTTGGGGCTGGCCGGAGTGGTACATAATAAACCTAACCCGCATAAAGCGGAAAAAACTACGCGGGGTGCATTGCGATCGGACATGAATGATTTCATGTCCGGCGCTATGCGCCAGACCCCGGCGCGTAGAAAAAACCTTCCAAGGTTCTACAAAACCGTGTTGGGAAAAATCTCCACCAGACGCAGGGTCTGTGTGTTGATCATCACCACATCATGCGACAGAAAACAGGCCACAAACACATAGGGAACGGTATTAAATGTCCCCGTACTTAGGGCAAACGGCCCATCACAATCCCTTAAAAAATACGACGAGAGGTCATCCTGCCTCAGGGAAATACGGTCAACCTCCTGAAGGGTCAGTGTATCTACAACCGAGACAGAGTCATCGTCAAAGTTGCCCACATACAGCCTGTTACGCGCGCTGTCCAGGGCCATACCATAGGGCCCGTTGCCCACGCTGACTGATGTCACAAGAAAACTGGAGTCTTCGACACTCTCGGGTGTAGCGACCGGCAGGGCCAGAGAATTGAGATCAAAGACCCACACAGCCTCTGTAATGGCATCTAAAATGTACATGATACCGGCATCATCGATGAGCACATTTCTTGTGCTCTCCGGTCCATCGACCGCCTGCCTTAAGGTGTTGGTTGCCAGATCTACAATAAACATGCGGCCGCCGGGATTGCTGATCACCGCGATATCGAGTGTGGCATCAACAGCAACCGAAAGCACATTGACCGCGGAGGTGTCTGCGATGCCGGCTGTCTCCGCTGTTGTGAGACTGACAGAGGCCTGCAAACCAAGACTGGTGTCGTAGATGCCCAGGGTATCGTTGGAAACCACATACAACGACGCGCCATCGCCCGTTATACCAAAAGGATCGGGCGCGACCGTGCCTGTGAGGGCCTCGGTGACATCCGAAGCGGCCACAGTGTATTTTTTCATCGTGTCGAGCGTGTCCAACCCCTGATAGGACTCTCTAAAAGGAACATAAAGAGAACTCACCCCGTCAAAATGAGCCTCACCGGCATAATTGGGGGTTGCCAGAATTTTTTGAGCCGTCAATGTGGGTGCTGCGGTATCACTGGCATCGACAGACAGGACCGCAAGAGACCCCTGCCCAAAAAGCATGTCGACATTTGAATTGACCACAACAATCTGGGCATTGGCCTCATCGACCGCGATAGAGACAGGATTGGGTAACACAGCCTCGCTCTCCGATGTGCTGACAGAAACAGAGGGAAAGATCCCCGTGCTCTGCGCGCAAGAGACCGCAGACAGACAGAAAAATAAAAGTGGAAAAAGCAGATTTGATTTCATGAAATAAAAGCGTGCGCAACGCGACACATAAAACACATTGTGTGTTCCTGCGCCCATGACGCAGGAACACACAACGCAAAAAAGTGAACCGCGCTTAACACAGCACTATTCGTCCTTGAGGGCCGCAATAGCCGCGCTTAAGCGGGCAATCGGCACACGATACGGCGAACAACTGACGTAATCAAAACCAGTCCGGTAACAGAACATCACGGACAGAGACTCACCGCCGTGTTCTCCGCATATCCCGACCTTGAGATGAGGCCTTGACTTGCGGCCCCGTTCGACACCCAGCTTGATGAGCTCTCCCACGGCCTTCTGGTCAATGGTCTGAAACGGATCAGCCGGCAGGATTTTGCGATCGAGATACTCCGACAGAAAGCCGCCGATATCATCACGCGAAAAACCAAATGTCATCTGGGTGAGATCGTTGGTCCCAAATGAAAAGAACTCAGCCGTATTTGCAATGGTGTCGGCTGCAAGAGAGGCACGGGGGGTCTCGATCATTGTCCCGTACATGTAAGCAATTTTCTTGATGCCATACTGCTGACAGACCTCGTGATAGACGCGATCGACAATGACCTTTTGGTGGATGATTTCGTTCTCGTCCACGATAACCGGCACCATGATCTCTGGATAGACCTTTTTGCCTTCCTGGACCAGTTCTACCGCTGCCTCAAAAATGGCACGGACCTGCATCTCTGTCACTTCGGGATATGTGATCCCCAGACGCACACCGCGGTGTCCCATCATGGGGTTGACTTCATGAAGCCCCTCGGCGCGTTTGGCAAACTCCTCCATGCTGATGCCAAGAGAGTCTGCCAGGTTCTGACGCTCTTCGGCGCTGTGCGGGATAAACTCGTGCAGTGGCGGATCGAGCAGACGAATCGTAACTGGAAATCCATCCATGGCCTCCATGGTACCCTTGATATCTTTTTTGACGTAAGGAAAGAGTTCGCTCAAGGCCTGACGTCGCTCTGCCTCGGATTTTGAGGCAATCATCTTGCGCAGGCAGAACAGTGGGGCCTCTGAGTTTTTTCCGTAAAACATGTGTTCGGTCCTGAACAGTCCAATCCCCTCGGCACCAAACGCACGAGCGCGCGCGGCGTCCTCGGGCGTGTCTGCGTTGGTTCGGACCTTCATCTTGCGGAACGAATCAACGATCTTCATGAATGAGGCAAAGAGCGGATTTTCTGTGGAATCAATCATGCCCAGCCTGCCCGCATAAATATACCCGCGGGAACCATTAAGGGTCAGCTCGTCACCCTCGTTAAAAGTGTGCTCACCAATCCTAAGAGTTTTATTGTGAAGGTCGATGTTAAGGGCGCCGCACCCGACTATACAGCATTTTCCCCAGCCTCGCGCCACAAGGGCCGCGTGGCTGGTCATCCCGCCGCGCGCTGTGAGGATACCGCTGGCCGCCCGCATCCCTTCTACGTCCTCGGGATTGGTCTCTTCGCGGACCAGAAGGACTGTCTTGCCCTGTTTGTGCCAGTTGACAGCATCGGCCGCCGTAAAGACGATTTGTCCGAAGGCGCCGCCCGGACCCGCTGGAAGACCCTTGCCAAGCACCTGAGAATTTTTTTCGATCTGCGGATCCACAATGGGATGCAGAAGCTCGTCGAGTTGGTTTGGCGAAACCCTTAAGACCACATCGCGGGGCTTGATGAGTTTTTCTTTAAGCATGTCCATCGCGATATTGAGAGCGGCCGTCCCCGTGCGCTTTCCCACACGACACTGCAGCATCCACAGACGCCCCTCTTGTATGGTAAACTCGATGTCCTGCATGTCCTTGTAATGTTTTTCAAGGCGGTCACGGTAGGATTTGAGTTCCTTGTACAGGGCAGGCATGCCTGTCTCGAGGGACTGCAGATGCTGGTTTTGCTCGTTCTTTGTGGCCTCGTTGAGAGGGGACGGTGTGCGGATACCGGCCACCACGTCCTCGCCCTGCGCGTTAACCAGCCATTCACCATAAAATTTATTTTCACCCGTTGCGGGGTTTCGTGAAAACGCAACACCTGTTGCGGAAGAGTCGCCCATGTTTCCAAAGACCATGGACTGCACATTGACCGCTGTCCCCCATTCGTCAGGGATGCCTTCGATTCTGCGATAAGAGATTGCCCTTCTGCCGTTCCACGACGAGAAAACAGCGCCAATGCCACCCCAGAGCTGCTCGTACGGGTCATCGGGAAAATCACAACCGAGGACTTCGCGAACCTTGTCCTTAAAACAGCCGCAGAGATATTTGAGGTCGTCTTCGGGGATATCGGCATCGGATGCGTACCCTTTTTCTTGTTTGAGATGGTGCAGGATGTGATCGAGTTGAAGACGAATCCCACGACCCTCGGCAGGCTCAATGCCGGCGCCTTTTTCCATCACAACATCAGAATACATCATGATCAGACGGCGGTAGGCATCGTACACAAAACGCGGGTTGTTGGTCTTGGCAACAAGCCCCGGTATCGTGGCCGAACACAAACCAACGTTGAGGACTGTTTCCATCATCCCGGGCATCGAACTGCGGGCGCCGGAACGAACCGAGACCAGTAAAGGATTGACGGGATCACCAAACCGGCACTGCATGATCTCTTCGACTTTTTTAAGCGCGGCTTGAACATCCTTTTTAAGAGTTGCGGGGTAGCGCTTTTTGTTCTGGTAGTAATAGGTGCAGACATCTGTTGAGATTGTAAAACCGGCAGGGACGGGAAGTCCAATGCGACACATCTCGGCAAGATTGGCCCCCTTACCCCCAAGCAGGTTTTTCATTTTGCCTTCGCCGTCAGCCTTGGCCCTGCCAAAAAAATAGACCATCTTTTTATCCTTGGCAGAAATTTTTTTAACTGACTTTGCTTTTGCAGGACCCGCCTTTTTTGCAGTCTTTTTTACCGTTGTCTTCTTTTTTACCGTTGTCTTCTTTGTTAAAACAATTTTTTTCTTTACCATAATTTTAAACCCCTCTTGGTGAATTTTGCTTTTTGTGTTGGCACCAGAGGACATGTTTTAATACATGTCGAGCCACCAGCATCAAAAAGTTTTTGTGTAAAAAGTCAAATGACTCACTTGACTGTGACGCCCCGAAGGAAGTGCCCCTGGGGTATGCCCCAAAGGAAATCCCATAGAACCTTGGAAGGTTTTTTCTACGCGTTTCGGCATCAATTTTTGCATGGTGTCCGCCCGCGTAGTGTTTGCCTCTTTATGCGAGTTATAATGACGCAATTGAATGCTTGTGTTTTGCACGGGCTGCACCCGCGCTCTGCTGACTGTAAAATGCCTCTGCATTAAAACACCCCTTTGTCTTCGAGATAAACCCTGATTGCGGTGATGGCCACACGATCCTGCTGTGTGGAATCCCTGTGTCTGATCGTAACTTTTTGATCCGTCTCCGAATCAAAATCATAAGTGGCGCAAAAAGGTGTGCCTATCTCGTCGTGGCGGCGGTACCGTTTGCCAATGGACCCGGCATCATCGTATTCGGTCCTGATAAAACGCCTTAAATCTTTTTCGATCTGCTGTGCCTGCTCGCCGAGTTTTTTTGACAGGGGCAGTATCCCAAGTTTGATGGGGGCGAGGTGCGGCGCAAACCTCATGACCACGCGCTTTTCTCCGGCGATAATATCTTCGTCGTAGGCATCGCAGATGACGGTTAATAAAGTTCTGTCGCAGCCCGCCGAAGTCTCTATGACTGCCGGCGTGTATTTTTCGTTTGTGCCCTGATCAAAATAAGTGAGATCTTTTTTTGAAAACTTGATGTGCTGCTCCAAATCGAAACTGCCGCGGTTGGCGATCCCCTCCAACTCTGAGCGACCAAATGGAAAATCGTATTCGACATCGACACAGGCCTTTGCGTAGTGGGCAAGTTCGTCCTTTGCGTGATCACGAAGATGCAGTTTTTCGGGTTTGATACCAAGATCCTTGTACCACTGATAGCGCCGTTCCTTCCAGTAGTTGTACCATTCTTCCTGAATATCCGCCTCTGGCTTGACAAAAAACTCCATCTCCATCTGCTCGAATTCGCGTGAACGAAAAATAAAATTGCGCGGGGTGATCTCGTTGCGAAAACTTTTGCCAATCTGCGCGATCCCAAAGGGGATCTTTTGACGTGATGTGGTGATGACATTTTTAAACTGTGTGAAGATGGATTGGCAGGTCTCGGGTCTTAAGTAGGCCTCAAAGCCGCTTTCTTCGCTTGCGCCCACAAACGTACGAAACATGAGGTTAAAGGCCCTGGCCTCTGTGAGGTCTCCCTTGCAATGCGGCGTGGGACAGACAGGTTTGTTGTTATCGGGAGAGATGTCGAGCTGGTCCGCCCTAAAGCGGCCCTTGCAGATACGGCAATCAACCATGGGGTCCGAAAAAGAATCGATGTGCCCGCTCGCCCGCCACGTCTCGGGGTGAGCGATAATGGCGGTATCGACACCGACGACATCATCGCGCATTGCCACCATGTGCTGCCACCAGAACTTTTTAACATTCTGGCGCAACTCGACGCCCATGGGCCCAAAATCCCAGAAACCGTTGATGCCACCGTAGATTTCACTCCCCTGAAAGATAAAACCGCGACGTTTGCAGAGAGAAACTATAGACTCCATTGAGTGTGACCCCTTTGTAAATTTGCTTCAATCGTTAAAAGAAACGCTTGATATATTTAAGGGTATGGTGAGTCAAGGTGAGAATAATCAATCAGGATGGCGTTGGACAGTGAACCAGGGGGTTTGTCAAACGCAAGGCCCCCTTTTTCACCAACAAAGACCCATAAAAAAAAACCTTCTGTTGGTGAAACAGGGGGCCTCAAAACTACTTTTGAATGTGTCTTTGTACTGCCTTAAACTTTTTTTCGAGTGAAACCAGTTTTCTTGTCAGGTTGTCTACTTCTTCTTGAGAAGGGATATTAAGGACAGAAAACACCTGATTTTTTGTGCTTTCGACCGTGTTTTTTGCAAATTCTACGATTTCCATGTCTTGCACACGATTAATGGCCCCTGTGACGTTTTCTTTGATCTGCTCGATCGCAGGGTGACTATTAATAGAGTTAAGGTCTATCTTTTTGATGTTCTTGACGATGTTTTTAAATTCTTTTGTGAGTTCGTTTGTTTTTTCAAATGCCATGTCTTTGATGTCCTTTGCCCCCAGTTTTGTGACAATTTCGTCTAATGTTTTCATGTTTTCTCCTAAAAAATTGATTTACAAGTTATTCAAATCTCCTGATCATCATTAAGACTCAATGCGTCATCACTTGTCAACAGTTATTATTTTAAATTGTTTCAACAGGTTATAGGACAGGAAAGTAAAAAATAACGTAACGCATTGTAATTATTAAGGACATTTTTTGCAAAAAAAACAGGATTTTTTTAAAAACTAAAAAAAATCTTTAACCACCATCTGCACCTGTGTTTTGTCCCTGAATGTATTGAATTCTAGTCCAAAGACAAGCCCGGTTTCTAAACCAATGCGATCATGATACCCCCCCTTGTTAAAGGCGATGGCATCCATCTGAGACCCGCCAAGATCAACAAGGAGTTTTAAGTGCTTTTCGCCCACAACTCTTTTTGACTTGATGCGGGTTTTTTTTATTACAAATACCGGTTTAAAGTTACCCATACCATGCGGCTCCAGTTTATTTAAATCCGCAACCAACGCGGCCGTGATGTCCTCTCCCTTAAGAATTTCATCGACAAGGACCGTCTGCACCACATCGGCTGGGTTCATTTGTTTTTTTACGGCCTCGTTAAACCGCATGGTAAAATCGCCAAGTTTTTCCGTAGTCAGCGTGACACCCGCCGCTGCCTCGTGTCCCCCAAACTTGATCAGCAGGTCTGCACACTCCTGCAAGGCCCTGATCAGGCTGACCTTTGGGACAGACCTGCCCGAACCCTTGATGTTACCATCACTCCCCCGACTTAAGATCACGGCAGGACGTTTAAATTTGTCGACAATTTTTGAGGCCACAATACCCACAATCCCCTCGTGCCACATTTTGTCATACAGAACCAGACCCAGCCTGCCATCAAGGTTAATTTCGTTTTCAATCCGCAAGATAACATCTGCAACAATCCCCAGTTCAATGTTTTTTCGCTCTTCGTTTAAAGAATCCAGCAGCCTTGCATTTTTAAGTGCCGGTTCTTTGGTTTGGGAGATCAGCATCATCACCCCGGCAGCCGCATCCTTAAGCCTTCCGCAGGCATTGATGCGGGGGCCCAGTTTAAAGCCAAGATCGATGGTGGTCATCTCCCGATCCTTGATATCACAAACCGTAAGCAACGCCTGCAAACCCTGCCGTTGCGTGTGGCGCAGACAGTTAAGCCCCTCCCTGACAATGATGCGATTTTCATCGATGAGCGGTACAACATCGCAGACCGTTGCCACGCACAGAAGATCGAGATACTGTTTAAGATTGGGTTCTCTTCTGCCCTCAAAAAAACCCCGCGACCGCAGGGTTTGTCTTAAGGCCATCATCAGCTTGAAGGCGACACCTGCACCGCAGATTCCCTTAAAAGGATAACAACAATCCGCCCGCTGAGGATTGACAACGGCAAGGGCCGGTGGGAGTGTCTCACCCGTTTTGTGATGATCCGTCACAATGATATCGAGATGTTTCTCCGCCGCCCACAAAATTTCTTTATGAGCCATGACACCGTTGTCGACAGTGATCACGAGATGCGTCCCCCGTTCTTTGAGGACTTGAAGTGCGCCCCTGTTAAGCGAATACCCCTCGGTCATTCTGTTGGGTATGTAAAAATCGGCGGTCACACCAAGTTCTTCAAAAAAAAGGACAAGCATGGCGGTGGCAACGGCACCGTCGACATCGTAATCACCAAAGATGCATATTTTTTCATTGTGAAGAATGGCGGTCACAATCCTCTCGACGGCGAGGTTCATGTCTTTAAGCAGAAAAGGGTCGTGCAGTTGGGATAAATCTGCGTTGAGAAATCTTGTCGCCTCATCAACGGTTGTGATCTTTCGATTGACAAGCAGTTTTGAGATGATGGTGGAGAGCCCAAGCTCGCGGCTCAAAAGATTCACGGCCTCCGGGTCTGCCTGTTTTAATTTCCAGATTTTTTTTGACGACATCGGTCCTTTCTATCAGACACTGCATTTTTTTTGTCAAGCTAGCGCTTGGCGCAACTACGCGACGAAATCTTCTGTTTTGCATGGGATGCACCCGCGCTCTGTCGACTTTGAAATTCATATACATCAAGTTACCAACTTGACTTTGACGCGGTTGAATTCCTCCGTTTTGCGAGGAATGCACCCGCGCTCTGTCGACTTTGAAATTCCTATACATCGAGGTATATTTTTTTTGATTGTTTGCCCACAAAATCATATGAGCGGGCCTGTCATAAAAATGGAGGTTCTGCCATGCAGCCCAAACGCAAACTCAAAGTCTTTGAGGGTACAGCCGATGCCACGGGGTTTTTAAGACACGGTTCTGCCGTGGCCATCGGCAATTACGACGGGGTCCATTACGGTCACCGATGCATTTTAAAAAATCTCACAGAAAAGGCCCGCGCCCTCAAGACCCTGTCTGTCCTGCTCACGTTCGAACCCCACCCGGTCAAGGTTCTCTCGCCAGAGGTTGCCCCAAAACTCATCAACACAAAAAAACAAAAAATAGAACTTCTCGCGCAGACAGAACTCGACTGCGTGATTTTTCAAACGTTTTCAAAATCCTTTGCTCGGACAAAACCAGAAACATTTTTTTTAAACACCATCGTCAAAAATTTAAAGGCCAGATACCTTACCGTGGGTTATGATTTTACCTTTGGCAACGAACGCAGCGGGACTGCCGACACCCTGGAGACACTTGCAACAAAACACGGCATCGAACTCAAAATTGTCCCGGCCCAGATGCTTAATCAGACACTGGTGAGTTCCAGCGTGATCCGCAAGATTATCAAGGAAGGTCATATCGTCATGGCCAACAAACTGCTCACGCGACCCTTTTATATCGATGGGACCGTGATCCGCGGGTTTTGCAGGGGCACAGCCCTGGGCATCCACACCGCCAATATCAAAACCGAAAACGAACTCATGCCACCCGACGGCGTCTACGCCACATTGATTCACGTCAACGACAACACCTACAAGTCGGTCACCAATATCGGGTTTAACCCCACATTTGACAATCTCGAAAGATCCATCGAGACACACATCCTTGATTTTGAGGGAGACATCTACGACCAGACCGTGAGGCTCTGCTTTGCAAAACAACTGCGACAAGAAATCAAATTTGCAACACCCACGGCCCTTGTCAAACAGATTGGGATCGATATCGAAAACACCAAGAATGTGCTCAAGGATTTTGGTGTCAAATGAAAAAACAATTTGCCGTCATCGGTAACCCTGTCCAACACTCGCTCTCACCGACCATGCACAACGCGGCCTTTAAGGCGCTTGAGATTAAGGCCGTGTACAGCGCCGTGACACTTGCAGCCGATGAACTCCCCCTTTTTTTTAACAGGATGAGGGCGGGGGCGTTTGATGGGGTTAATATCACCATCCCTTACAAACAAAAGGTGTTTGATCTGGTCGACACCCTCACCGCAGACGCAGAGCAGACGGGCGCTGTCAATACAGTGTACCGGCAGGACAACCGGCTCGTCGCGACCAACACAGACGGAGCGGGTTTTATTAATTCCCTGTTGGCAGATACCGCACTGGATCCGACAGAAAAAAACTGCGTGATCATCGGTGCCGGTGGCGCGTGCCATGCCATTGCCTTTGCCCTCTGCAAGCGGGGCATTGCCGCGCTGACCCTCATCAACAGAGACCCCAATAAGGCCGCAGGGCTCTCGTACAGGCTCAAGGCGCGTTTTAATAAAATCAACGTGAGTACTGCCTGCTTTGCAGACCTGTCCCGCGTGCTCCCACAGGCAGACCTGCTCATCAACACAACACCACTCGGCACCCCCGGCATCCCCTGGCCCGAAGTCACATTTGTCGATCACTTAAGTCCGCGTGCTGTGGTATCGGACATCGTGTACAATCCTGCCGACACGCCTCTTCTTGTCAAGGCACAAGACAGGGGTTTAATAACCCACTCGGGCATCGGCATGCTGGTCCATCAGGGGGCTTTGGCCTTCGAATTATTTACAGGCCTTAAAGCCCCCATCAACATCATGAGAGGGGCCATCACATGACCACCTCTGTCATCATCGGCGCGGGCATTGTAGGCCTGCATCTTGCAAGCAAGCTTGTCGATAAAAAACACGATTGCTACGTGCTGGACATGGCCCCCTACCTTGGCGAACACACAAGCGGCCGCAACAGCGGGGTGATTCATGCAGGCATTCATTACGCTGCAGGCTCTTTAAAGGAGCAGCTCTGTATCGAGGGAAACAGGCTGACATACGAGTGGCTTAAAAAACTCGGTGTCCCGCACAACCGCTGCGGCAAGTGGATGGTGGCCGAAAAGGGAGATCACGCGGCACTGGACATTTTTTTTAACAGAATCTCGCAGCTGCCAATACCCAAACCCAAACTCATCTCACGCGGGCAGATGGCAAAACTGGAACCTCATCTTATTGCAGACAGTGCCGTGCTTGTCCCCTCAACCGGGGTTATGGATGCGGCCCATTACATCAAGGCACTCTCTGTCTTTGTTGAAAACAAGGGCGCGACTGTTTTGCTTAACTGCCGGGTCACGGCTGTGAGCGACGGTAAAATAGAGACCACGCGCGGCGCCATTCCGTTTGACCTTGCGTTTAACTGCGCGGGGCTCTTTGCCGATGAGATCGCCGTGATGGCCGGTGTTCACGGGTATCAGATCAAACCCTGCCGCGGGGATTATTACTGCTTGAGCGGGCAGCCTGTGACAAGGCCTGTGTATCACCTGCCCGATGCAAACAAACATGGCCTTGGTGTTCACATCACACCCACAACAGATGGACAGACACTGCTTGGACCAAACGCCTTTTTTATTGAGGACAAGACCGATTATCACCACAGGTCCGATGCATCAGATTACACAAACGCCTTCACACATTACACGGGTAAGCCCCCGCGACACCTCACACAGGGCACAAGCGGCAACAGGCCCAAATTGTTTTTTAACGGGACTGCCCTTGCTGATTTTAACTTTATCAAAAAAAATAATTTTATCCACAGCCTGGGCATCGAATCCCCCGGCCTCACCGCCGCACCCGCGATCGCCGGCCACATCTGTAAGTTATTATAATAATTATATTTGTCTTTTTGCGCTTGTTCTATTATAGAATAAGACCTATAAGCCACAGCCCAAGACGTAAAACTGATAAGAATAAGTAGCAACCTTTAAAGATGCGGCACGATAAACACACTAACCGCATAAAGTTGACAGTGCTGCGCGGGCTGGCACCTTGTTAAACGTAGATGCCGAAACGCGAAAAAAAAACCTGCTTGGGTTCTCACAGCACAAAGAAAGGTTCATACAACATGTCATTCGATCAGCAAGTTACAGATTTCGTAAATCCCTCCAACGTCAAAATAAAGATGCTCAATGCCAACGTGGCCAACTGCAGACCGCGTGTTGCAGACAGTGAGTCACGGGGCCGGGTGTTTGATCTTCTGGTTAAAACCTATTTAAAAAAAGCCAAAGAAGGCACCATTACCTCAGGTTTAAAAAACGCCTCGGCCACCGATGCCGCAAACACACCGCAACGCGAGACCATGATGAACATCCTCATGGGGTTTAAAAAAATCTTGAAAAAATAGCCCGTCGGTACAAACGTCATAACTGCGTTTTAAATTTATTTATCGGAATTTCAAAATCGATCGAGCGCGGGTGCGTCCCATGCAAAACAGAAGATTTCGTCGCGTCGTTGCGCCAAGCGCTCGCTTGTAAAAAGCAAGTCACGGATCAGGCAACCTCAAAACCAACCCTCTCCACCGCATTCTTAAACAACTCAAATTCAAATAACGACAATGACGCCTCGTCTTTTACAAAGGGGCCGACATCATTTTTTGCCTGTTTAAAATCAATCGATTCAAGGCGTTTTAAAAGCTCTGCTCTCAGTGATTTAACGGTAAAGCTGATGTCCTTTTTTTGTGACTGTGCGGCCGCGTTTTCGATCATGGTTTTATTGATGGGAACCGATTTGCTCGTGTACCATAGAAAATCATACAGGTCCCTTCCCTTGGTATATCTTCTGTAAAGCAGGGCATGCATTTTGCCCGCAAACAATGAGGGGAGCGTATAATGCCTGATTTTATAAAGCCTCACTCCACTCACGGGACTCACCGTTTCGTCCGCCCCTGCCGGGGGATGAGTATCCACTTCGAGCTTGATGGCCAATTTTTGATCGACGGGAAATCCAATCTTGATTTCTTTAAATGGCAGGAATGAAATAAAAAAAGACTGAACATTGTTTTTGGTTTTTAGTTTTGTAATCTGGTTTTCAAAACCGTATCCCAAAAGGCCTTGGTGGATTGATTTTGAAAGCGGGGCGATATCAAATTTTTTGGAATGCCTTGATGTCGAAAAATCCAGGTCTTCAGAAAAACGATCAAGCCCAAAAAGAATCCTGAGAGCCGTTCCACCCAGAAAACACAGATCCTTAAAGGCCCCCTTTCGTTCCAGTTCCTGCAAAACAAGATGCTGGAGTTCTTCGCGCAAAAGATTGAGGCACCCCCTCTGATCACCACCTTTTTTGATTCTTTTAATCATTTCTTGTTTCATAAACAACCCCTAATACATTTTAAGCAACACATTGACTGTCAAGTCAATTTTTTTGCAGTTGAATTTTTTTGAATATTCAACAAGCCTCTTTTTTTTAAATTGATCAAATTGCTGCAGGCGAATATTTTGCAGTAAATAATCCTTGGTGGGTTGCCAGTTTGAAGTAAGATAAACCAGATCAAGCAGGGCCTTTTCGGGCAATGCAACAAGACAGGAAAAATTGTTCTCATCAAGCCTTTCTTCAAATCCAAAAAAAAGATTTTTTTTAACCTTTCGATACTGAAACCGACCCAGTTTATTGGTAAACAGGGCCGTTTTATTAAGCGAGACAGAAGTAAACATCTCTACCCGCTCCGGGATGAGGTCGTGCATGGAGAGGACGTATTCGAGCGAAAGATAAGATGGTGAATAGAGGGTGTTGGCAAGCCACAGATGAGAAAATTTTTGTTTTTGATAATGAGAAGGGAGGGTGTAGAGTCCCCTTTTAAGTCGGACAAGTTGGCCAGACTTAACCCAACGATTGAGTTGAATGTTTTGTGCCGCACTTGACCACTCAAGGTCACACAAAACCTCGTTTCCAAAGACTGCAAAGGGTAACACATGCGTAACAAGATCGTGATATCTCATTTCTAAAATATAACATAAATGTATTATATTGGAAACATAAAAAATTTTGCAGTACAGGACTCCATTCTAAACTCCATCGGGTGTTGATTTGAAAGTCACTCAAGCCCCATGGGCAAGCGGCTCGATCACAACGCGCATTTTAAGACCGGCGTCGTGGATCATTTGCTGCAGGGCGAGCCGGACAAACTGTTCTCGCGAACGACCAAGGATTTTGGCAAAACGTGCCGCGCGTTGCGGACTGACTGTTTTACGCCCTTTTTCTATATCGCAGAGGTGAGAGATTGTGATGCCAAGCTTTTTGGAAAACTCGGCCAATGAAAGCTCATCGGCAAGACGGATCGAGCGCAGCAGATCACCAATTTTAAGCGGCCCTCCGATGATATCCTCAAGTGTTTTCATGGCCTGACTTTTTGATTTTTTAGTACTCATGTCTGGTCACCTCCTCAACATTGACAAACTCAATCGTGTCATCGTGCACCATTCTGTAGATGACCCTGTAAGACAGACTCAACCTGACAGAACGCAGCCCTTTAAGTCTGCCATGCAGGGGCTCATCATGATACCCCTACCTTGTTCTTGCCTGTTCGAGTCCATGACGTTCCACATCGTCCACACACGACATGAGATTGACAACAATATGACGTGGCAATTTGCGTAACTGTTTGACAACCAAACGGGTCAAACGCACATTGTTAATCATGGATTATTTTACACCTATCAGGTGAATATGGCAATGTCTTTCTTGGTAACTCGTCAGGGCTTCGTAGGCAAATTTTTTTGATATTTCCAAAAATAGAAGATGGGGGCTGTGATTTTAGGTTATTTTGATGAGTCCATGAGATTGGGGGGGGCTTGGTGAAACCCGGAGGGTTTTTTTAGC
>JADGCS010000049.1 GCA_015228875.1 Deltaproteobacteria bacterium | reverse complement strand
AAACGGCTCCCCGCAAACGGTGTACTTAAGATCATGAACACCGCAAGGGCAAAAAAAACAATCCCTCTCCCCAGTCTTGGTAATTTTTTGATCACAAGCACCCCAAAGAGGGCACACCAGACAAAACAAATCGGCGGGATGACAAACAATGAAATTATTTTTTTTAAAAAAAACAGCGACATGATTTTTACCTTTGATAAATATGATTCCCCTGCCCTGCCCCCATCACTCCATCTCGGGATCCGGGGCCGGTTTGAACTCGGGGTACTTTGACGGCACATAAGGCATCTTTGACCAGTCCACCGCAATGGCATCGGCCGTCGCCTGATCATCAGGCGAAATATCCCCATCAACAATCATCGTTCCGTCTTCTGTAACCGGCACGCCGTCTACGAAAAGCGGAGGATCTTTTGGTTTGTAAGGCAGATTGAGTTCCTCAATGGTTTTTTTGGGCATGTTGGATTTGGAGATAATCTCTTTTGTCGGCATAATGGGCGTCGGGATATTTTTCTGCGGGGGCTCGGATGCAGCATGCAAACCGGTCACAATAAAAAATACCAGCAACAGAAACATCACAATTTTTTTATCTGGAAAAACCATATAGACCCCCAGGAGCACATCCTCAAAACAAACCCTTCCCGCCCTGACCCTCTGGTTCGTCCTCTGCATCTTCGAAATCCGCTCCCTGTCCCGGCGCAACCGGTTTATATTTTTCTTCATCAATAAATCCATCCGGCGTGATCACCTGCATATCGATGACATCGCCCTCGGGAACCACGGGTCCCTTGTCGTCTTTTAAATCCTGTCGTCGCTCATTAAACAGCGGCAGAAAGGCGAGTTCTCCGGCCATCACGGCATTAAGCGCCTTTAATTCTTCATACGAGCGCCTTGCCCCCTCTACATCCTTTAAATCCAGATACAGCAGCGTCCTGTTAAACAGGGCAAGCTCCGTGCCTGCACCTTTTTTAATCAGACCGTCAAGGATCGTTTTGGCCTCGGTGTATTGACCTTCCTGCCTGAGCAGGTTGGAGAGGAGTATATGGTACGTCCCGCTGTCCTTGTCCTTGATTTTCTCAAGGACCGACCGCGTTTCCTTGAGCTGATTATTTTTAAGATACGCGTCTGCAAGCTGAAAGGCTGTGTCTTCGCTGCTCACAGGGCTCCTGCTTCCCGGATTTTGCTCAAAAATTGTTTTAAGGTTTTGATAAATCTGAATGGCATCTGCAAAACTGCCAATCTCCTTTTTGGCAAAGGCAAGGTTGTAAAGGACTGTGATGTTTTCGGGATCGCTGGCAAGCAGCGCCTCGTAACCGGCAATCGCCTCGTGATAAATTTTTTGATCGAGCAGGATGTTGTTTTTGACAATGCTTAAGGTAACGTCCGCGTCCTCCGTCTTAAACAGTTCGAGCATCAGATCAAAGGCCTTTGCGTGATGACCCAAAGCCCGCTCGGCCTTGAGCTGAAGCTTAAGGGTCTTGATGGAGTTCATTTTTTTTATTTCGAATCTCTTGTTCCATTCGGGGCTTGATATCCTCCCCTTTTTATAAAGCAGATAATCAGACCTGCCTGAGACCCCCTGATCATAAGACCCCTCGTCAAAACTTGTCATAAACAACAACTGATCCCACTGACAAGCGCGGGTATCAAACAACTCTGTTGAAAACTCCATGACCCATTTTATAAGCGAGGCCTCGTCGTACACCTTGTTGGATGCGACCTCGATGCTTAAGGTTTTTGGATCCGGGTATTTTACAGAAACGACAGAAGGGATGGACTCTACATACTCTACACAGAGTTTCTCGTTTTCTTTCTCCGTGATCACCAACGGTGATTTGACAGCAGACGGCAGCAGCGTCTCCTTCAACACCTTTGTTCCACTGTCCCCCGCAGGCTTTTCGTCAAGCACCAGATTCCAGAGGGCATCGCACCCGGCAGTAAAACCCATGACAAGACAAAACATCAGACAGAAAACACGTCGCATTTTATACGCCATGAGAGGACTTATACTTGATAATTAAAAAAACCTCAATTATCAGGGTTGTAAAAAAAAGAGGAGGGTTTAATGCCAGACCAACAAATACCCGAAGAAAAAAAAGACACCGAACTCCGATGTATTTATGGCAACAAAATAAAAATTAAAAATTTAAGCACAAGCGAGGTCTCAGAGTACACCTTGGTCACTCTTACCGAAGAAAAACCGGGTGAAAATAAAATCTCAAACTACACCGAGGTTGGAAAGGCCGTGTGGGCCAAAAAAGAAGGCGACGAGGTTGAGATTGCGTATAATCATAAAAAGCAGAAATTTAAGATCATCGAGATCGATCAAGCCTGAGTGAGTCTTTTTACAAAACAATCAACAAGCCGCGCGGCTATGTCATCGCAGTCAAGAATCATGCTGCTGTTGTTGAGAGCCTCTTTTAAATTTGTCTGTGTCTCTCCCGAAAGCCCACAGGGCTCAAAGTATCTGTAAACCCCAAGATCGTTGTTCACATTAAGTGAAACCCCGTGAGTGGTGACCCCCTGTGACACGCGCAGGCCTAGGGAGGCCAGCTTTTTTTTGCCCACCCAGACACCGGGGTGTTCTTTTTTGAGATACGGGTCCAGTTTAAACGCCCTTAAAAACACCACCAGCACGGCCTCGATGGCCTCTACCATCTCGCGAACACCCTTAAAATACTCTTTGACCCTGATAATAAAATAAATCACAATCTGACCCGGGCCGTGGTACGTGAGAAGCCCGCCCCTGTCGGCATCCCTGACCTGTATCCCCATCTTTTTGATCATCGGATCAAAAGTAACAAGGGTATTTTTAAGCTGCCGTCCTTTTGTAATCACGGGCTCGTGCGAAAGGACCAGCAGGGTGTCAGGCGCCCGACCGTCAAGCAGAAGCGCGCGCCGGTGCATCATCAACTCAAGCCCCTCACCATAAGAAACCATGCCCAGATTTATGACGTCGAGTTTTTTCATGTTTGTCATCTTGTCCTTTATGGCCTGGCCTGACTTTACCGAGTTATTAAATAAATTGTCGAGCAGAAAAATGGTGTCAGGCCCGGACAATGGACAGCAAAAAAATTAAATAATAAATAAGGCGCCACCATCCTTCCGAACCCAAAGTGCCATCCACAAAAATGATGACAGAAATCCTATCCACAAGACAGATACATAGTGTCTGTCGGGAAAGCCCCTGTTTCTCCGGAAGTTTGAAAATTTTGCCGCTTGCAAAATATTTCAAACCCTGAAAAATCATGTCTGTATGTTTTGTCACGGGACATGATTTTTCAGGACTCCTGCGAAACAGGGCATTTCCCGACAGACACTACATAGCCTTGGACCAAAAAAAATTATTTTATTGTGTGTGCGGTGAATAAGGGCTATATTCTCCGCATATTATGCGGAGAATAATAACCTACATTTATGATCACCCTCACTGGCCGCACTTTCAGTGGAATCAAAAACTCTCTCAACTTTTGGCTGAAGTACGTCACCAACAGGGGCGGTTGATGGGGCGCATGGAATCACTGGGCTTTGATCTGCAAATCGAGGCTACTCTGCGCATGCTCACTCTCGACGTGGTGACGACAAGTGAAATTGAAGGACAAATTCTCAATACTGATCAGGTGCGGTCGTCTATTTGCCGCCGGTTGGGAATTGACAGGGTTGGGCTGGTCCCCGCAGATCGCAACGTAGATGGTATTGTTGAAGTCATGCTGGATGCTACCCAGAATTATAAAGCCCCCCTTACAAAAAAACGTCTGTTTGGATGGCATGCTGCCTTGTTCCCCACGGGATATAGCGGCATGTATCAAATCAAGGTTGGCAAATGGCGCAATCATCAGAAAGGCCCCATGCAGGTTGTTTCTGGGCCCTTAGGACGCGAACACATACATTTTGAAGCCCCCGATGCCTCTCGTCTCAATCCTGAAATGAAAGTTTTTTTTGACTGGTTTAACTCCCCATCAGACCTTGATCCAGTCATCAAGTCTGCCATCGCTCATTTGTGGTTTATTACGATTCACCCCTTTGATGATGGCAACGGACGTCTGGCACGTGCCATTGCCGATATGCAGCTGGCGCGTTCTGACAGCAGTAAACGGCGTTTTTATAGCATGTCTGCCCAAATCAAAAAAGAGCGCAAAATATATTACAAGATTCTCGAACAAACACAAAAGGGGACCCTTGATATTACGGTTTGGCTTGACTGGTATTTGTCTTGTCTTTGCCGCGCCTTACTTGGAACAGAACAGACTCTTATGGGCATTATTCACAAGGCGCATTTTTGGAACACACACAGAACTCAGCCTGTTAATGCACGGCAACAACTTGTGCTCAATAAACTGCTCGATGGTTTTGAGGGTAAACTGACCTCATCCAAATGGGCCAAAATAGCCAAGTGTTCTCAAGATACGGCATTACGCGATATTCAGGATTTGATAGATCATGGCCTGCTGATTAAAGAATCGACCGGCGGGCGCAGCACCAGTTATGCACTAAAACAGCCGACCAAGTACCTCGATTCATAAATATGGCAACATATTTATTCACTCGGCACTCAGTACTGAGTGAGCAAAAATTTAACTCAATGGTAATCAAATTACGTTACCGTATTTGCGAATCGAAGTGCTTAGTCTGACACAAAAGGGGGGCTGCCATCAAATGAATACAATCCTTTTCACAAAAAACAAAAAAATCGCCACCATCACCCTCAACCTGCCGCAACAACTCAACGCGATGAACCATCACATGGCCGCTGATTTTAAAGCCACGATCCGCAAAATCAAAAAAGACGCTTGTGTCCGGGTCGTGATCATCACCGGGGCCGGGCGTGCATTTTCGAGCGGCGGTAATCTGGACATGCTTGCCTCACGATTTAAAAAGCGTCTCTCACAAAACACCGTTGAGCTTAAAAAATTCTACAATGATTTTTTCTCAATCAGGGATCTCCCGCAACCTGTCATCGCCGCCATCAACGGGCCTGCTGTAGGAGCCGGACTTTGTCTGGCGCTTGCCTGTGATCTGAGATATGCAGGTGCGGAGGCCATGTTCTGCATCAACTTTGCGCGCATGGGACTCGCCCCCGGCATGGGAACAACAAGCCTGTTAACAAGGTTGATGGGTCCAACGCAGGCGGCGGAAGCACTTTTTAGGGCACAGACCATGACAGCGCAAGAAGCACATACAAAGGGCCTCGTCAACAATGTGTTCAAACAAACACAACTGATGAACAAAGTTGAAAAAATTGCACAAGAAATCGCTAGTCATTCACCCCTGGCGCTGCAATACATCAAGCAGGGCCTGTACAAGTCCCAACAGAAATCCTTGCACCACATGTTCGCCTTCGATGCACTGGCACAGGCGCAATGCTTTATTTCGAACGACATAAAAGAAGGCATCAAAGCAATCAGAGAAAATCGAAGGCCCGTCTTTGCGTGACAAGCCTTTTTGAAGAAACACTTTTTGTAAAAACACTTTGTTGTAAAACAACGCGTTCTCTGGTAGGGGAGCCTTCTGAGCCTCCTCATAGAGGCCATTTTCACCCATGCTCTTCTCCGCCATCAAACGTAAAGTCCGCCGATTAGCCCGCAGGGCCAGCAATTGGACCACCATTGCGGGGCTCACACTCAGGGGAAACACGATCAAAAAAGACTCCAGGCTCAAAAACTGCAAAAACCCCGTGCTGATGATCTACGGCTTTGGGGCCACACAACGGACACTTTCTATCCTGGAAACGCGTCTTAAAAATGCCGGGTACACAACCTTCAGCCTGAACCTGGGGGGATTTTTTGGAACCTTCAACACTTCATCGGTAGAAGAATCGGCAAAATACATCAAAACCAAAATAGAAAAACTGTATAAAAAATTTAATATACAGGGGAGACTCAACATCATAGGCCATTCCAAGGGAGGGTTGATCGGTCAATATTATATCAAATGTCTGGATGGCGCAAAGAGGGTCAGGACATTCATCACCATCGGAAGCCCGCACAACGGCACCCCGTGGGCCTTTGCCGCATCACTCACACCGCTTGTGCTTGTCTGCAAAAGTTTAAAGCAAATGTCTCCGTACAACTCGTTTGTTAATAATCTCAAACAAAAAAAATTTCCCGCACACATCAAGGTGTATTCCATCTACTCAAAGGATGACACCGTGTGCCCCTTTCCCATGGCAGTGCTCGAAGAGGCCGAAAACGTAAAAAACGTAGAAGTGTTCGGGGTCACTCATTCTGAAATGCTCATCAAAAAAATTGTCTTTAACTCCATCATCCACGCACTACAGGACAAAATGCCCGAATCCTGGGAAAAAGTAAGCCGTAAAAACTACGAGGAGTATTTAAACAGAAAAAAATTTTCAAAAAAACTGTTCAACAAACTCCCAGCATTTCTTTAACCAGTTTTTCACCATCGCACCAGGCCCCCGAGATTTCTTTTTCGAAATAGTCGCTGCCATCGGGATTTGCCTTAAAACACTTGAGAACAAAGCGTTGGGAGTCTGCGGTGTCTGCCCGCACAAGACAACCCATGGGTGTCTGACATGTGCCCTTGATCATCCGGGAATAACAGCGTTCAAGATGGACGGCTGCTGCTGTGGCATTGTCTTCAATGCCCTGCAGTAATCGAACAAGATCGGGCCGCCCCGAGCAACACTCGATCCCCATGGCCCCCTGCCCAACCGAAGACACAATATCGAGCCTTTGAGAAATTCTGTCGGAAAGACCAAGACGCATCAGCCCCGCAGAGGCAAGCACCACCGCATCATAAAGGCCGTCGTCGAGTTTTTTTAAACGCGTGTCGACATTGCCACGCAGGTCTTTAAACACAAGGTGTGGAAATTTGTTTTTTAACTGCACCATGCGCCGTAAAGAGGATGTCCCGATGACCGCGCCCTTTGGCAATGCCTGTATGGGAATATTATTTCTGCTGACAAGGGCATCGGAGGGGTCCGCCCTTTTAAGAATAGCCGCTAGCTCAAGATTTTCGGGCATGTCGTATGGGACGTCTTTCATGCTGTGAACCGCAAAATCGATGGTCCCGCTTAAAAGCTCATCTTCGATCTCCTTTAAAAAAAGCCCCTTGCCGCCAATTTGAGAGAGCGAACGATCCTGAATCAGGTCTCCTTTGGTTGTGATTTTTTTTATTTCTGCCTGACAACCCCACCTCAAAGCCAGTTGTGCTCTCACGTGATCTGCCTGCCACAACGCAAGTTTTGATGCCCGGGTACCCATAACGAGCTTTTTTTGATTCATCGCGGCTCCCTTTTTTTTACACGGGTATTACCATCTCCAAGCAACGATGATCAACAGCAACACGCAAAATAATATTACTGTTTCCATAGTCAAAAAAAAATGTTACGATAGTCCGACTGCCTTTTCTTTTCAAGTTACAAACTTGATTCTTACGCGGTTGCATTCTTCTCTTATGCGGGGAATGCGTCCGCGTTCAGTCAACTTTGAACCTCTTCGACGTTGAACAAAAAAGCAAAGGCGTCTCTGGGCAAAATTAACACACACCGATCACATGTTGTCGAGGCTACAGAAAGTCCGGCATGACTGTCGTCGACTATTCGAGACAGATTCTGCTGCTTAACGAGGCGCAGAAGTACACCACCCGTACCTCGGACCGCACCGTCATCAAAGAAGGTGCAAACATCGGGACCTCTCCCGTCTCCCTCAATCACTTTAACACCATCGTTTTTTATAAGAGCCGCGCCAACGAGTTTGATACCAACATCACCGAGGCCTATAAGATGCTTCAGACAGCTGTTAACGGGCTGGAATCGGTAGCGGGAAAAATAGAGAACCTGCGCGACACCGCCTTTAAAGCGACTGACAGTCTGCTCCCGCAGAGCGATTACAACAAGACAGACAGGGCAGAACTGGTGGCCCAGGGCACCTCCCTCATTGCGGACATCAACACCATTGTCGATCAAACACAGTACCACGGGATCACCCTGCTCAACGGAACCCTGCCCGAAAGAACCTACACCATCGATGACCGCCTGATTGGTCACAACGCGGCGATCAACGAGTTTACAACACGGATTGAGCCGGTTACGGTGAATGAACTCGGTCTTTACGAAGTGAATCTCAGATCAAGCGCCGCGGCAGAACAATCAGTGCAGGTGATTGATGATGCCGCCAGTCAACTCAATACGATACTGAGCGCTGTGGCACAAGACATGCACCAGATGCGGACCCTGCTCTCTTATAATCAAAAAACAGATGTCCGGGAATCAGAGGTCAGGACCCTCAGCTTTGATGTGGATTTTGTCACCGAAAACTCATTTATTCTGCATCAGCAGGCCTATAACAGGCCGGCCCTCTCTTTTTTGGGCTCGGGACCGCTGCTTAAAAAAGCAACCGTTTCTTTCTTTGTATAAACGCGTGCCCGCGGCTTCATATCCGCTTGTTTTTGTATTGGCTTTGAGATAGCAATGACGGACACCCTCACGATTATTCAGGAGGATTGCATGACTCGTAAGTTTATCAAAACAAATTTAACTCTCTTTTTTTTATACCCTGTCTTCGTTTGCCTGGCGCTTGTCGCGTGTTCGGGTGCCGACCGCATCACAACACCTGCAGATGAACTGCCGCAGATTGTCACACTGGGGACCATAAGCTCGGGCTCGTCTGTGGTCACCATCCCGCTCTCTGTGATCGATGCGACGGCATCAGACGTCGACGGCATCACCATCGATATCTACGCCAACGGGACGTTAACAAGCCTCGAAAATATTTCCGGGACAGAATATTACCACCAGACACTCGAAGCCATCCGCTTCTCGATCTCGGGTCTGACGGGCGGCGAGACCATTGACATCGTGATTAATATAGGTCACGCCACAGCCATCACCTACTCGGGCACGGCCTCTGCCTCCGCGGATGTCACAGCAACAGAAACAGAATCAGAATCAGTCACCCTGGGGGCCTTAAGTGGCGGTGCATCCCTTGTCACCATCCCCCTCTTGGTCATTGATGTCACCTCATCCGAGATCGAAAACATCACAATAGATACTTACATCAACGATGTCCTTGCTTCCGCAAACATGGCAGCCGAGTCCAATTACGACGAGACCCTTTCTGCCGTCCAGTTTTCGATCACAGGTCTCGCGGGTGGTGAAACTGCAGAGATCACCCTCGACTTTGGCGATGGCACAACGATCACCTACACGGGCACAATCTCAGCATCAGCAGACGCCACGGCGACAGCAACAGAGACTCCAGAATAATGTTGTTGTCACTCACACCACAGTCTTCTTTCAACTTCTTTCAAGCCGGTTGACTCCCCGCACTTAACAAGATAGTGTACGCCCCAACCAACGCGGGGCGGTCTCTTTATCTCCCCACTCGCACTGAGGAACCTTTATCTATGTGTGGCATCATAGGCATCTACAATCACCCCGAGGCCGCAACACTCGCCTATCTTGGCCTATACGCCCAGCAGCACCGCGGTCAGGAGAGCGCCGGCATCGCCACGGGCAACGGCGACAAAATGAAAATCCATTTGTCGATGGGTCAGGTTCCCGATATTTTTTCGCAGGGTGTGCTCAATACACTCAAGGGAATCCACGCCATTGGTCATGTGCGCTACTCAACACAGGGAGAGAGTCACATCCGCAACTGTCAACCGTTTATGGTCAATTTTTCCAGTGGATCTATGGCTGTGGTCCACAACGGCAATATCGTCAACGCGCTCTCTCTCAGAAAAAAATTCGAAGACAGCGGCGCCATCTTTCAATCCAACATAGACACCGAAGTCGTCATGCACCTGCTGGCAAGGTCAAAACAGCAAACCATAAGAGAGCGTATCACAGACGCCTTGAGCGCCCTTGACGGGGCCTTTTCGCTTTTGTTTCTGACAAAAGATACCATGATAGCAGCCCGTGATTCGAGCGGATTCAGACCCCTGGTGCTGGGCAAAAAAAACGGGGCACACATTGTAGCCTCGGAGACAAGCGCCTTTGATCTCATCGGGGCCGAGTTTGTAAGAGAAATAGAACCTGGTGAGGTTGTTTTTTTCAGCGGTGATCAAATAGAATCATTTCGTTTTGCAGACAACAATCATAAAAAAAATCACTGCATCTTCGAATACGTTTATTTTGCGCGGCCTGACAGTCATGTCTTTAACCGCGATGTTTACGAAATCAGAAAAGGGTTTGGGCATCAGCTTGCAAAGGAATCCGCAACCAGAGCAGATCTTGTCGTCCCCGTCCCGGATTCGGGGGTCCCTGCGGCCATTGGTTATTCTCATGAGTCAAAAATTCCCTTCGAAATGGGACTTGTACGCAACCATTATGTGGGAAGGACCTTTATCGAACCCGAACAAAACATCCGCCACTTCGGGGTGAAGGTTAAACTTAACCCTGTCCGAAAAACATTTGAAGGCAAAAAGGTGATCCTTGTTGACGACTCAATCGTCCGCGGGACCACATCAAAAAAAATCGTCAAGATGATCCGCGATGCCGGGGCAAAAGAGATCCATTTAAAAATTTCCTCTCCTCCCACAAAGTGGCCCTGCTTTTACGGGATGGATACCCCTTCGCGCCGCGAACTCATCTCTGCAAAAAAAACAGTTGAAGAAACCAGATTGCACATTGAGTGCGATTCCCTGCAGTATTTATCGGTTGAATCCCTTTACTGGTTTGACAAAATAAACAACAAAGAATGGTTTTGCGACGCCTGTTTTACAGGTAAATACCCCGTCGGAAGGGCCGAGGTCGAAAAAAAAATCAGATTTGAAACAGGAGAAGCCATCAAACCATTATGACATCGCGTCACAACAGCCGCTGTGTCCCCAATAATCAGTGACACGGCGGCACAAAAACAAAACGCACAAAAAGGAATCTGCATGACACAAGCATACAATTTTTCAATAGACCGTCTGGGAAAATGTTCGGTTCCATCCCCGATCAACCTGTCCAAAACACAAGATCAGTGTATGGCAAAATTTGTAACCGACGAGCTCTCGGTGATCTACAATGTCAAAATCAAGAGCGACAATCTCACGCGCAGTTACAACAAAGAAAACCTGCTCGAGATGGCAGGTCCAAGGGAGATGATCTACTTTGACCCGCTCAAACTGCACGCCGCCATTGTCACCTGCGGCGGTCTGTGCCCCGGGATCAACGATGTCATCAGGTCCATCGTCATGTGCCTGTGGCATCATTACGGAGTGCGCCGCATCAGCGGTATCGAATTTGGCTACAGGGGTTTTCTGCCCGAGTTCAGGTTTCCCGTCGTTGATCTCACACCCGAAAAAGTCGTCAACATCCACAAAATGGGCGGCACCATACTGGGGACATCCCGCGGTGGCGGTGAACAAACCGCAGAGATTGTAGACACCCTCGAAAGAATGAACCTCAATGTCGTCTTTATTATCGGCGGCGACGGCACACAAAAGGGGGCCCTTGCCATCACAAAAGAAGTCAAAAAAAGAAATCTTAAAATATCGGTGATTGGGATTCCAAAAACCATCGACAACGATCTCGGCTTTGTACAGAAATCTTTTGGTTTTGAAACCGCCGTCTCGGCAGCCGTCAGCGCTGTCTCGGGGGCACACACCGAGGCGCACGATTCCATCAACGGGATCGGCCTTGTCAAGGTCATGGGGCGCGAGTCCGGTTTTATCGCGGCACACACGGCACTCGCCATGAACGACGTCAACTATGTTTTGATCCCGGAGGTCCCCTTTGATCTTGAGGGGGCCAACGGACTTTTAAGACACCTCCAGCACCGCCTGAGAATCCGCAATCACGCAATGATCCTCGTCGCCGAGGGAGCCGGTCAAAATCATCTCCAAGAGACCGGCTTAAAAGATGTCTCGGGAAACAAAACCCTTGCCGATATCGGTCTTTTTCTCAAAACAACCATCTCCGAATTTTTTAAATCAAAAAAGACCGAGGTCAATATCAAATACATCGATCCCAGCTACATCATCCGCAGCGCGCACGCGAACCCCAGTGATTCGATCTTCTGCGCCAGACTCGGCAACAACGCCGTTCACGCAGCCCTAAGCGGCAGAACAGGCGCCATGATCAGCCTGATCAACAATCAATACGTTCATGTCCCCCTGGAACTTGTGGTTTCAAAAAGAAACAAGGTAGACCCCGAAAGCTCGCTCTGGAGAGATGTGGTTTCGTTGACAGGACAACCAGCGTTGATGACAAACAAGCGGTTTTGATTTTATCGGCCCGGTGCCCTGGGCCGAGGCTAATTGATTCTAACTTGTATGTTATTAATTTATGATTTCAAGTTTAAATAATTTCGTCATTGCGAGCGACCAACGGGAGCGCGGCAATCCAGCGGTGTTGTGCCGAAATTAAAGAGTACGTAGCAAATTTATCTTAAAGGCTGCCGTAACTCACATTCACGCCATTTGATAAAAGATAATCAATGACAGACTGGTTGATTGACTGGGCGGTTTCGTCATCGTCAAGGTTGTTGTTTGTCAATAATACAGCGTTGGGGATCGAATGAAATGCCCCCGAGTTGTAAAGTCCCTCAAGCACACTCACGTCCGTGATGCTGTTTGATGAGAGATACAGCTTTTCAAGCTTTGTCAGCCCGTTTAAGAAATTAATATCAACAATGCTGTTGTGGCTTAAATTAAGGTTTGTCATCTGGGTTAATCCTTCGAGGGGACTGATATCCAGCAACTCATTGTACGAGAGATCCAGTCGGGTGAGTTTGGCAAGATCCTCAAGGTGCGTGACAGCCTGCAGGCCATTGGAATGGAGTATCAATATTTTCAATTCTGTCAGCGTGGCAAGGGAATCAATGTTGATCCCGGCATTGGAATCGAGCCAGAGTTCTGTGAGATTGACAAGATAGGCAAGTGGTGCTGTATCTTTGATTTCGTTACCAGACAAAACAAGTCTTGTCAGTCCCATCAGTCCCGATAAAAAACCAACCTCGGAGACAGCCGTGTGGGACAAATCAAGCTCTCTGAGTTCGGCAAAATTAGCAATGGGTGTAAAGTCGGCAATCACATTCCTGCTTAAAAAAAGTTTTTCGAGTTTGTATAAAGAATCAAGCGGGGTGATATCCGTCACGTTGTTGTCTGACAGGTCAAGATAATGCAGATCAGTCAAACCATGAAGAACAGTCACGTCTTCTATGGCATGACCCGGAAGTTCCAGAGATTCAAGTCTGGTGCAGAATTGCAGCCCGTCGAGTGTGGAGATAATCCCGCGAGGATCAAACGACCTGATCTCCTGTAACCCCTGTAACATGGCCACAGTCAAGGCTTCCTGCTCTGTGAGATCCAGTCTGTCCCTCACTGTTTTTTCGAGAACCGCATCAGAAAAAAAAACCACAGTGTCAAGCGGGGTGCAAGTACCATCCACCATTATTTTATCTGCACCGCATCCCTCGTGATAAGGACACTCCTCAAATTCACAACTCGGAGCAACACGCGCCACAACACTCCCGTCAGAACAGGTCTTATATCCTGCGGAACAGGCACCAGCAGGGAGCGCACTGATCTGCGAGTCCATCTGCATCACAAACCCCGAATCATCATCGCATGCAGAAATAAAAAAACAAAAAAACAAAAGAATAAAAATTTTTTTCATACAAAACGTCCGTCTATGATCCTGGAAGCGCCTGTCAGTGAACAAACAGACAGGAGATATAACCCAAACCCTCCGATCCTCGCCTGCTCCAAACAAGTTACTAACTTGACTGTGACGCGGTTGAATTCCTCCATTTTGCGAGGCATGCACCCGCGCTCTGTCGACTTTGAAATTCCTGTACATCAAGCATGACAATGCCCTGCAGGGCAGCCCATCTCCCACCCAATCTCTTTATCGCCCAAAGCAGCAAAGAAGTTGCTAAGAAAAAACGTTAAAAAGTTTGATTGTCTCTGTAAAAACAAGATATTAAAAAATACCAGCACCGTTTTTTTACCCGCGATCACACAAAAAGCACATGGCGACAATAATATCAAAAATACGCAAGCAGAATTTCACTTGTCTCATCCTCATCGTGGGTGTCATTTTTTTTGGCCCATTATCCTGCAATATCGATGACCTCTTAACCTACGAAGCAGAAATGGTGCAGGGGATCCCCGCCGTTAAAGGTTCAGTCAAGTTCTTTGAGCCGGGCAAAAAACCAAGCAGCGCCCAGTTGGCACAGAACACAATTTATCAGGACATCAAGTGCGCAAAGTGGGCCACCATCGGATTTTACGAAAGCGGCAAGCTGTATGACTGCGTCCTGTATGATGACATGATCCTGCAGAACATACACTTTCCCCAAAGAACATGGATCAGATTTTTTGAAGACGGCAATGTATCAGAGGCAAAACTTGCAGAGGACGTGACCATCCAAACAATCCCCTGCGCACAAAACACACTGGTCCGGTTTTATAACCAGGGGACTCTCGCCCAAGCCACACTCGGCCAGACCTTGACACACAAGGGGTACAAGCTTGCCAAAGGCACAAGGCTTAGTTTTCACGAAAACGGCAAACTCGATTATGCCGCGCTGGTTGAAGAGATCACACTCAAAGATCAAAAAAAGTGCTCAAAATATTCCACGCTCGAATTTAACGAAGAGGGATTTGTTTACCTGCGCTCGTGCCTGAAACCATAAACCTGCTCTCGCGGGTTTGAAATAAGGTATCGTTTATGGTCAATGGGTTCATCCTCATATTGACATGCACATGTGCATGTGTTACTTTAAGACATGCACAAAACAAAACGCGCAGTGATTTTAATGGAACCCGAACTCTTTGATGAAATTCAAAATATAGCCAAAGAGTCGGCCATAACCGTTTCGCAGATTGTAAGACAGTCTTTAAAGTATTTTCTTAAAGTCAGGGCAGACCAAAAAAACAGCAAAAAGCTAAAGGCCTTGTCAAAATACAAGGTGTCTCTTAAAGGCTTGGAAGATCAGCAAAAGTTTAATCTTGTTCTCGAGAAAAAATATTCATAAGATGTTTTTTGCAGGGCAAAAATACTTTATTGATACCAATGTGTTTATTTACGCGGCGGCTGAGAGCGGTCATCACAAGACATCAGCCCTCAAGCTGTTAGAAGATTTGGGCTTAAATGATGGCATTGCCGTGACGAGCGTCCTTGTCCTCGAAGAAGCGCATTTTATATTTTACAGGCAGACAAAGGATCATCGTCAGACGGTTCAGTTTATCAGGGACATTCAAAAGGGGCTGGGTGACGTGTTTGGCATCACACAAAATACGGTGAATCTTGCCCTTAATCTTTTTAACAAATCAAAAACAAAAGTCAGTGTGAAAGATTATTATCACTTGGCCAGCATGATAGAAAACCATGCTGAGACCATCATAAGTTTTGATCAGGACTTTGACCAATTTGCCGAGATTGTCAGATTTGCCTGAAAGCAGGGGGAACAAGGTGTGTCCATCACATTACCTCCATCATGTTTTTTAAACAAGCGGGGCAGGCCTGAATTTTTTTTAACAATCCATGTGGCGCAGGCACTCGATGCCGTAGAGAGGCAAAAAGACAACGTTGCCCTGCTCCTTGTATTTGCCTTGCGAAATCACAACAGCCTTTTTGCTTTTATATTCATCCATAAACAATGTGAGGCTACGTAGTTTGCCCCGTGGTCCCGACTTGACCTCAAGCGGTACAATGCGCGATCCTTGCGCAATCAGATAGTCTATTTCTGCTGAGCTGTTTTTTGCCTCACGCAACCAATAGTAAAGTTTTGGTCGCGTGTACGGATCAAAAGCGACTGCAAGTTCTTGTCCTACAAATTGTTCTGCAACCGCCCCTTTATGCACGTCAAGAAGATCCTGGCTTTGAATGATGTCGCCGCTTAAACCACACATGTTTTGCATGAGCCCTGTATCGAGAAACAATGTTTTAAAATGTTTGTCTTTGGCCCCCGATTCAAGCGGAAGACCGTCACCGCTGGTTGCCTTGATTTTATGCACGACGCCGGCCCTTTCGAGTAGTTCCAGTGCCTCTTTGAGTTCTCGGGACGGCGTGTCTTTGTCTACGTTTGCGTATTTAAATTTTTGTCCCGCCATTTTAGGTGCCGCGTCAAAAATTTTTTCGAGATACTTGTGTTTGACGTGGCTTGCATATTTGCCAAAGTCGTCACGATATGTTTGGCAAATTGAGGTCTGCAGATGCTGACACTTGATAACATCAAGCGTTGCCGCATATTCGTCTACCACACAGGGCATTCCCCCAATGATGTAATATTTTTTAAGAAGGGCAAGGGCGTGACTGTGTAATGTGTCGTCTATTTTGCTAAGGTTTTTTTTGTTTGTTAATAGCTGTCTTAATCGTGATTCGTTTATTGCATTTAAGAACTCGCCAAAAGAAAGGGGGTTCATATAAAGATACTGTATGCGACCCACGGGCATTTCGAGTTTTTCTGATTTAAGCACAAATTCAAGCAGGGACCCCGCACCAATGACATGGAGGTGGGGTGTTTTTTCGTGGTAGTAACGCAAACTTTTGATGGCAGGAGGGCACTTTTGAATCTCGTCAAAGAATAAAAGGGTCTCCCCCGCTTTTATATCTTGTTTTGTGAGGATCGATATCTTTTGATTGATCTCATCAGGTTCAAGAGAAGAAAAACAGTTGTTAAAATGGGGTTGCAATTCAAAGTTGATTTCTACAAAGTTTTTAAATTCCCTTTTGCCAAATTGAGATACAACATAGGATTTGCCAACCTGCCTTGCCCCCCTAATGAGCAGAGGACGCCTTCGGTTGTCTTTTTTCCATTGAGTCAGCGTTTGTTCTATATCACGAATCATTTTTCCCCCTAGTCCTCATAATTAACATGGTTTTTTTATACAGGCATGGTCTTTTTATACAGGCATCATCCGTATTGATTTGATGCGTTGTGCGCACAATTATTGTAGATATTACAATTATTGTAGATATTACAATAATAATATATACTAATATTGTATAATATACAAGGCTAAATTCTAAAACAAATGTATGATTTCCAATACATATTATTTGGTCTATGATTTGGTCAAAAAACAACAAGGCGGAGCAGATATGCCGCTGGCTCAAAAAACAAGTTACTCACTTGACTTTGACGCCCCGAAGGAAATGCCCCGTGGGGGACTCGGTTGAATTCCTTCATGTTGCGAGTAATGCACTCGTGACCCCTCCCCTTTTTTTGGTCACGACTCACTTAAGTTCTGGACCAAAGACAGGGGGCGGGTCAAAAGAAAGCAACTTTTATGACGTTCTTACGAGATTAAGAGTGCCAAGTGCATTAATAACCTATTTCTTAAAGGGCTTATGTTACCCATATCGGGACAATTTGATGCTGTGGCTGTGCAAATGCGCACCATGGCAGGTCTGCTTGGACCGCAGTCAACAACGACCCTCGAACAGGTTCATTCGGGCCTGTCGCAGTATGCCACCACATTGCGCAGTGCCCGCGTCCCCGAATTTCCGCTTAACGATATGCGCGACCTGGTGGCACGGTATGGTCCCCTCATCAATATGAGACGGCGTGTTGGCGGCCTGCCCGCCTTTAAAGAGGCCGTTCACAACGCACTCAGGTCTGCGAGTTGTCTCCCCCTGCCAAATGAACCCGATGAATCTTTTTTTGACAGACTCGACCTGCTCTCCAGCCCGCAAACTCAACTGGACAAAACCACAGTCATGGTCATGGGGGTGAAACTCTACATTGGTCATGCCGCTGTTTTTACGAGTTATCGTCACTCACAGGAATTTGCACCAGCTGAAGAAGATGTAGAAAGCGGTGCGTATGCCAATGTGACAAAGATCTACCACAAGGCTACAGGTCATGTGTTTGCAAAAAAAACATACGGGGACAGGAAGAGACCCGATCAATACATGCTGCATTTGCTCCCCGAACTCAGGTTTCAGTGCGGTGCGCCTTGTAAGGCCCTGCTGCAGGTCTTCAGGTATGGTACTGATATTGAGCAAGGAAGTCCTTATATCTTGATGCCGTTCATTGAACAAAAATGGCAGCCATCGAACACGCTGACAGCCGTTATGAATATGCTGCGCGGAGCGGCGCTGCTGCATGATCGGGGAATGTTGATTGGTGACTTAAGTTTTAAGAATATATTGCGCACACAAACCGATGAGATGTTTTTTGCTGACGTGGGCGAGGCCATGTTCGAGGGCGAGGCACCCCTGTACCCCATCGACTCAGGGACCCGTGCTTATGTGTCACCCGAAAGGGCTGAGGCACACGGGTGGCATCTCGCTCAAAATCGAATGGCCCTCCTCACTGCGGGTGACAACGTCTTTTCACTTGGCGCTGTTATCTATCAGATGATTACAGGAATACTGCCCCATCGTCCAAAAATAAATGAGGGGCCGGTCTCCCTAGAATTGGTTTTTGGCCACCCGCTGTTTCCTGTTATAGAAAAGGCCCTGCATAGTGATCCAAGGCAAAGATACCAAAACGCACGTGAGATGTATAACGATGCGCTGAGGATTATTGCCCTTTGAGGAGCAGACCAGTTCCTCCGTCATTTTTTTTCATGCCTGAGTTTGTATGATGGTTCGCCACATGTGGTCCGCTATCGGGTGACCAAGTTATAAGTTGCGTTAAATGTCCCAAGCTATCGAGAAACCCATCCCCAACGCCTGCAAACCTGACATTGCACTGACAGCACATGACATGTCTTATGCAAACGGTACCACATACCCATTGCCATCACAGTCTCAAAAATGACACTCAGGTTGGACTTTAAGTGAGACTTTTGAAATAATTTGCTTACCAGAAATTCTACTCACCTAATATTACAACATTTTTTTATTTCACTTTTTTGGCATCCTTATTGCTTATCTGTTCGATATGCCTCGAATTAACAGATCAATAATATTAGCAGACGACACTCTTTATCACGTTCGCATCCAGATCAATAACAGCGAATTTAAATTTTTAAAGACCAGACACTTTGAACTTTGGAAAAAAATTGCCGCCCTTTACTTACAAAAATACCCCTCCATTAAGCTTAACGACTATATCTGTATGGCAATTGGGTATGTGGTACCTTCTCTCTCAAAACAAAATGTGGGTGTACCTTTTTTGTACGGATGTAGGTCGGCACCTAACAGAAAAAACATCTACTAAAATTTTAGTTGACATCTACTAAAAATTTAGTAGTATCTGGCATGGAGGTAATGTGACCAAGAAAAAAAACATCAATTTATTAACCAGAACAGAACTAGAACTCATGAATGCGCTCTGGTCATTGGGAGAGGGAACCGTCAGAGATATACTTGGGGTATTGCCCCACGAAAGAAACATGGCTTACACTTCAGCAGCAACAATCATTAAAATCCTTGAAAAGAAAAATTATGTAAAAAGTCAAAAAAAAGAAAAAGCACACATCTTTTATCCAGTCATAAAAAAAAGTGATTATGAACAAAATACAATTCAACACGTTGTTCATCATGTCTTTGACGGGACTCCAGTCAATCTGGTCAAAAGATTACTGGAAGACTCAAAACTTTCAACCGAAGAGAGACAGAAAATAAAAAACATGATTAAGGAACTGAAATGAATATTCTTTCAATCTACATAAACTTTAATATTTTTTTGGTCATTGCAACATCAATCTGTTTGTCTTTGTCTTTTTTTTACCGTTCTACCATCAACAGATTCTCGGCAAAAAACCTTCTGCAAACACATAAGTATCTTTTGGGAGTCTCTTTTATATTGGCTGCAGGCATCCCATTAATACCACAAAGCACTTTTGAGCTTCCCGTAGCCCAGGTCTTTACCGAGCTTGGTGCTGGAGTTAAAGAACAGGCCATTTTAATACCTCAAGATGTCATCACACTTTATTCGGGTTATAATCTGCAAAGCTTTGCTGAGTATTGGCACCTTGCGTATTGGCTGGCTACTGGAATTTTATTTTTAAGATATTTGTACCGACTCTCTATCCCCATGAGATTGGCAAAAAAATCACATGTATTTAAAAAAACTAACCATCTGACCCTCTATGTTTCAGATGAAGTGGGTATTCCGTTTGGGTTTTCTTTTTTAAGAAGGTCTTTGATATTCATCCCGATCGATATTTTTGCCAGTAAAGAAAAATTAAAAATTATTCTTAAGCACGAACTCTTTCACATAAAAAACAAAGACACATTATGGCTACAGATATTTGAAGTATTAAAGATCATGAACTTTTGGAATCCATTTATCTACATCTGGGCAAGTCTTCTCAATCATGATCAAGAATTTTTTTGTGATGAATCCTTAATTGTAAAGAACAGGATTTCGCAAAAAAACTATGCCAGTTGTCTCTTTGAGATAGCTGCTGCAGAGATCACTCAAAAGATGATTCCCGTAGGCGCCACGGGGATCGTCTTTGGAAGATCTCATTCAACCCTCTATAAAAGGATAAAAATGATGAAAAACAGCAAAAATTACACACAACATCCTTCATGGTATGTTGTGTTTTTAATGGCGTCTACAATCATGCTCGCAGGCATTTCGTTAACAGTGCGGGGATATTATCAAGGAGACACTTTGAATATAGATCGACTGGAATCGATCGTAAAGAAAACGAACTTATCATCAGATTTCCCTGTTGATGTCAACGAGCCCGTCTTAAAACAAATAAACCGATTCACCTCTACAAAAAAGGGAAGGACCTTTGTTAAAAAATCATTAAAAAATTATAAGGCTCATAAGGATCTGATCCAAAAATACATCAAAGATTATGGAGTTCCTGAAGAACTAGCCAGTATCCCTTTTATTGAGTCTGGGTACGAAAATATCAGCGCCGGAGCAAGCGGAATAGGGGCTGGTTTGTGGATGTTTATTCCTCAAACGGCAAGGCGTTATGATCTCACTGTAAGCGAAAAAAAAGACGATCGTTTAAATATTGATTTAGAAACGGTTGCTGCCATGAGATATCTTACCAATTTATATAAACGCTTCAACAGTTGGCCTCTGGCATTGATGGGATATAACTGTGGTGAGAATCAGGTACAAAAAGGCATCGATCAAACTGGCTCCAGAGATCCCTGGACGCTTATTAAAAATGGAGTTACGAATGACAAAGACTATCTGGCAAAAATAATGGCGGGTGTTATCATCATGAAGAATCCCCATCTCGTTAAATAATCACATTAAAATTCTATCCCCCTGCGCCCCCCGTTGGCGGGAACGCAGGGGGGTGAGCCAATATACTAAAAATCCCGCCAACGCGGGATTTTTGTGCCCGGAGCCGGACTTGAACCGGCACACCGCGATGAAGCAGCGAGGGATTTTAAGTCCCTTGTGTCTACCAATTCCACCATCCGGGCATAAACAACTCTATCAATTTATCAACTCATCTCAATCAATCCCATCCCTGTTTCCGACACAGGTCGTTCGCTCCATGCTCACTCCCCTCGCGCGTGGTTTGCCTTTTGCCACTGGCAAAAGTTTGCCCACTTACGCTACCAATTCCACCATCCGGGCTAAAATTTTTTGCTGTGGCAAAAAATTTGGTCGTTGGTTTTTGGTAATTCGTAATTGGGATACTGCATTGTCATTTACAAATCTTTTTCAACACTCTGGATGAGCTTCGTTAACATCTTGGCAATAGATATGGTGCTGCTTCTCAGATCGTTTTTTTCTTCTTCGGTGATGTAACTCGATCGCATTCCAAGTTCAATCAATGGCACACATTCAAAATCAGAACCGCGTGAAATATTATAGAAACTTCTTTTTTCCTTTGGAAATTTGCGCCCTGAACCCTCCGCTATATTCAGAACAATACTTATCGCAGCCCTCTCAATTTGATCACACCAGTTTCTATTATTTTGATTTCTTACACGCTGACCAATTTTATGAACTTTATGAGAAAAATCCAATGCCAGATGGTAGATGTCCAATTTTTCAAAGGCAAACAGCTCATCAACCATAAATATTAACTATCCCCATCAATTACGAATTACCAATTACCAGCAACCAAAAAAATCTTCCCGAGTACGGGAAGATTTTTTTTGAGGCGCGGGACGGAGTCGAACCGACGAATAAGGCTTTTGCAGAGCCTTGCCTTACCACTTGGCGACCGCGCCTGAGTAAAATTTGAATCTGACTGACAGACTCACCACAATACCAACCAAGACAGGCTTAATAAAGTGATGCCTCGTCCGTGTCAAATTGATAATGAGTGTCTGTCGGGCAAGCCAGCTCGTGATACCCTGTCATCAGGCCACACCCTTTTTTAATGAAGCGGAGATCTCTGCTATGAATGTCTTGATGGTGTCGGTCATGAGTGACTCGATGATAAAATCGGGGATCAGGCTAAAATCAAAATCTATTTTAAGCTCTACCGTTGTCCCTCCATTTGTTGTGGGGCGTGCAATAACCATACCGTCCAGATCGATGATTTTGATACCTTGAGAGGCCTTGGCCGAACCGGGGACCATCCCAAACCGGTAGATAAACCCGCCCGCATTAGGACCAAATGCCGAACCAAAAAAACTCCAGTTGTTTTGCACCAAGAGCCCAGGCTCACTTAAACTGTAGGGCAGGTCTATGCTTGTAAAGGTCTCAAAAGAGCCATGACTCTGCCCTTGTCGCGGGAGTACACCGCTGGTCACAAACATTTTTTCATACAGAGATGTCCTGTCATCGTGCTGATCGGCAGTACCCACAATAAATTTAAAGGCCGTTTTAACATCTGCGGGGATATAAGTTTGAATAATAACAGTACTCGGCGCCCCATCTCTTTTTATATGAGTTGAAAAGAACTTTGGAGAGTCAAAGGTTGATGCCGCAATCTGGTCTGCAAGCGTTGCATCAACGCCTTTTTGTGATTTTGATATTTCTTGTGCCGATAATAATTTGTCGGAGATCCCCAGACTTTTGATATACGACTCAAACGACTGCCCCTGTGTTTGTGTGATAAGGTCTGCCAGCGCTTGAACAAGCGTTTTTGCTTCTGTCACGTCAAGGGTTTGATCAGTCCCCGCGGCCTGAAGCAGGACGCGGTCAAAAGGCGTGCGAGAAAACAGGGAAAGGCATTTTCCGTACTGAACACATTGCCCGGTCACGGACTTAAGACCCAGAAAACACTCCCTGAGTTCCTCACCTGTAATGCCACCATCCGCCACGATGTTCTGTGCATTGAATTGTCCCAATACCCCGCGAAGATCCTCAAAGACGCCATCTACGGCGCCATCAGCTATCTTGATTGTGGTCATGTTGTATTTCTCTTTGTTGTGAGTTGAATAAAAAAATCACCAGAAACGTTCGAGATGAATCTCTTTGGGTTCTTTTCTGGTCCCTTCTCTAAAGCCTTCTTTGCCAAGAAAATCAACAGCAAAATCAATCATCAGGGGATTGCCGCAAAGAAAGATGTGTGTATCTTGGGGGGTGGGATGAAAGCCCCACGCGCGGTCGATGGTGCCGTCTTTCCAGATGGCATCAACAAAGCCCACGGAGCCATTCCATTTGACAGGTTCTTCTTCGGGTTTGCTGATGATAGGAAAATAAGAAAATTGCGGCGAAAGACGATCAAGCGTGTGCAGCTCTGATTGATAACCAAGATCCCAGGAATGATTGGAGCCATGAATCACAGCGTATCGTTTGTTAAACCCCTCGTTGGTCACCAGCGTGCGAATCATGGACATGTACGGCGCAAGCCCTGTACCCGTTGCGATGAGAACAACATTGACATCAGGCGGGACGTTTTCGAGGGTCAAGAAGCCGGTGGGTTTTTGCGAGAGCCAAAGCTGATCGCCAATTTTAAGATTATAAAGCCTGGGGCTTAAGGCGCCCGAACGCACAAGGCTGATGTAAAACTCTACATACTGCTTTTCGACAGAAGACGACGCAATAGAATAAGCCCTTTTAATAAATTTATCGGGATCAGGTGCCTCTTTTTCGGGGTCACTTAATGAGGATCTTGGGGCCCCACCGGGAAGACCCAAAACACAGTACTGCCCCGCCTTAAAGTCAAAGAGAGGCCAGTTGTCCGGCGCCACCCTTAAGATAAAATTTCCGGGCGCGAGTTCTATTTTACCTGTCACCTTTGCATTGAGTTCTGTAGCCATGTACTCTCCTTGTTACGGGGCCATAGTCGCAAGTTACCCGTTGGTTAAAAAAACGGGCGGTTTGCATGTTAAAAAACAAAACACCCCTGCGTCAAAGTCATTGACGCCATGCCCCTTTATCGGTTGACAATTGTTTATTCAAACAAAAAAATAGCAACATTCACATTGCAAGATCGAAACACGGGTAATTGTATGGATAACGACATCACTCAGCCCTGGGGCCCTTATAAAGACTGCCTGAGCGAAGATGGCAACTGTTCTAACAGAAACCTCGACTTATCCCTGATCGCGCCCGCCTTGGGCCTCTCCGTTCATGACCAATACAGAACTGGTTTTGGGATGAGGGTGTCAATACCCATCACCGACACAGTAGACCTGGGGGCATCATACACCTATCACCCCGTGCCCCACGACAAAATTTTTAACGGCCACCACCTCGATCTCTTTGCAGGGTTTCCCGAAAAATTTGACTGGGGCAACTGGAGGATCGGCGCTTTTGTTGAGATCCCGAATTTTACATCACTCAACGAGCTTGTCTATAACTACCGCACAGGTTCTGCGGGTATTTTTACCGGAATAGATCTCACCCTTGTCTCACTGACAAGGACGCTTGATCTTAACTTGAACCTTGACGTGGGGATCTCGTCACAGTTCGATACATTCAAGCTCGAAACTTTTTTTACAGGTGCACTCGAACTCAAATGGACTTTATAACACATGACTGAAAGCCATTCTCTCAACATCTCCTTTCTTGATCACCTGCAGGATAACAATTGGATCGACAATCTTGTACGTCAGCTTGCCTATGCCGACCACAACGACAGCGAGCTTTCGCTTAAAGAGATCCAGCAGGAATTTAACAGGCCTGGTCCATCATTAAAACTTTTAAAAGATCGAGGCATGTCACCAGAGGCCCTGTTTATGGACCTTAAAACCTATCTGACGGTCCGGTGGTTTGCACGGGAAGAATGTGCCGAAAACAGGGAAACAGAAACAGAACATCCCTGCGCCATCATGCCCTGGCCAGCGCTTGCCATCACGGACGAGACAGACCTTGCCCAATTAAGAAGGTTTGTCGGGCTCATCTGCTATCTGCACCCCGAACTCCCCGCAACAGAGATCATGGATCAATCTCTTTTTTTTATCGGCCGTGCTGAGCTTGTCGATGGCGCGCTTAAGACAGTGCCTTTTTTGGAGCAGCACGATGTCGAACGCATCCTTGAAGAACATCACAAATTTTCAAAACACTACCCCGAGCCTGTCAAGGACCCCAAAAAAAGCAGCCAGATGTCAGACCATCAAAACTTTGATGACCTTGTACATGAACAGTGGAGGGTAAACCCAAATGGCCACCAGAGGGCCGTTCTTACGCTTCTCGAACAACGCGCAAAAAAAGGGGACAAGACCATCGCCATGTCCCACAGACTTTTAGACATCATCGCGGGAGAAAAAAGCACCTTGATCAAAGAAATGGGCAAGACACTCTCAAAGACCACTGACCAGATTTCCAGCATTCTCCGACTGGACTTTAAGGCGCTCTTTAAGGCATTTGAAGCCTCCGCCTTTGACCCTGGGGATTATCAATACACCACCTTCAACCATACCTTTGGGGCCCATGTAGCCTCCAAGCTCCCAGAATCAGGGCTTGCCGACCTCAATGTCGTAGAGAAGCTTCTCAAAATATTTGAAAGCCAAGAATATGACAACGGGGTCAGGGCTGCGGTTGCCTTTGCCCTGGGGACCATGCAATACACATCAGCAGAGGCAAGGATGGCAGCTGCAAAGGGCATCTACGGCTACCTTGACAGCCCTCTGGGTGTTCCGGACATGCTTAACGCGGAGGGCCAGATCCCGCGTTTCAGGCTCGAGGCCGTGCTCGCGCTTGCAAAGATTGGCTATTTAGAAATCGAAGGCAATGACATCCTTGAACTCATCATCTGCAACTACGGCAACCTCTCAAAACACCCCGAGGCCAGACTCACAGCGGTCTGGGCGCTGGGGATCTTTGGAACCCATGCCAGCACACCGATGGCTGACCGAAAAAAAATACTCAAAACCCTCAGTTGGTTTATCGGAGACCCTTTAAATACCGTGGTCGCAAAAGGGGCCTACCTCTGGCACGACAAGGTTCACAGGATGGCCTATCCCTGAATAAAACACCCTGCACTAGTTACCATAACGATACAACTCTTAACAACCTTGACAAACCGTCACAAAAAACTTGCCTCTTTAAAGGGCGTGTGAAAGAGGCGCGACTTTTATTGGTAAAAAATGGTGTTCACATTGCCCCTATATTCTTATATAATACAGAATGGTGGTTCATAACCAGACACTTTGATCATCTTTGCTGACAGGCTATATATGACAGAGAAAACCGTTCGATTTCAAGTCACAACACCCCCAGGTTCCGAGCCATATGATCTTGGCCCGCTGAAAAATAAACTCTGTAAACCCGACACAACACAAGAGACCCGGGCAGAGGCAGAGGCAGGCTGCGACACGTTTACAATCAATGATCTCGTTGCACCCTATTTACAAGGAACTCCCGTTCTGCGGGCGCGACTCTTTGAGATCGCCCTTCAATTTACAGACAAGGTGAGTGTTGATAACAACAGCGAAACCGAGACCCTTCATATTATCGATGACCCCGAAGAATGGAAAAACCTGGAACGAGCCACACTGCAAATGGATCTGGCGCTTGTAGCGGATTTTGCAGCGGTGAGTTCGGACATCAACTCGTGGGAAAGGGCATCACCAGAACTCGTGTCTGCACTGGTTCGCGTCAGCGACCTGGCATTCGGTTCGCTTGACAAGCTCGAGGACTTCCGCGCTGCAAGACTCATGCTTGACGATGATAACATAACCAAAGATTTGCGCTCGTTTATAAAAAAAGGTGGCAAAGACATTGCTCATCCTGATGAAATGATCAGGGCGGCAGATGTTTTTCCAAAGATCAACTTCACACACTTGTCCGCCCCACCTGTTGTAAGCCATCTGCTTGATACCGGTCCCTTTCACAGGCTTGTTGGTTCGCTTGCAAAAGGTCTTTTGGTCTATGAAAAAACCTTGGATCTCTATCCATTTCATGCCGATGACCTTCTGTTCAGGGTTCCCACAGCAATGTGGGGTGACATCCCCAAGGCGTTCATCGCCCTTGCATCCAAGGCCCCCGATCGGGTTGACCTGCCCATACTTCATCACGGTGTGGATCTCGCCGATAAAGAGGCCGCAAGAGATATCCTGTGGCCATACTTTTATGGTGAAAAACCTGCCCCTATCATCGAGCACGTCCTGGAGCGTGATGACTACCGGCAAGAAGAGTGGGGCAATATTTTAAAAGATGCCGTCAACAACGGACACCCTTATGCCCAGGGGGTTCTCTACAGTCTCGTTGCGCCGAAACAAAAAATACCCACAGGAAAAAGAGACTGGCAAAAGATCTACAGTCAGGATCTGCAACCCTTCTTTTACAAAGCGTTCAATGCCGTTTTTCATAAGCATGAGCAGTCAGATCTTAAATCAGTCAACGCGTTTGAGACAAAAATAAAAGACCGCCTTGCAATCATGATCTTTCAAGACTCAGACGCGTACACAGGCTCGTTTATCAGCTTGATGATAACCGCAGATTTTAGAGAGTTTGACAGATTGGTAGAATCAAAAAATCCAAAAAAACTGCCAGACAGGGACAACCTGCAACTCGATGCATTAAAGGCCTTCGTGCATCACCCAGCCTGTGTACTCAAAACGCTTGCCGCTCTCGACAACATGGATGGGAGCATCACGTTTTCATTGGTCATGCTCGCCAAACAAGGACATGCCGAGGTCCTGGACTTTCTTAAAGGGCTCATTAATGAAGGCGGCATCATGACCGGTTTTGCCCTCGAAGTCATCCGAAAGATCCTCTTCGATAATGATGACCATGGTATCGTGAAAACGGACACAGAGAAATTTACCCAGATACAGAGGGAGGCCATGAGATATCTCAAAGAAGACATAAGCGAAAACACCCTTATCAATTATCTTAAGGCATATGAAAGTGAATATGCAGACCTCGTAAGCAAGCATGGCGAGAAAATTACCCTGCAGTTCGGTGTTGTGTCCAAAACATACCACCTTTATCCAAGACCTACTCATGACTACATGCAAAATGGAAACCAGATCCTCTTTGACAGCCTTTTGCTCTGGGGACGCAGGGATCAAACAGAAGAAAATAATGAGTACAGTTTTGACAGCCTTTACAAGGCCTACGTTGCTGCAGCACGCAGCAAATATCTCTCGCACGCGGTCGTCTCAACCATGGGCGGACTTGATGAAAAAGGTTACTACAGCGAGTTTGTAAAAAACGGCACAGACCCCCTCTCGCTCCTTACCGAAATATTCTTTAAAAAATTAAGTTCACAAGAAGACGACATGTCAGGTATGGCATTGGCAGACATAAGATCAAACTTTGAAAGCCTTTCAGCCCTTACCGACAGAGAAAACGATTTTACACGCCACGCAGAAACGCTCAAGACCATCTTTGAAAGTCCACAACCGGTCACTGCCTTCGCACGTATTGACATCGTCGATACACTGTTAAGACAGGCTGGCCACAGTATTGTCGCGAACCTCCTTGCATTGCTCGATACCACTGCTCTTTACAATGAACTCACAGCCAGTCTGCCGGAGGGGACGAGTGAAAAATACCATCAGGAAATCGCAGCATCGGCCTGGTCAAAAATCGGCAAACTTGCCTCGTATAACAACGAGAAGGCCTTTGATTGTTTAAAAAAGGGGCTTCGCAATGGAGATGCCGACGCCATCGCTGCACTGCAAACGCTGATGACTGATGATCAAGAGGGCTTCGGCGCTAAAGTGCTTGCGATCTGTTTGGGCGTGTTAACAGAAAATTTGGCACCCGATGACAACACCGCAAAGATGGTGATCGATCTGATACAAAAAGGGGTGGAACTCGGCATCAGCGCTGCATGGGAGGGCCTCTGGCAACTTTATTCCGAAGAAAACACTTTCTGGAAGGTTCAGGCATTCTCGGCAGACGCACTGGTCACAACCGGTCATTATCTCGAAGAACTCGATGCGGACATGACACAAAAAATCTCCTATTATCTTGAACAGGGTTTTACATTATCCCCCGACTGGTTTACGGTCTATCGTCCAGTTGTTCAGGGGCTCGCAGACAAAGACTTTCCAGATTCCTATGACCTCTTCCTGTCGCTCGCAGAGTCGTTGGGTATCAATCTCGATGGGGGGCATCAAGACGCTGGTCTAACTGGTGACTCCCCTGCAGGTGGTTCAACCCCAAACGATGCGCATATCGAATCAGACTACAAACAATCCCAAAACGAGGAACAAATCCATCAAACACATCCGGCAGACACCTTCGGCAATCGCTCATACACCGACAACAACGGCGTGGATTTCACCGCACCGAAAAGCGGCATGGGCAGGATCACAATCCCAAACGGTTTTACAGGCCGCATCAGGATGCTTGAAGACGGCACAGTCGTTATAGAAGAAGGTGACCCTGCCGCCGCAGACGCCCTGACATGGGACGCAGCACGCGAAAGTGCGCGCGTCTCGCAATACATCGAGGCGCTCGTTGATGTCGCGCTTAATGAAACATCTGACCCCGCCAAAAAATACAAGGCAATAGACAACCTCAAGCTCTTGTGTCTCTTTGCCCCGCATGAGGGTGTGCAGGCCCTTCAATCAATAGCAGCGCTCTCTAAGGACGAGGGTGTCGCGGAATACGCAGTGATTGTCTTTGTAAGACTCTCCGATGGGTCACTTGATCCGCAAGGTTTTTTGGACGAAATCGCTGCAGAACAAAGCAGCATGACCGCCATGAACACCGCTCAAATCGCCACCCCGCTCAAACTGATACGCCAGATGCTGCTCGACTATATTGCGTATTGCAAAGAGACTGTTCTGGAAAGCAACGAGGAATGCGCCCGAGAGGCACTTCAAACAATTAAAGACAACACAGAAGACCCTGTTGTTAAATCAGCCCTTGGCGCGTAGCCAAGGGGCTGATGGTTATTGGTAGTTCGTAATTCGTAGTTGGTTGGGGACAAAGAAAGGGCCGGTCGCATCAGCCCATGGCGCGTAGCCAAGGGCTGATTATATTCCACCGCCATCGACGTATCTCTCTGACCTTGCGGTTGCCTGTGTGATAAAGCTCCCCGGCGGGACACTTTTTGTCAGCCAGACGTTGCCGCCGATCACGCTACCCTCGCCCAGTGTGATTCTGCCCAAAATGGTTGCGTCTGAATAGATAATCACACGATCTTCCACCACCGGATGACGATCCACACCCTTGACGGGGTTACCGTGTTCATCAAGGGGAAAACTCTTGGCACCCAGCGTGACCCCCTGATAAATCGTGACATGTTTGCCAATGCGGCAGGTCTCGCCGATCACAACCCCCGTCCCGTGGTCGATAAAAAAACTCTCGCCAATCGTGGCACCCGGATGGATATCGATGCCTGTCTCGGCATGTGCCCGCTCTGTCATCATGCGGGGGATTAAAGGGACCCCCAGGGCGTAGAGCTCGTGTGCAAGGCGGTATGAGAGAATCGCGTGAAACCCCGGGTAACATGAGATGATCTCATCGATATTGATCGCCGCGGGATCCCCGTTATACGCGGCCTGGATGTCGGTCTGCAAAAGTGTGTGAACCTTGGGCAACTGCTCGATAAAAGCAATGGCCTTGCACTCTGCCTCTTTTTTGCACTCTACAATCCCCTTCTGTGCACTGCAGACAGCACACAGGCCCCGGACCACCTGCTCTTCGATCTCTGCACAAAGATCGTCCAAAAATTCCTGTTCAGTTTTTCTTTGCCTCACCCCTATAAATTCATCGAGGTCAAAGGTGCCAGCCTACCAAACATCAATTTGGTACCACCCATTTTGTAAAAATCACGCCCCCCCCGGCCAAAGCGCTATTTGATTACGGTTTGACTCTATATCATCTCCCCCCACAATCCCCTCAACAACACTCACCCCATCTTCTAAACTATCTCTTGTCCCTCCATCACCATTATAATCCCAATGTACATCCGCGGTAGCCGCATTGCCGTTGATCGGGCCTCCAGAGTCTTCAAAACCAGGGTCCCCAACCGTGGGGGTCCCCATGCCTGCAGTGACAAGACAAGGGGACAGGCACCAAAATCAAAAAAAGTTTTTTTTACCCAAAACCGTGTAACATTTTGGTGCCTGTCCCCTTTTTTCCATCCCCCTTAAGATGTTTTTACAGCGCAGAAGACAGCACAGAAAAAACCGGATATCGTTGGTGTGGTGATCTGTTATAAGGATGATTCAATCAATGGGATTTTGGGTGTCTTATGGCGTGTGGTAATTGTACATCGGGGATTGTGGGGAAAATGGCCGTGGGTGGGGATTTGGGGCGATATCTTTTAGGAAAGGGGCGCAATGGGGGAAAATCAGCTGTTGAAATATCAGTCAATAAAACGAAAGCTATCTATGAGTTTTTTATCATCAACACAGGTTACATTATTGCTGTCAGGCATTGAACGCAAGATGCAGTCCTGGCCTCCTTCAAGAATTGCAAGTCTTCGACTTTTGGGTGAATATTTTAGATAATATTGATGGTCTTTTACACAGGCATAGCGCTTACTGACATCGGCATCTCTGCTTATCAACTCGATGTCATAATGATTTTGATCAACCGTGATTGTTTTATGGTAGGTTTCACATTTGTGCTGAAAATGTTTATTACTGATACTTAGAATATTCTCTTCAGTTATTTCATTGTACATCGTAATCTTCCAGGCTGTCGTTTGACGATGACTCACTTGTTTAAGTGTTACAGGCTCCACTATGCAGTGATTGATGGCATCCGGATTGTTGGAGTCCATCTCTTTTTCAGGCGCCAAATATATGGTGTTATCAGCCTCAAATATTTTTATTAATATGTCTCTTTGTTTCTCTCGGCATTTTTTATCCTCTAAAAAATGTTTTTTTGGGTACAAAAATCTTATGCCAAATTTTGAACTCACGTATGTATTACTCGAATTTTGAGCAACAGCCGGAAGGCGACACAATAATAATATCAACAAAATAATATGTCTTTTTTTTAGCATAAACTACTCCAAAAACAACTGATTATCCTACATTCCGCACTTTGAAACGTGCAATTTCTTCCGAGGTAGTTATTGTTTATCAATAGGTTGCAGTTTTTAACGATCGTTCCATGGTGCCCTTGACATCGCATTTTTGATAATCAAGGTCAATTT
>JADGCS010000048.1 GCA_015228875.1 Deltaproteobacteria bacterium | reverse complement strand
CACAAGACCAATGCCCCAACCCATGAAAGTGCGCTGCTTCATTGTTTTAAAAAACAGCACACTGCACAGTGCGGGCATGATGAGATAAGAGAAGACCAGCAGAATACCGGCCATCTGGACCGAGCTTGTGATCACGAGACCAAAGGATAAATAAAAGAGCAGGTCCCAGAGTTGCACGCTGATCCCTAGCGCACGCGCCTCTTTGGGGTTAGTGGAAACCAGTATGAACTTGCGGCGAAAGATAAAGTGAAACAGTCCCAAAACAGCATAAATGAGTGCCGTTTTAAAAATCTGCGGCCACGTGACCCAAAGAATATTACCACTCAAAATATATTTGAGATGCTCGACACCGTGGGGAATACGATCGGCAACCAGAATCGAAAGGGCCGAGGTCACCACAAAGGCCACGCCGATAATGGCCTCCATCGCGACGGTTTCCTGCCTTAACACAGAAAACACAACAGCCGCGATAAACGTCACACCCAATGCAAACAAATAGGCCATGTGGCTGTCGGGATTATAACCGGCGAGATAGGCCAGCGTGAGTCCCAAGGCCGCAATTTGAGCCAGCGCGATATCCAGAAAAATGACACCCCGACTGATCACGTGAATGCCAAGATAGGTATGCATGCCCGTGAGGACCAGACCGGCAATCAGCGCCGGCAGTAAAAACAAGAGGTCACTCATTGTGCCCCCACAATCTGCGTCACGATATAGTCAAAGAGACCAGCGTATGTCGTTACCGTTTCTACACCGTTTACGGAAACAGGAAGGGTGAGAACCTTGACGCCCGTTTCCCCGGCAAGTTTTTGTGACGGCTTGGGGTCATAATAATTTTCAAGCAGCACAAGAGGGACACTTTCCTTCTTGATCAGTTTAATCAGGTCCACCATGTGACCAGGACTGGGAGGGATGCCGGGCTTGTTTTCGATACGATCAAGGACCCGCACACCCAGCCAGTCGGCAAAATACGAAAATGTCTGGTGATGGGTGACAACCTTAAGGCCCCTGTGTTTTGAGAGGACCCTCTGCCACTCACCGATTTTGTGATTCATCGTTTCCGCAAAAATCTCGTAATTTTTTTGATAGCTGTCGCCATGCGCGGGATCGAGTTCCGCCATCTTCTGCGCGATGTTTTTTGCCACAATGACACCGTTACGCGGGTCCATGAGGTAATGTGGATTCCCTTCGGGGTGAATATCTCCGCCAGAACGGTCTACCACACCGCTTGGGATCTCTAAAATCCTGATCCCCTGATAGGGTTCGATAAAGCCTTCATGACCACGCTGAATTTTTGCATTACGCGATTGCGTCAATAATGACGGCACCCAGCCAATCTCGAGTGACAGTCCCATGGCAATAAAAAGATCCGCCTTGTTTAAAATGCTGGCATAGCTGGGCTTGGGCTCAATATAGTGGGGGTCCTGACTCCCCTTGATCAGGCTTTTAACCTCGGCATGTACGCCTCCCATCTCGGTTGCAATGGCGGCCAACTCGGTCGTGGTGGTCACCACATGGAGTCCTGCAAAGGCTTGCAGAGAAATAAAGAGGCACAGGACGATAATGACAAAAAAATTTTTCATACTCCCTCCCTTTGGACTGGTTCATTTGTTTTTGAAAACTCCTCTTTTAAAAACTGTGTGCGCCATGGGGCCCCATGTTAAACATCAGCTGTAAAAAGGCCTCGTGCTGTTTTTTGCCCGCACCATCTGTGTGCAAAAAATTATACTGACCGCGCAGTCTGAAGAATTCAGTCGCGACAAAGGTGAGTATGGGTGAAACCTGATACTGGCTAAATGCGTCTTCGGGAAATCCGATGGCATCAAATCTAGCCCCCGCCTCAAAACGACGGGCAAACTGATAGACCATACTGGTGGTCACGCCCCCTTCTTTTGCCGTTGCTACAGCCCCTTCTAGACTGCGGTAATAGTATTCGGTCTCCCACTTAAAACCGCGGCGCTCGTGCGGACGCCATCTGAGGTAGAGATCACCGGCGTAAATCTGGGTTAGCTTTCTCACAGTGACGTTGTTTCCAAACGCCCCGCTCACCCCCACCTGCATGGTCAGGTTTGTGGTCAAGTTGAATGAATTTGCCCAGTGGCCCACGTAGAGAAAATCCTGTTTTCTGGGGCTGTCAAAGCTGACATCGTTGCGTCCCTGCATAAAATCAAAACTGAGTTCCGAAAACCAGCTCACTGGCAACAGAACGGAGAGTTCGGCACCAAGGTCAGTGAGTCCCTCGTTGCCCAGAAAATAACGGCGGAGCCTTGAGTAATCGGCAAAGTGCTTTTGATCGAGGTGCTGTGTGTTCTCCCGCCCCAGACGCGCCCTGAACTTTCCCGCCCTGATCTGCAGATTAAGGGGTAGAGTCAATGTGGTGATAAACGCCTCTTCCACCTCAAGGCCATCTTCGAGCATGTGGATAAAAACATCGGCCCTGATATAGGGGTCTACAACAGATTGGATGCCCAACTCCGCGGCCTGCAGGTTAAAACCCGTGCGCGTGGGATTGGGCCATTGCACCGTGGCAGGGTCATCACGAAAATAAGCGCCGCTCACAATACCAATCAGGCTGATATCGGGAATGAGTGCCTTGTTGCCGGTTTGATTGAATTTCCACAACAGGACCTGTCCTTCGGAAGACTGATCCGGTATTTTTTTTTTTGCCAGAACCAATGTTGGTGAAAACAACAGGCAAAGACAGAACAATACAACCATAAGTCTTGCTGTAAACATAAAATCCCCCGTGTTTAAAACACAAAACAAAGAACCGGTGTGTCATGATGATGCACCACCGATTCCATCAAAATTGACAGAAAGAAAACACCTGTACGATTGAACGCAATACAGGATTGCTGTTAAAAAGGCTTTTCAGGAAAACTCAAATGGGGGAGGCCCTCTTTGATAGGGAACGCGGAGAAGCGGACACAATTTTAAACCATACTGTTTAGCAATGAAGTGACGTGGCAGATCCAGCGGGACATCAAGGCCGTTTTGTGTATCGAGCTGCGATAAAGATCTTAACTGACATGCAAGCTGGCATAGTGCGCACTGCCCCGCGTGGTCATTGGCATGGTTTTTTTCGACATGAGCCTCTGTGATGAGGACCACTACAAAAAAAACAGCCGCAATTAAAAAAGAGACGCTTTTTTTTTTGAACACCATCCGTGAATTGTATTTACAAATATTTCATTCTGTGTCAACTGGCCAAAGATTTTGCCCTGCTTAACAAATGAAAGCGAGGTCATCGTGAGTTACTTTTATCGCATGCTTCTTGCGTCATTGCTCGCGGCATTTCTTATCGGGTTTACAGGTTGCGGTGAAAAAAAACAAACACAGGATGATCACAAGGCCCCCCTTGTTGCACAAAACCAAAACCCTGCCGTTATCATTGATGTGAGAGATAAAAGTGAATTTGCAGACGGCCATCTGGAAGTGGCGCTGAATATTCCCACGTATATGATTGGTGGCGATATCAGCAAATATGTCAAAAACAAAAGTGATCAAATCATCCTGTACTGCAATACTGGAAACAGGGCAAACTACGTCAAACAACTGCTCGAAGGAATGGGTTATGCTAACGTCACAAACGGCGGCGGTTACAGGGATATGCTGGCCAAGGGGTACAAGTAGGGGCCGTCCCAACATGTGCCAATGTTTGGCATGGCGCCCCACCTGATTGAGCCAAAAAGCCTGTCTAAGACAATCCCCCCCACTTTACGAATGACACTCCGAATGTCCTGTACAGCAGTCGGATATGTTCATCTCGGTCACTTTTTTGTTTTTAAAATCGTTGAGTGCCCCCTCAACATCCTCCGCATGCGTGACAAACGCCCTGATGCCCGCCTGACCGAGTTTTTGCAAGGCCCTCACGCCCATGCCGCGGCACAGGATGACATTGATGCCCCTGTTGGCAATCGCGGACAGGGGCTGACACTGACCATGCTCGTGTTGCTCGTCACCATTGGCAATCACTTCAAAAACATCCTTGTCTGTATCGTAAACGGTGAAAAAAGAGGCACTGCCAAAGTGGTCACAAAGTGGCGCCTCTTTGCCCTGGTTTGTGTTTGTGGGAACGACGATTTTCATGTTGATCTCCTTTTTAAAACAGTTTTTTCTCACCACACACCGATGAAACCCCTATTCATGATGCGTGATCACCGGAAAAATTGTCACAATAACCCTGTACAAAAGCATGAGAAGGGCAATGTAACCGATCGTCAGCAATACTTCAAGCGGGTGAGGCACATAGGAATATCCGGTAAACTGCGGCTGATAACTGACCACAAAGACATTGACCCTGTTTAACAAAACACCGCAAAGAACATACAACGCGGCCGCGGTAAAGAGGAGCCGCGCGTCTTTGCGGACCCGTGCGAAGGCAAACATTAAAAACGGCGTGATCACACCAAATACAATCTCGACAAGAAACATGTTGGACTGTTTGGAGTTGTCGAAAATATGAATGTACGCCCCCCTGTAAATGAGGTCGCCGATCTTGACCGCGAGGTAAAGCCCGATGGTAAAGGGGATGATCCGTGCCAACGCAGAGAGCGTCTGCATGTCGTTTTTGAGCCCAAAAGATTTATGGGCCCACATGGATTCAAAGATCACCATCGGGTAACCAACAGCGATGGCGGAGAGCAAAAACATCAGGGGAAGAAACGGCGACCACCACAGCGGGTGTACCTTGTACGGCGCAATGGTGAGGAGTGTGCCAAGAGACGACTGGTGGGCACAGGAGAGCACAACCCCCAAAATGACAAAGACAAAAATAAGCTTGTCCAAAGTCCTTTGCGCGATCCTTAAACACGCATCAACCGGCTTGTTAATAGTAGCAAGTATCCCAGGCAGATCGACCCTGCCAATAAAGCGTTCGGTCACAAGGGGCAGAAACTCAATGTACAAGACCGTGAGATACATCATCACGCACATGCCTACCTCAAACAGCGCAGAGTTAAACTGCCACATCGAGGGGAGCATGAGGTGCCAGATGTTGTAGTATTTTCCGAGGTCCGTAAACACACCGAGTCCCACAAAGGTATACCCCAGCATGGCCGTGAGCAGAGCGGGTCTCACGATGGTCTCGTATTTGTGCCGGTGCAGGATGTGCGCAAGAAACGCCGTGGTAAAACCACCTGCCGCAAGGGCCACGCCGGAGGCCACATCAACACCAATCCACAGGCCCCACGGGTAATTGTTGTCGAGATTGGTCACGGTCCCCATGCCAAAGGCAAAACGGTACAGGGCAATGGTGATGCCAATAATCGACAAGACCGCCATGGCATAAAAACCCGGGGTCAAAAGTTTTTTTGAAATGGGGCGTGCGTGTCCATGCGTGCTCATTTTTTGACTGCTCCTTTGACGTGAGGCCCGCCCCCGTCCCCTAGCGACGTGTGGTGTGAGTCATTTTGTTCCCCGCCATTGTTTTTTGTAAGAAACATGGTTAAACCAAGTACACCAAATAACAAAACGGGGGGAATAAAATATTTGAAGACCCCGTGCTGAATGGCCTCGGTAAGTCGTGGCGGTGCCTCGGGGGAGAGGCTTAAAAAACCCATCGTGGCAAAATCCTGCGGGGCTATGTAAATCCAGTCTGTCCCGCCAACCTCATGCTCCCCGTAAATGTGATTGATGTAGCGGTCGGGGTGCTGTTTGATGCGTTCCCTTGCATACCCGAGCAGTTCTTTTTTGGGACCAAATTTGATGGCTTCTACGGGGCAAACACTCGCGCAGGCGGGGATACCCCCCTGTTTGACCAAAGGGTAACACATGGTGCACTTCATGACCCTGGGCTCGATCCCCTTGTGATATTCATAGGCAGGGACCTCAAAGGGGCAGGCAATCATGCAGTAACGACAGCCCATGCATTTCCAGGAATCCCAAAGGACAGGCCCCTCTTTGGTCTTTTGTAGTGCACCCACAAGACACGCAGAGACACAGGCAGGGTCCTGGCAGTGCATGCATTGAATTTTTGTGTAAACGGGGAGACCTTCTTTGTAAACGCTGTTAAATTTATTGACAACGGTGTAGGTTTTTTCTGTCATGCGCCTGTACTTTTTAAAAACGCCGGGATCGGTGAAGGGTTCATCCGGCTCAGGCATGGCGTTGATGTCGTGACAGGCCTGTTCGCACGACCTGCAACCAATGCAGAGACTGATGTCGGTCAGCATCCCAAACCCACCCTCTGCGGTGTCAGATCCACCGGTGTGCGCTTGGACACGACCCACAGCAAGGGTCCCTGCGGCGAGGCCCATTAATTTGAGAAAATTTCTTCTGCTTACAGTCATCGCGCTTCCTTTTTTGCGTGACAATCAACACACTTCACCGGACCCTTTTGCATGTGCTCGTGGCAATCCACGCACTGCCTGTGATAGGCCCCGCGAAGGCCGGGTTTGTCGAGCTTATGAAATTCGTCGGACTGCGCATGACACATCCGGCACGCGGGTTTTTGATTTTTGGGGCTGTTGTGATGACAGGACTCACAGCCGATCATGACCTCGTGCATTTTGTGCGGAAAGGCGACAGGCTCGTAAATTTCGGAGATCGACGAGATCATCACGGAGTCACCTGCCTGCACATGAATCTGCACGGCCCTCTCCTGACCCTGATGACAATTTGAGCATTTATCCTTAAGTGGACCGCGGCCGCTTTGCTTATGACATCCCACACAGCTTGTGGCCACATTTTCGTCGTGATAAAGCTTTTTGGAAGATTCTTCGGGGACAAGGCCCGCCTTTTTGTGGCAGTCCGCACAAAACCTGCTGGTCTCTTCAAAGTCCTTAAAGTGATCGATGGAACGCACATGCAGTGTATGACAGCCCCTGCAGGAATCCCCATGCCCCGCCACCCGCTCATGTTTTTTGTGATCAAAAATAACAGGGGACATGGTGTTTCCCGGATTGGTCATGGTGATCACATCGGTCTTTGAGTACGAGTGGGCAACGACCTTTATTTGGTGATTAACCGAGGCATCGTGACACTGCGCACAGCGCTGTTGTTTGTGATTTGACTTGTAGTGACAGTCAAAACAGGCCTTATGATAAATTTTGCGGAGGGACAAAGTGTCAGCATCTGTCTTTTGGTGACACGCGGTGCAGGGCCTTTCCTCCCTGCCCTTGGGGTGACAGCTGTTGCAACCCTTGTCCAAGACCTCCCTGTGTTTTGAGTGTTCAAAAAATACCTTTGAGGTGTATGGCGCGTTGTCTTTGTTGTGGCATTCGGCACAAATCACCGGCCCTTTGCTTTCTACCTCGTGACACCTGATACAGCTTGAGTGATAACGCTGCATAAAAAGGGTTTTATCATGAGCCTCTTCATCGTTGTAAAATGTGTACGCCGGTTGGCCCTGCGCATCTTGACGGTGACAGGTTGTGCAATCGGGATAGCCGAGGACCTCGTTGTGCGCGTCGTGATTAAACACGACTGGCGCCCTCTCGAGCTTGAAGAGTTCGGAGTGCGCGATGGTTGGAATAGAACCATTGGCCTCAGTGCCCTTTTTAAAAACCTTGCTGACGGTCCCCGAAGAGACCTCTGCGACCGACAGAAAAACAAATCCTGTAACCAAGGCAGATGCAAATAAAAGTTTTTTCATGTTTTTGTCCCCTACTTCTCCATGACCTCGACCATGATCTCGCTGATAAACTTGACATGCACCTTTAACTTGTAAAAGCCAATGATGTCCTCGATGCCACTGTGACAGTTGTGACAGGGCGTGACAATGACATCGGCCCCTGTTTGTTTAATCTGCTCGGCCTTGACCTTGTTACCCTCGACCCTGTCCCGTTTCCACGGCGCACCGCAGTTGATCACACCACCGCCGGCCGCGCAGCAGTAGTTGTGCTCCATGCGGGGTTCGACATCGCGAAAATCGGCACACAGGGCATTCATGATGTAACGGAGTTTTTTGCCAAGCCCCCTGCCCCGCACGACATTGCAGGGGTCCTGCACCGTCACGGGCTCAGCAAATTTTTTTGCCACCTTGATCTTGCCGCTTTTTAAGAGGTCGTAATAAAATTCGATCGCGTGCACCATGGGAATGGGCGTTTTGCGCCACGAGAGCCATTTGGGCCCGTCGTAAACCGCACCCCTAAAAGCATGACCGCACTCACCCATGACAACCTTTTTGACCTTGAGCCTGAGTGCGGTCTCCCAATGGAGTTTTTCGACACGCGCCATGGTTTCGAAGTCGCCCGAATACATGGCCATATTGCTGTTGTCCCAGCCGTCTGTCGCCGGCATGGTCCAATTAAGACCGGCCTTGGTTGCGATGATGGACATGTTTGCGAGAAGCTGTGCCAGTATTTTGGGTTCGGGCGCAATGACGGAGTACATAAAATCGGCGCCCTCAACCTCCAGAGGGATTCGCGCCCCTGCAACCTCCATATTGGCGTCGTCCTCCTGCCACTGCAGGGCGTCAATCCAGTCGTCCTGCTGAACCCACATCTGGTTCATGGTAGTCGAATGACTGTTGACTGTGTCCTGCAGATATTGCGGAACAACACCCAGCAGGTGACAGATCCTGCGGATGGTCATCATAAAAAAGGCGATGTCGATCCCAAACGGGCAGTACATGCTGCACCGCCTGCAGGCGTTACACTCGACAAAGGCGATTCGTGCGGCAAGTTTGATAAATCCGGCATCGACTTTATAATCTTTTTTAATGATCTCCCAGATCGTCTGCTTGACCTTGCCAACAGGCGAGTATCGGGGGTCCTTGTCGCGTGAGTTGTAGGTATGACAGGCATTGGAACAAAGACCACAGTGAACGCAGGTATCGAGATACACCTTGAGCCGTGCCGAAACTTTGGGATTAAAGACTTTTCTGACCACGGCCTCTATTTTTTCGGGGGTGAGTTTTTTAAGCGCGTTGTCGATTCCGGGGTCCGCGACTTCTCTTCTGTTTGCTAACATCGGGAGATCTCCTTTTACCAGTCTCTTGAGTTTCTGACGTTGCCAAATTCACAGCCCATGTAGGCCCGTGTAAAAAAGAAATAGAGCATGTGACTAAGGCGTGTAAACGGGACAAGCATCAGCATAATCTCGCCAAGAATTATGTGGGCAATCAACACGGCCCTAGAGGCAAAAAACTGATGGTGTGCGATAAAGCCTGTCACAAAAGGGAGCGCAATCAGCACAAGAAGAATAACATCTCCCCACGATGTGACGTACAAGACCTCTGGGGCAAACATCCTTCGGACAAAGAAAAAAACACAGACGGCAATGACAATCAGGGTCAGCACATCGGCCACTGTCTCGGGGAGCACCCACAGACTCACCCCCCACCGTGCATCGAGAATAACATTGTGAGCCACAAGAAATAACGGGGCTGCAAAAAGCGAGAGGTGAAAGGCAAAGGTGGCGATAGTCATAAAGGGCCTGAGTCTCATGTTTCTGCCGGCAAAGGGGACAATCCAGTGGATAATGGACCTTAAGGAGTGCCTGACCGTCATGTACGGGTAAATGACCTTTTCTTTTTTTGCGAGCCGAAACATCTGGATGATTCTGAAAAGACTGCCAATAAAAAAAACGAGGAGACTTAGCCACAACAGGGGCCCAGTAAGAAGTGCGTACATGGTTATGTTCCCTTTGCAAAGCGTTTGTTAACTGAGCAATTCACCAATCCCGACAACCCTGGTGTAAAACCTGTCCCCCTCACGGCACTTGACAAGAACAGACTTTTTATCGGGGCTAAAAAGTGGCGACCACAGGCCATCAAAGGATTGCCCCCCTGTCCTGCCGTTGATCGCAATGGCGTATCGGCCGCCTTTTTCTACCTTGGCAAGGGTCGTCGCCCCGTCGGGACTGATGACCGGATCCCAGCACATGTCGAACGTATCGCCCCACACCGTGCCGTCAACGGCAACAGACCACCGCTCGTTATCTTTAACCACCACGGCAACATGCCGGCTGTCCGCGCCAAACACGGGATCGAGCACCACATCGCCAAATGTAGCCTTCCATGGTTGGTCATCCACCGCGATAGTCCATCTACCAAATGTGGGAGATGCAATAACCGCAAGCCTTGTCCCATCGGGTGAAAATTTGGGGTGCCAGAGCTGCGCGTATTTTTTGTCCCAGATAAAACCATCGTTTGATGCCATGGACCAACCACCAGAGTGCAGGGCCGGAGCAACCACGGCGTTTGTTTTGGGGTGATGCGCCTGCTCCCAGACACACTCATATTTTGTGGACCACGCACGATCGTCGATGGCAATGGTGTAGTCCAGTCTGTCTGTGCGCACCTCTGCAGAAACTGTGCGGCCGTCGGGACCAATAACCGGCGTGTAGGCATTGATGTATTTGTTCTGCCAGAGCACATCGTTGTAAACCACACTCCATGTGCCCTGAAAGAATTTGTCGATGTCAGCCTCGGCCAACGGCTCTACCTGTACTGTAGCGGCGACATTGCCCTGATGATCGAGGGCGTAATCACGGATGGAGATGTAGTTGTGCTGCCACGTTTTGCCATCGACAAGGACGGTATGACGGTTGTCCTTTTTAACCAGGGCCGCAATATGCGCGCCGTCAGGGCTGGTTTTGGGGTTCCAGATAAAATCGAAGCGCTCTTCGCTGAGCACGCCGTCCACGGCCAGAGCCCACTGGTCGTCTAATTGCACAAGGGCTGTCAACCGGCCGTCGGGTGAAAATCTGGGATGCCAGATCCTGTCGCACAATAGATCCCAGGGCTTGCCGTTGACCAGCATGGTCCATTTGTCTGCTAAAGTCTGCACCGGAACAGCCGCCTGATCGCCCATAACATTCATCAACGGTTCGAGGCATCTTTTAAAACAACCCTTAACCTCACCAAGATCAAGTAACATGCGTTCTTTTTCGTCCCAGTTGATTGCATCAACCATGAGTTCACCCTTTCGATTTAATTCCGTGTAATGTAGTAGGTATTATACAGATTTAAACTGGCCATGTGTATATTAAAATTTTTAAAGAAGTCAACTCATATCAGCCATGCAAGGCCCGACATTGTTTGATTAGATCGAGAGGTTGTTTATAAATAACCCTGTAAATTTTATGACAAGGCTCATTTTATTGACAAGCTTTTGAGTTTAAATAACACACAATCATCATTGACAAAACAGCGTCCAGAATTTAGAACTGACTCCATCGGGTAACACATATCGGTTTTATCGGATTTAGCGCTTTGGCGAAATTTGTCTGGTTTGTTGGGGACACAAAATGAAAATCAACACCAAGAGCAGATATTCGGTCCGTATCATGACCTATCTTGCAGATCATGCCTCCGTGGAAAAACCCGTGAGCCTCAACGAGATTTCCAAAAAACAAAAAATCTCACAAAGATATCTCGAACAACTCATCGTCCCTTTAAAAATAAGCGGTCTGGTCAAAAGCGTATCGGGAAAATACGGCGGTCATTATTTAAACAGAAAACCTTCTGCTGTTTCTCTATACGATATTATTGTGGCGTCCTCCGGAGAGATCAAACTCATCGATTGTGTAAAAAACCCCAACAGCTGCGAGTTTTATAAAAAATGTAATGCCAGAGAAATCTGGGAACTCGTCAACACACACATTGTCGACATATTAAAGGATTTTACCCTTGAGGATCTTTCCCAGAAAAAATTGAAACTCAAAAGACATTCAAAAATTGGAAAATGGCTTAAGGTCAGGTGTTAACCGCCGCAAACCCTGCGGCCTCAAACAAAATGGAGATATTATGAAAAAAATACTCATTATCGAAGACGAGCAGAATGTCATCACTTACCTCGACACACTCTTTAAAGACCACGGTTACGGCACCGTTGTCGCCACAAGCGGTGATGTGGGGCTTGATCTGGCCAAAAAAGAAAAGCCCGACCTCATCACGCTCGATATCAGCATGCCCGATAAATCCGGCATCAAGGTCTACAGGACACTCAAAGAGGACAAGACGCTTCAAAAAATTCCCGTCGTGGTCATCACCGGTGTCACGGGTTATGCAGGGAGCCCCGACGATTTTAAAAAGTTTTTAAGCACCCGCAAATCAGTCCCACCGCCAGAGGGTTTTATGCCAAAACCCATCGACAGAGATGCCCTGATCAAGATGATTAAAAAACTTATTTAGTGTCTGTCAACCCGACAGACTCTATTGATTGTCTGTAAAAAAATATCTGTGACGGCAGCAAAAGGCAAAAATAAAATCCTCGTGATCGATGACGAACCACACATTGTCGGATACCTCAAGGTCCTGCTTGAGGACAATGGGTACTCTGTTGTGTCATCAACAAACCCCGCATGTGTCATAAAAATGGCCGGGAACGAAAAACCAGACCTCATCTGTCTCGATATCATGATGCCCAGGCAGACAGGTCTTTCACTCTACAAAGACATCCGGCAGAACCAGATTCTGCACAACATTCCCGTTGTTGTCATCAGCGCCGTCGAAAATGCCGTGCATGGCTTTAAAAAACTGTTCGACAGACTCACAGAAACAAACGGCATCACCGCACCCGATGCTTTTTTCGAAAAGCCCATCAATGCCGCAAATCTTTTAAACTTTATCAATACGACATTAAAGCCCAATTTGCATAAAGACAACAACACACAAACATGCCAAAACAAGCAGTAGTCAACAAACTCCGCACAGAGCTTTTTAACCAGGTCCCGATGAGTATTGCCGTGATCGATTGCGACAACCGCATTGTCATAGCCAACAAGGAATTTGAAAAAACATACGGCGATTGGAAGGGCAAAATGTGCCACGAGGCCTACAAACATTCCGCGCAAATCTGTGCAGGCTGCAAGGCAAAAAAAACATTTGAGTCGGGAAAGGTGTTTTCCTCCAAGGAACAGGGCTACAACAAGGACGGCAAGCTCAATTTTTACCTTGTCCGCTATTTTCCCCTTTTTGACGATGACGGCCGTGTGGCTTTTGTGGTAGAGATGTCGGCCGATATTACCGAACAGGTGGCCATCGAAAATGAGTACAAGCTGATCTTTGACAACGTCCCCTGCTACATCACCGTCATCGACAGGGATTTCAGGGTCGTCAAGGCCAACGGGTTTTTTAACGACAAGTTTAGCCATCAGGGCAAAACCTATTGTTACGAGATGTACAAAAACGGCAACCAGCCCTGTGAAGACTGTGTCGCCCGCGAGGTCTTTAAAACTGGGAGAAAACAAAGGGGGTTGCAAACGGGCATCGATAAAGATGGCACGGAGTCCCACTACATGACAACCGTGGCCCCGCTCTTGTTCGACAAGGGCCAGGTCAACCTGGCCATCGAAATCTCACAGGACATCTCAGAAATGATGCATCTCGAGACACAGCTTGAGCAAGCCATGCACGAAAAATTCGAGGCAGAACGCCTCGCCGCTGTTGGTCAAACCATTGCAGGGCTCTCACACACGATTAAAAACATCCTCATGGGACTCGAAGGCGGTATGTACGTGGTCAACTCAGGTCTTAAAAGAAAGGACGATGGACTGGTCAAGCAGGGGTGGCAGATGCTTGAAAGCGACATCTCCAGAATTTCCACCATCGTTAAGGAATTTTTAAGCTTTGCAAAGGGAACAAAACCAAACTTCACCATGGCCGATCCCGTCCAGATCGCCAATGATGTCATCGCCCTCTTCAAGGTTGTCTGCGAACAGTCCGGCATCGAACTTAAAGGCAGTTTTCCCATGCCGGTCGACAAGGCGTACCTGGATCCCGAAGGTATTCACACAGCGCTCACCAATCTGATTTCCAATGCGATCGATGCCTGTCTTGTCAGCGACAACAAGAAGCTCTGTGTCACCCTGTTTTGCTATGAGGAGGACGGGGCCATCGTCTTCAGGATCAAGGATAACGGGTGCGGCATGGATTACGACACCAAGCAAAAGATCTTCACCAATTTTTTTACAACCAAGGGCTCAGGGCAGGGAACGGGGCTGGGACTCCTCATGACCAGAAAAATCGTGTCACAGCACCGCGGTAAAATAGAGGTCAACACAACCGAGGGTGAAGGTTCGGAATTCGTCATAAAATTTTTAAGAAAACAATTGCCAAAACCTGCCGAATAGCACAAATAAAATTCCGTTAATCACGGGGGCAAAATTTATGAACAAGACCGACAATAAAACAGTTCTGATCATCGATGACGAACCCAACGTGCAGATTTACCTCAAGACCATCCTTGAGGATCATGGTTTTAATACAGTACTTGCCGGCAACGGCAAGCAGGCGCTCGATCAAATCAAAAAGAAAAAACCAGATGTCATCTCACTCGATCTGGTCATGCCCAAGATGACGGGGCTCAAATTTTTCAGGTACGTCAAGGGCAATAAAATAGTAGACGGGGTCCCCTTTGTCGTGGTGACGGCCCACAGCAAGGACGAAATGGGCCAAAAAGACATACAGGAGCTTCAAAAAGAGGCGCTTAAGTCGGTCATTTACTTTTTAGAAAAACCCGTCAACCCCCTCGAATACGCCAACACCATCAGGGAAGCGTTGGGTCTGGCAAAACCAAAGCCGCACAAAAAATCAGACGAGTGCGAAGATCTCAAAAATAAAATCAAAAATAAAATACTCGACGCCAACAAAGAAAAACTCCTTAAGGTGCTCAAGGCATTGGGTTAAAACTGATACAGGACGGGTGTGCCCTCATATTGATGATATTCATGGTGAGAAGCGCCGGAATGACTCTCTTGTAATTTGCCCCCATAAAATCGTTGACCGAAAGGGCAAGGAGTGCCCACCCGACAGGCCCCAAAAAAACCGCAATGCCGCGGCTTAATGCCGTGCTTGCCGCAAGCGTGATCCCCACACCAAGATTAAGCCTGATGATGGTCGCCGCGGTGTATATGGCAACCTCCCTTGCAAGGTGCAAACCCAGCGTGTGCGCCACCATGACCTCGCTCGAATGAATAAATGAATTCATGTTGGCCACGTTGAATTTATCCTTCATCTCCTTTTTTTGCTCGTCATCAAGTTTGTTCCACATCTCGGTTAAGAGTTTTTCTTTCTCTTCCTGTGGCATTGATTTTAAGATTTTTTCAAAGACTTTAACGGAAAAATGATGCAGTTTTTTCCACCCCTCACCCTCCAGCTTACCCGTTTTGAGCCTTTTGGCCGCCTTGTCGCACATCTGATCAAGAGTGGGGTCGCGTGTGATGTAACCCAGGGGGGTCTGAAACCGCGCGTAGAGGGCCTGCACTACATTCCAGACCAGCAGTTTTTTGTCGTCCTCAACGCGGCACTTGAGTATCTGGGTCAGCTCGACAAGCTCTCCCCGTTCGGCATTGGAATACAAAAAATTGCGCAGAGACTGGATATCGACGGCGTTCTGTGATTTGTTTTTCTTCATCGCACCATAACAAATGAAGCCCTAAGCGTACCAAATCTTAAGCCTGTTTTGCGCTCAATTGAGGCGTTTTTTTGGAAACGGCCAAAAACGACCAGAACTTCTTTGCCTGCGACCTGATCACCTTGCGGTACTGATAGATGTGTACAAACGACAGGGCAAGGCAGGTGTACCCTGCGATGATGTGAATGACCATGATGGTCAGGGTCCGCGGGAGCATCGCCGTCCCAACGCTGATCAGCAATGTGGCACCAAGTGCCATAGAAAGAAGCACCTTGCTGTTTGGGGAAAAAAATCCCTTTTCGTGGGGGCTCTTATCCAAGTCTGCGCCATTTTTCCCGTGTTTGCGCACAAACTCGACGGCCATGATGGCAAGGGGGAGACCGATAATGATCACCCCGCTGATGATGAGAAGGGTGCCGCTCACGGTCACCGTCGTCGCGATCGTCGTGTTTGAGGAAAGTCCGATCGACTTGAGACCGTTAAGCGCGCCCATCCCGTTTTCGACTGCAAGGTCTTCGAGTGCCATAAATCATCTCCTTGTGATTAGCTACAAATTGTTCCCCTTCTGAGAATTTAAGAGACTCAAAAGGTCGCGATCTCCCGAAAAGAGAATGTTTAAAAAAACCCGCGTCTGTCGTGTCGCCTCAGAACCGGTAGACCGCGACAGGATCATCTCGACAACCTCGTCACGCATCTCAAGGTCATCACGCAGGGCGTTGATGATCTCTTCGGGGGTGCGCCGGCTTGTCAGCGAATACAAAAGACACTGGGTCATTTCAGCCGAGAGCCTTTTGAGATCCTTCCCCGAAATACCCAGCTCGCTGTACTTTGCGGCCTTTGCCACAAGCAATTCCTTTAATTTTTTTTCAAAAACCCTCACATCACGCCTGCTCAGTTTCTTGGCCCGACGTCTCTTCAAGTCGGCCAGCGGGGCCGAAAGGGTCTTTGTCCCCTCGGCAAAGTCGTCAACAAGGTCCTTCACCTGTTTGTCAACAACGTTGCTCCAGTCTTTGACCGGCGTGAGCCAGCTTTTTAAATGATCACGGATTTTCATTATGCCCCAAGTGTAGCGGAGATTGCTCACTACAGATATTGTCTGTTGATAAGAGTGTCTTTTCGTAAGAGGCATCTTCGAGGTACCCCCTCACGTGGGCGAGACTTGATAAAACCCGTGTGTCGTCCGGACTGAGATCGAGTGCCCTTTTAAAATACGCGTAAGCCGTGTGGTTGTCACCCTTGTGGTGATAGCAAAGCCCCAGATTATACAGGACCTCAAGGTTGTCCTTGATGTGCAGGGCCTTTTCGTAAATCTCACGCGCCTTGTCATCCTGCCCCATATCAGAATAGGTCACGCCAAGATTGTTGTACGCACTGATGTAGCCTTTGTCTGTGGCGATGGTCTTTTGATAATACAACACGGCCTCTTTGGGTTTGCCTTGCTCACGCAGGGCATTGGCCAGATTGTAATAGATGTCTGCCACATTTTTCCCCGCATGCTTGAGCGCCCTGTGGTAGTTTTTAATGCCCTCCCCGTGCTTTTTGCAGGCCACTTGGGCAATCCCCATGTTGTAATAGAGATCAGCAAGATGCCCCTGCTGTTCGTCTGCCTTGTCAAGGGCCTCCTGATATTTCATGACTGCCTGTGCGCAGTCGCCCCGCCCCTGATGGATATTCCCCAAATGAAACAGGGAAAAAAAATGTCCGTTATTCAGACGCAGGACCTTCTCAAAGTAACCCACGGCTTCTTTTGTCTTGTTGCGGTCACGCGCAATTAGACCAAGATTAAAATACGCGTTAAAAATACTTTTGTCGGCGACCACGGCCTTGAGACACATGGACTCTGCCTCACTATACTCCTTCAGCTCATAATGAATCGCGCACAGGTTGTTAAACACGTCAATACCGGCCTTTTTGGATTTAACAAGCCCCGTGTAAATCTCTTTTGCCTCGATCAATTTGCCCGCGGTGTACAAACGATAGGCAATGGCGGCATCATTGCCGTCCGAAGCCTCTTGTGCGAACAAGCGGAAAGAAAACAACACAACAATGATCACAACAACAGGCAAAAGAAGAATATGAGCGGATTTATATGTCGTCATAAATAGGCATCCCGTCATCGCGCCGTTTTCGCTTGATCCAGAGCAGGCTGTGGGCCTCGGCGACCTCTTCAAAGACATAACCCAGGAGCATGGAATAAACCACGCCCGGATTGAGAAACACCACCAGGTAGAAATGAATCATCACGAGGATCAGAATAATATAAGCAAGGGCAATGTGTAGATTATAATCAAACTGCCCAACGATGGTCTTGCCAGTGAAGATTTCGGGATTGTTGATGATGATAATAAATCCCGTAACCGCAACGGCCGTACCAATCAACATAAGGAGCCAGAAAAAAATCTTTTGACCCGCATTAAATTTGCCCTGCGGAAGGTGTTTTTTATGTCTTTCCCGAGAGAGATAGCCACCAAAATTTTTGAGCCAGTTGATGTCGTAGGCATCAAGATAGTAGGCGTGTTTAAGCCATCTCACCAGCGTCCACAAGAGCGAAAAGGCAAAGACAGCCCCCGCCACGACATGAATGATGATAAACGAGTCCCTGATATCGAGTGCCGTAATGGTCTTGCTGTCAAGACTGTAAAGGGCAAAACCCGTCACTGTGAGCGTCAAAAAACCAAGGAGCAGGAGAAGGTGCATGAGCCTCTCCGCCGCGGTAAAACGCTGGACAACTCTTTTACTCTTTAAAACAATTTTTTGAGGCCTGAAAAAAATGTAATGTGCGGCCATCAGGGCCAGAAGAACGAGCAGGATCGTCGGCCAGACACTCCCCGCATCGGCTGAGGTACTCTTCTGCGTACTACCAGAAGTCCCCGCGACCTGTATAATTTTGGCGTTGCTGGGCCTGAGCTCCATCTGCGTATAGTAAGCGGCCTTGTCGCCTTCACGCACGGCCTCGATCCGTATGATGTCCCCTGCTTGTGTGCCGGCAATCAGCGACTTGAGCCCTGCCACATCCTTCACAGTTCTACGGTCAAACTTGACGATCACATCCTCTTTTTTCAGCCCGCCGTCAGAGGCCAGTGCGGCCGGCGAACCCGCCATCACCTTGGTGATAAAAACACCCGCTGTTTTTTTAAGTCCCGCAATGCCGGCAATGGCATCTGTCACATCGATCCCCTCAATCCCAAGCCAAGTCTGCGTGCTGAGAGAATCCTGCGATACCTTGGTTAAGACAGGCACAGGGGTATCGATATTAATACTGATGCTGTCGCTTGCAATGTAGTTGCGATAAAAGTCCCTGTAGTTCGCAAAGACAGCAAGAAAAAGAATGGCGACGCTGATAAAAAAAACAATCCAGACTTTATAATCTTTACGAAACATTTTTTGCCTTGGTTTGTTTTTACTCCCCCGCCTTTGATTTATCCTGTTTTATCGTAACAGGGGGCGGACTCACGGGCTCGGTTTTTTTTATCGTCTCTGTCTTTAATTTTTTTGTGGGCGTGTCTGCTTTTTTTGTGCTGTCAGACGTCTCAACGGGCGACGAGCTCTCTGGCACAGGCGTTTTTTTATCGGCCTCGGCCTTCTGCACAACCGCCTGTTCCTGCCCTTTGGAAGCGGCATCCCTCTTTGTAAACTTTTCCGGCAAAAAAGATTTAACGGTTTTTTCAACGGACCCCACCGCCGCCCCCAGCAGTCTAAACACAAGGGTCATCTTTCTCTCGGGGACCGTCCCGTCCACACCCTTGAAAATTTTGTCTTCAAATAGAATCAGGCGGTCATGGGCCTCATGCAACGCCTCTTTAACACCTGACAAAAAACCCTCTTTGTTCGGATCCCGTGTTTCCATCAGCGCTGTTCCTTTCGTGGCAATTTTTTTTGCCTTAATTTTTTGAGGGCCTGTGAGCCGCGTTCGATGATTTCATCGGCGCACTCGGAAAGGACCTCAACAACGTATTTTGAACCGGTTTTGATATCGTCGATAATATCATCCAGTAACTTTTCTTTATTGCTCTGTTGTTTCATAAAAATATGTTTTCCTTATGGCGAATATCTCCCGTTATGACCAGTTTTTCTCGCGCATGCCCTTAATACCGGAGACAACCGCAATAACCCCCAATACAACAAGTACAAACGGCACAAGGGCAAAGGCCAAATCAACAAAGGCGTACCAGTTTGCGGCAAGCCCCCATAAACCCAAGATCATCACAATGAATCCTATTGATAGACTAATCATTTTATTATCTCCTCATTAACAATTAAACCACCACCCAATAACCACAGGCCAATCCCCGCCCGGATACAAACAGACAGGACCGGCACGGAGAACCACGCTCCGTCTGCGATTGCGCCCCATCCGGGGTCCTCATCACATCAACACATAATATATAGACAGGGTCAGGCCGCCCTCACAACAGCGGTGTATCCCTCGATGAAGGAATCCTTGATGATCCCCCCCATCCGCTTTGCCTTTTCCCCTATCTTGTTACAGACCTTGGTCTTGTGGATCACATAGATGCCACCGGCAAGGATAAGAATCCCTCCGATTATTTTATCCATAACCCTCCCCTTTTTTTAAGACGCGGAACTGCCGCAGTAACGACACACCCGCGCCTTGTCTTTGATGATCTCCTTGCAGTTTGAACACTCGCGGTTTACCCCTGCCCGTGCCACACGCGGGAGAAAGATCACGATCAGTCCCAGAATGTGAAAGAGAAAGCCAAAGACAAACCAAAACACGGCACTCCTGCCCCTATCGTAGGCAATCCCCGAACTGATAAGGCCAAAGAACACCCCCAGAAACAATATTGCAGTCATAACAAAAGACCTCCCTGCCTTGTATCCCTTACAGGTAAAGGGGCTGTTATAAAAACACCACACCCCCGCTTGACCCTCTGCGGGACAAAGGCACTCAAGTTGTGTCTTATGCGAGATGCTGAGTTTTCAACACCCCCAAATGTCGGCATCGATCCAACACTAGACCTTGGTCGCATCTGCTTCGCCAAAGCCTTTCTTTTTGTCGGCGCCCATGGTGCCTGTATCAAGACGCTTTTTAAGTTTCTTGACCTGTCCAAACAGAATGATCACGGCAATAATCAATGCGATAATAATCAGAGCATACAGCATACGTTTCTCCTTAATATGACCCCCAAGCCAACCCATTGCTGTCTTGGAGATCGGGTTGATACAATAAAAAAGCTACCCCTGATCTGTCTTGTCCTTTTTATTGCTGAGCAGGACATCCCTGACCTCGTGCATCTTGGACAAAAACACTGTGTCAAAATTTTTGGCGCATTTAACACCAACGCCGGCCACAGCACCCAAAAACTCCGCTGTGTTTTTAACATCCCAAAGGGTGTTGCTGTAAATCCAACGGAGCTTCTCCCTGATGCCATCGGGGATATTAAAAAAATCTTCTTTCTTGTCGACGGGCCTCACCTTGATTTTCTCGTCATCGACCACCTCAACAAGCAGGGCAAGCCTCTCCCCGTTTGCCACCTTGACCGTCACGGGCTTTTTGTTCTGCTGATTCTTAAATCCGATCTCTATGGTTCTTTCGGTCTTTTTCATAGGATCATAACCCGCATAAAGCTGAAAAGTCTACGCGGGCGGGCACCGTGCAAAAATTGTTGCCGAAGCGCGTAGAAAAAACCTACCTAGGTTATAAATCGTTCAAACTCATGACCTCCCGGGCGCGGTTGACAGGTATCGCAAAACCCACACCGGTAAACACACCGGTTGGCGCCCAGATGGCCGTATTGATTCCGATCACCCTGCCCTGTACGTCAATCAGGGGGCCGCCGCTGTTGCCCACGTTGATTGCGGCGTCCGTCTGAATCATATCGGCGTACACAACACCCTCGATGGCGACATCCCTTTTGTCATCGCTGATAATCCCCGAACTTACGGAGTGTTCAAAACCAAAGGGACTGCCGATTGCAAAGACAATATCCCCCGTCTCGATTTTGCTTGAATCCCCAAGCCGGGCCACGGGCAGATTTTTGACAGGGATTTTAATCACAGCGAGATCATAAAACTCGCTGAACGAAACCATTTGAGCCAGAAACCTGTTTGGCGAACCGCCGTACACGTTGACATAAACGGCCTCTGCGCCCACGAGCGAATGATAATTTGTCAAAATGTAGCCATCCGGACTGATCACCACACCCGAGACAATAATGTTTTTTGTTGAATCATCGATCGAGCCGTCCTCAAACCTGTAGATGGATGTGCTGGGCAGTGCCTGCATCCTCAGCCTTAAAGGATTGACCGCAACGATGTTGACAACGGATGCCCGCGCCGTTGAAATAACCGCGCTGTAGGATTCCTGCAGGGGATAACCCGCGGTCAACTGCGCCGCCGTAGTTGTGCCCGTCTGCCCCTTGTTTGACAGCTTGAGTGTGGGCCCCTGATAATAATAGATAAAAAAGATGATCACCCCGAGAACGATGGCGTCGATGATCAACAGGAGGATTAATACCTGAGCGGTTGTCTTTGTGATGGTCATGGTTAACAAGCCTTTGTTTACAGTTCCTCTGCTTCTCCCTTACCCTTTGCCTTGCCACCGCCCTTTCCCGGGGGCGGGCCGCCCTCTTCTTCTGAATCAGATGACCCCGTTGACGCAGTTGATGAACTGGTGGTCCCGGGTCTCATCATGCGCGATTCGGTTTCTGTTGTGGTCTGCTGGGTGCTGGACGTCGCATTGAAGAGCTGTTTTGCAATGCCGGTGATCCCATCGACGGCCTTGGCGCGAAGTTCTTCTAACGCACTCACAGCGGAGTCGGTAAAGGTCTCGGCCACAACAACCGTGGCCCCCTCATCGATGATAAACTGCGCCGTCTGCCTGTCGTTATCGAGAAGATCGGTCGCATTGGGGTTGGGGACGATCTCGACCCTGCCCTGCGAGGGAATGATCAAAAAATAGGGGGCGTTTGAAAAATCATCGGCGACCTCGGAGTCCACCGTCGGGCCCATAAGAGCCACCGCGTAGGTATTGAGTGTGTCTTTATCCTTGTCCTTGAGTTTGTCGGTGATCTGAGAGGCCACGGTGTTGACAGGATCCTTGCCGATCTTTTCTTTGTCCTTGCTTGCCGAGTAGCTCAGGTCCTGCGGCAATTTGGGTTCTGAGAGTATCCCCGTTGTGTTTCCGGTGGTCCCAACGGTCTGCTGGCCGGGGACAGTATAGGGCCTGTTCGGTGGATAGCCGCTCCCCTCGCCCGTTGCAGGACCGGAGTTTGTGGCGTTAGGCTGTTGCGTCTCGTTTTCTGCGGCCTTGGCCCCGCTTAAATCGGTATCATCCACATTGTAGATGGTGGTTGTCCCGCCGATGATCGTGTAGGCCACCTTGCTCCCCCCCGCCGTGGGCTGACCCGCAGTGGTCTGGCTGGGGATCACCGCGGGCTGATTGAGGTTGGTCGTGGCGGCATCGGCGCGTGTGAGCCTGGCCCCACAGTTGGGACAGGTGAGTTGTGCGCACGATGCCCCAGCCGCGTGGGACAGGATAAGCCCGCAGTTGGTACACAGGCACAGATCAGACCTGTTTGATGTGGAGGAACCAGCAGTCTGTTGAAGGCCGTCGTTCTGCCCGCTCAGCAAGTTTCTTTTTGAAAGCAGGGTCTCCTCGGCGGACGGTGTCAGTTCGCCCTTTTTGTAGGACTCAATCACATCGGCGATGATCCCAAGGCTCCCCGTATACACAGGGATATTCATCGACTGAAAATACTGAAACGCCGTTGACCCGATACTGCCCGTAATCACAGCACCGGCCCCATTGTTGATGAGGTACTGCGCAATCTGCCCACCCTGTGCCTTGCCTTGATCGGCCATGGGGTTTTCGAGGGCCGTGTATTTGTTGTACCGCGTGTCGTACAGGATAAAGTAAGGCGCCGATGCAAACCGAAAGGCCACCGGCGAGTCGAGATCGGGTTCTGTCGCGCTGATGGCCACCTTTCGTGCCACACTGGCCGCAACCAGAGTCCCCATGCTCGCAAGCGGCGGGTTGTTGGGATCGACCTTAAAAATATAGCTATAAGTCTGGCCGTTTCGTAAAACAACCACCTGATTGATCCCGTTCTGCGTGATCGCGTCGTAAAAGTCCTGAATACTGTCTGTGGTTTGTCTGTTGACACTCGTGATGAGATCACCGGGCAAAATCCCAAGCCGCGCGGCCTGTGTGTCCGGCAGGACCGCAACAACGATCACACCCTTTTGCGCGGGCGGGATACCATAGGTCACCCTGAGCTCAGGTGTGGGGCTTGAGACAATGATCCCCCACGCCAACTTTGAAGGGTCTGTGGTGCTTGCCAAAAGTTCGTACGCATTATCGGGCCTGCCCTGCAGTTTGACATAGACGGTCTTTGATGATGATCCCCGCAACAGTCCCACCCGGACCACCTCTCCCACCTTGGATTCCCTGACCGCGTCGTTAAGACCCTTGGCCGATTGGATGGCCAGATTTTTGTAAGTTACAATCACATCACCCTGCACAATGCCGGCCTTGTCGGCGGGCGAGTCTTTAAACACTTGTGCGACCGCAACCCCTCTTGCCGAACTTGTGTTGTTGGCCACGGCCTCCCTTGTTTTGATATCAAGACCAAGCCAAGGGATATCTATTTTTGCGCCCGCAGTTGGAGGCTGTCTGAGGTAAAAAAACACCAACATGCACACGCAAAACAGGGCCAGGATGAAAGACACGATGAGGATTTTATTTTTTCCTGAAGGCCGCATTTACGTTGACTCCTGTGGTATGAGTTTTAAATTGATGATGTCGATATTTTCTATTTTCTTTTTCATCTCCTGCACAATACCCTCACGGATCCGGTTGCCCTCTCTTGTTGTGAGCTCGGGCGGGACCGTCACCCCGACCGTAACAATTTTTTTCTGGCCGTTGCGTCTGCTCCAGACGTAGTTGACGCTTAAGATATCCTTGCACTTTGCAATGATCGCCACGATCTCTGTTTTTAGTTCTGTATCAACCTCGGCCTTGTCTAAAAGCCCCTCAAAGGCCTCTTTAAGGATCACATAGGTCGAGTGAAAGATAAACAGCCCCACAACAAACGCGGCCAACGGATCAAGCCACAAAAAACCAAATTTGGCGCCCATGACGCCGAACAGGGCCGCCACAGAGGAAAACGCATCCGCCCTGTTTTCGAGCCCGTTCGCCCACATGGCGGAGGAGTTCATTTGTTTTCCGGCGCAAATGGAGTGCCGCGCCATCACCTCGTTGGCGATGATCGAAAAAATGGTTACAAAGGCCGCCAAGGCACCCGGTTCATCCAAATCCCCATGATAAAGGGCAATGAATGAGTAGGAGACAATCATCGCGCCAATAAAAAGAAGAAGAATCCCCACAATGGCCGAGGCAATAAACTCGATTTTGCCGTGTCCGTAATGGTGCCTGTCGGTCGCCGGCTTGCCCGACAGCTTAAGACTGACGTAGATGAAAACACCCATGATGACATCACCACCCGAATGAATCGCATCGGCAACAACCGCACGGCTCCCCGAAATATACCCAATGACGCCCTTAAGGAGCGTGAGCCCAAGGTTCCCCCAGAAGCTGATAGGGCCGACAAAGGATGAACATCTTTCGCACTCGGGATACTGCATTTATTGTTCCCCGTTTAATGTTGCGGCTGTGGGGTGTTCCCATTCAGGGGCCATCACAGTCTCAAAATAGGGTTCACGAGGGAATCCAAAGAGCGGGGCCAAAAGGCTGTTTGGAAACGTCGTGACCGCTTTATTAAAGGCGTTGACCGCGGTGTTGTACTTGACACGCGCCTCGTAGACGGCTAGCTCCGCATCGGACATTTTGGACATGAGGAGCATAAAGGGCTCGCTGGATTTGAGATCGGGGTAGTTTTCGGCAACTGCGGCGATCTTGTCCAAAATACCCTTGCTGTAGGCATCCACCTGTCCAAGGTGCTTTGCCTTTCCGATTTTTTTAAGCAGGTCGTTCACGCCCGTCTTTTCTGCTTCTGCCCCCTTTGACTTGCCGGAGCGCAGTTTGGTCGTCTCCAGAAAAAGATTTTTTTCGTGTCCTTTAAAACTCGCAACGGAATTGATAAACACGGGCAGAAGGTTGGTCCTCATCTGCACAGCACTGTAAACCCCCGACCTCGTGCTCAAAACATCCTGAATAAGTCTGGTAAACAGGTTGTTGACATACACGAGGTACCAGACCAGCATCACAAAGACCAAGGCCGCAAGGAACGCATACACAACCCTGAGATTAAATGGCACCTTACTTGATGCGTCCCCAATCAGGGTCTTTAAAATGGTTTTGTTGATCTCGCTCATAGTGTTCGGCCCGTGTTAATGACGATCAATCCTCACCAAGGTCGATGGCCTTTTTAAAACACTTGACTGCCTCGTCGTGCTCACCCTTGCTTTCAAGGCTCATGCCGAGGCTCTGGTGTATTTTGGCAACATCGGGGTTGATTTTAATGGCCTCCCTGAACGATTTAATGGCCTCGTCGTATTTTTTGATCTTGTCGTACACAATCCCCAGACGGTAGTGCCCCCCAAGGTGCAGGGGATCAAGTGTCACGAGCTGTTGCAGGGTCTTGACGGCCTGATCGTACTTGGCCTCGCGTGCGTAGGCCCGACCCAGATAAAACAACGCCTCCTTGTTGTTGGGATCGAGTTCAAGCACCCTTTTAAAACACTTGATCGCCTCGGCGAACCTGCCAACCTTGGAATACGCGTGGCCCAGCTTAAAGACCACGTTGGCATCGTCAACCTTGTACTTGACGACCTTTTCGAGTTTCTGCACAACCTTGTCGTACTCTTTTTTTCTAAAGGAGATCTCCGCCCTTTTTTCGAGAATAAAACTCGCGTCCTCGATCGTAACCTTAAAAAACTTTTGATAGGCGTTGATCACAGAGCCAAAGAGCTTGCCAAACTTGAGCGCCAGCGTCTGCATGTAAAGTGCTGGCGAAACCCCTGGGTTCACGGGTGCCCTTGTGTGGTCAAAGAGATCGTCGTCCATTTTAATGGTGGACACGATCTCCTGATAGTGGGCGTCACAAAACGAATTTTTATGGGCAAACTCCTTGCAGTCCTTGAACTTGCATTTTTCCATGATGATCTCCGTGGTTATGTGTTTTATTTATTTGTAAAAGTGATATTTGAGCTGTCCTTGACGGAAAAACTGTAGATCCCCGCCATCAGCGCGATCGCACCGCCGACCACCATGACAAGCGGCACAAAGACGCAGACGAAGTCTACGAACGCGTACCAGTTGTCGATGATTCCCCACACGCCCAGGATAAGCACTATCACCCCGAAAATTACGCTTGTCATAACAGTCTCCTTTTTATTTTTTAAAGCACAACGCTGTGCCTGCCTCCCCTTTGCCGTCCCCTGATAAAGCCCCTTCACGCAAAATTGACCATGATGGTCCCGATCTGGGGAATAAGTTTCAGGACCTCCTGCTTGATCTTGTCTTCGATCTCCCCCGTCTCCCTGTATGTGAGACGTGGGTCCACAATCACCTCGACATCAATCTCGTATTTTTCATAGCCAATGCTGCGTGACCTGATCCTACCGACGTCGATCACCCTCGGGACCATGTGAACAATGTCCCTGATCCTTTGCGTCTTGAGTGTTGAAGAGTCCATCAGCCCCTCGATCGCTATTTTGAGCACCTTGACGCAGATGATAAAAATAAGTGTCAGGATAAATAGGGATCCAAAGTAGCTGATCTTTGTGTAACCAAATTGATTGAGGACAATAAAGACCATGGACGCGATTGAAACCAGTGTGCAGACACGGGCCTCCCACGCATGCCTGATCAGGGCGTGGCTGTTGATCATTCTGCCCCTGTCAAGAACGTATTTGTGCATCATCTCGCTGGCGACGACAGAAATCACCAGCATCAGAAGGGCCACGGCGCTGGCCTGAGTGGTGAAACCCGAGCGCAGGCCCTTGTACGAAATAAAAATGTTCACAACCGAAGAAAACCCCACAATCAAGGCCCCGGCCGCCACAAAGACAAAGTTCAGTTTACCGATCCCATAGGGGTATTTTTCTGTGGGCTCGTAATTGTTGATCCTGATGCCAATGAACAACAGCGCGCTAAGGATCATATTAATCCCAAAATAAAAACCACTGGTAATGATGATTGTACTATACCCCAGATACCCAATCGCCACCATCGCCACAGTCAGCGCAAGGTAGACAAGAAACGAATTAAAATACACCCCTTCGATGGTGGTTGAGGTCTCTTGAGTTTTGATCACGTCCGTTGTCATTTAGTCTCTTGTCCTTTGTTAAATGTCGTCAGAGTCCATATCCCCTCGTGACTTCATCGCCGCCCTCTTGGCCTCACCAGCCCTGATATAGAGGCTTACAAGGTAATACCCCGCAACCGTCAGGAGCACGATCATGATGATCAGCGACACCATACTGACCTCGACATACTGCCCCAAAAACAGGTGCAGGCGAACTTGATGCATGTTGTTGAACAAAAAAAACAGGCCAAGAAGCACCACGAGGGCTATGATAGTGAATCTCATCATCGTATTAAAAATCAGTTCGCATACACAATGTCTGAAAACGAATCCCTGATCTTGTTGACGGGGATTGCAAAACTCAAACCGTTAAAAACACCCGTGGGGGCATAAATGGCCGTCGTGATCCCAATCACATACCCCCTGCCATTCACAAGCGCGCCGCCGCTGTTGCCGCGGTTGACAGCGGCATCTGTTTGAATCATGTCATCGTACCTTTTGTCGCCAATCATCAATGAACGGGATGTGTCGCTCACAATCCCGCGGGTCGCCGTGTGCTCAAATCCAAACGGGCTTCCCACCGCAAAGATGGTTTCTCCGATCTCAATCCCGTCTGAATTACCCATCAACGCCGCTGTAAATTTTACATCGGCATTGATTTTAATCAGCGCAATATCGAGGTCCGCATCGGCCCTGATGAGACTCGCCGTGTATCTCTGCTTTTGAGCCGTGCAGGGGGTCACATAAATCACCTGCGCGTCCTCGATAACGTGGTGGTTGGTGAGGACCAGACCATCCTCGTCGATGATCACACCCGAACCGATCTTTTGGTTGGGACTGGCAGATGCCAAGGCCGGATCCAGGGTCACACTACCCGCAGTCTTTAGAGAAACGGTTCTTACTGATGTGGTCTCTATAAAAACAACCGCGGGCTTTGCCGTAGAAATGGCACGGGCATAGGACTGCTCTAAAATGCCAAGGACAAGGGCCGCCTGCGTGGTCGGCTTGGCAGTAGCTGTCTTTTCCAAAACGGCATTGGGGATTTTTATATCCTGCAGATCGTCGCTGTTGCCCTGATTTGCCGTGTTCCCCGACTTTGTCGTGCCGCTTTTGGTGGTATTCATCAGCTTGTAGTAATTTTCGGCAATAAACCATGTAAACACCACCACATGAAACAAAATAAACATTGCAAGAAGAAGTGTGAGGTTTTTTGTAATCCAATTCCACATAGACTCTGGAATCTCCCAAACAGTGATCGTCGTTTACATAACACTGCCGGCAGTTTTTGTCCCCGCAGTGGGCGAGCCCATCGGCGGGATGGTCTCGGGTTTGCTGGATGTCTTGATCAGCGCGGTCCCGCTCACAAGTTGCGAACCGCAGTTGGGACACTTAAGATCGAGACACTGCACGCCTGCAGGGTGCGCCACCGTTGCACCGCACACGGGGCAGACGCAGACATCAGTCCGCCCCTGTTGTTGTCCGCCTGAGGAACCACCCGAGGAACCACCGGCAATCAGCACACCCGTCGTCGGTTGCCCTGCCGTGGGCTGGCCTGCACTGGGCATTCCGGCTGTTGGCATTCCAGCTGTTGGCATTCCAGCTGTTGGCATTCCGGCTGTTGGCATCCCGGCTGTTGGCATTCCGGCTGTTGGCATTCCGGCTGTTGGCATCCCGGCTGTTGGCATTCCGGCTGTTGGCTGTCCCGCGATAGGCAGTGCGACAATTGTATAGGCGCTTTGCACGGTATCATCGGGGTTGCCCATGGGCGGGATTGTTTCGGGTTTGCCCGAAACGTTGAGCAGGGACGAGTTTGAACTCACCATAAAGTTGCCACAGTTGGGGCACTTGATTGTCGTGCAGGGGACACCTACCGGATGCACCAGCGTCGTCCCGCAATAGAGGCACTTGCACATATCTGGGGCACCGGCCGTCCTTGTGGACTGCGGCGGTAACAGCTCTGGTTTTCCCTGATACCCACCCTCTTCTTCGTCGTCATCATCGTCTGTGGTGAAGGGTATACCGCCCGTTGGCGTAGCCCCATACCTCAAACCCCCGCCCGGATTGGCACCAGGGGTCACCGAAACCGAGGAAATATTTGAGAGTGAAATATAGCTCTGATCAGTCCCCCTGACTACATCGAGGAGGGCCGAACTCGAACTGCTCAACGCCCCAATAAACGAGCTGATGTCGGTCACGTCTTCGTTGTTGACCTCGGTAATCACATCACCCGATTGCAGGCCTGCGGTATCGGCCTTGCTCCCGGGTGCCACAGCAACCACACCCACGCCCTGCACCCCATCCTGAACACCATACTGCTGAGAAAACGACGTGGTCAGCGGTGAAACCGTGATACCGACATTGCCGAGCATCGTCGGGGCATCCGCCGTCAGTAGCGCGGAACTTAATGGCGTTGTCCCGATCACAACATACAGGCTCTCCCGCGAGGCATCCCTGACGAGCCCCACCTTAACGCGATCCCCCACAGAGGTGTTGGAGACAATGTCTTTAAAAGAGGCCACATCTTTCACCTTTTGCCTGTCAAATTTTAAAATAACATCACCACGCAGAATCCCTGCTTCTTCAGCTGGCGACCCTTTGATCACACGACCCACAAGGACCCCGTCGTTACTGCGCAGGTTCAGCGTCTTGATGATAGCCTCGTCGAGATCGATGGCCTGCACACCCAGGTACGGGACGGGCTCACCGGCAGTCAGGATGAGCGATGCGCTGGTCCCAATGCCGGTCCGTGTCTGCGTGCTGTCAAAAAAAAGCTTGTCGAAGAGTACAATCCCCGTGAGCGTGATCGCCATCCCAAAGATAAAGGCCACCCAGAGGTTAAAATGTTTTTTGCATGTGAGATTGGTCTCTTCTGTCATTTTAGTCATAGCCACCCTGCCTTGTTTTTGGTCTGTGTTGGTTGTCCCGCCAAGCTGTCTTGATTTGCGCGCCTTGATTCTCACGACAACAAACGCGAGGGTGCCCCATATAGGATCAGGCCCTTTGACGAAAGGCTGTGTTGTGGGTCAATTATGGGTGTAAAATGGGGGTGTGTTGGGGTGGGGGGTGGGGATCAGGTGTTGGCAATTTCGTTGAGATAGGTCACAAGATTAATGGCCGTATTTTGCAGACCCAGTTTTTTTCTAATTTGCTTTTTATAGTGGGTCACCGTGGTGTAGGCAAGGTTGAGCATATCGGCGATCTCTTTGGCGAGATGACCAGACTTGATGAGATTGCATATTTTAATCTCTGTAGGCGTGAGCTTAAGTTTAAGCCCCGTCATCTTTTTGTAAAAAACATTGTCCACGGTCTCGATGTTTTTTTCGAGCCTGCGGATAAGCCTTTGATCAGAAAATTTCTGCGACTTGAGTTCCCTGATAATAGGCTTGATGTTGTTGTCGATGTTGAGCGTGATTTTATCTTTCATGCTGAGTTTGTCTTCTTCGATGTGTCTGAGCACGTTTTTGAGGGTGATGTCGGATTCTTCGATGATTTTGCTTTTTCTTTTAATCTCTTCGTCGGCCTGTTTTTTTGCACTGCGTATCGACGCCTCGCGAATCTCCCTTTCAATCACGGCCACAAGCCTGGTGAGGTTGTTTTTCATGATGATGTCGTGGGCCCCGGCAAGCATGGTCTCGACAGCGACCTTTTCGTCGACAACCCCCGAAACCACAATAAAGGGGATGTCCCGCTCCATCTCTTTCATCAGTTGGAGGGCGGCCGGCGCACTAAACTGCGGCAGACAGTAATCTGCAATAATCAGGTCCCACGACTGCCTGCCCAAGGCCGCCCGCATTTCGTGCGCCGTTTCAAATCTGGACCATTGGGGCGTGTAGCCGTAACGCTCAATCTCCCGCACGAGCAGAAGCGCGTCGTTTTCGTTGTCTTCCATGAGCAGAATGCTGATATTTTTACCCATCATGATCTCCTGTATGGAGGGAACTCGTTGATCAACAGCCAGTACTTACCGATCTGCCCAATCACCTCGCTAAACTCCTCGTAGTTGATCGGTTTACGCACATAGCTGTTTGCCCCAAATCTGTAGCTGTCCATCAGGTCGCGTTCTTCATTGGATGTTGTGAGAATCACCACGGGAAGCATGTCGGTGAGCGGATGGGCCCTAATCCGTTTCAGAACCTGCAAGCCATCTATTTTGGGCATTTTAAGATCAAGCAGGACCACCACCGGCTTGTGGCCGGTATCTCGTCCCCTGTGCATGCCCTCGCCAAAAAGAAAATCGAGGGCCTCGACGCCGTCCGCAACATGGACAATCTCCTCGTGAATACCCTGCCCCTTCAAGGCGCGGCGTGTCAGCTCGACATCATTCGGGTTGTCTTCGACAAGAAGGATAAATGCCTTTTTTGCTTTCATAACCCCCTCACAGGGTAAAATAAAATGACGCGCCCCCGTTGGGCCGCCCCTCTGCCCACACCTGGCCACCATGCCGATTGATGATCCTTCTTACGGTGGCAAGTCCAATCCCCGTGCCTGAGTATTCTGTGACCGAGTGCAGGCGCTGAAAGGGCACAAAGAGCTTATCCGCGTATTTTTGATCAAACCCCACACCGTTGTCGCAGACGCTATAAACACCCCCGCGCTCCTCGTGAGAAAACGTAAATGCAATGCGCGGCCTTTTTGCCTTGGAAGAAAATTTCCACGCGTTTTCAAAAAGGTTAAAAAGCACCATTCTGAGCAGATTGGCATCACCAACGGCAGAAAGCCCCCGCTCGATGGTCGTCTCCACCTTGTGTTCGGGGTCGAGACTTTTAAGTTCGGCGACAATGCCGAGCGCCATAGCTGTCAGATCTGTTTTTTCGTATTTGATTTCACTGCGTGTCACCCGCGACAACTGCAGAAGATCGTCGATCAGTTCGGACATAGACTGACTGGCCCCGCGGATGCGCCTGAGATAATCCCTGCCCTTGTCATCAAGTGTCTGCGCATAATCCTCGATGAGGGCATGCGAAAAAC
>JADGCS010000047.1 GCA_015228875.1 Deltaproteobacteria bacterium | reverse complement strand
GGACAGAGCATGACGTCGAGGATGAAAATAAAATTATCAATAAAATAGAAAAACTAAAACATTATCTTTTGACCATTAAAAATCCGGTGACACTTGAAACCCACACCATTACAGACGACCACGAACATTCCAGAAAAAGGGTCATCATTTCCACCCGTGAAAACGGCATGCTGACCGAGACCTCCATCGATACCGATTTCTTTCATTCGGCCGAGGTGTTGCAGCTTAAAAAATTTGCAGATCGTATCAAACAGGCGGGAGACAAGCCTTATCTTGTTACATTAAAAGAAAAAGCAGAGACCGAGCGTTTTGATGGCATTGTTGATTTTAAAAACGCGGTGATTAACGCCGGTAAAAAGGGGATCTACGTGCAGCGCTACAAGGGTCTGGGCGAAATGAACCCCGAACAGCTCTGGGAAACCACAATGGATCCTGAGAAACGCACGCTCCTGCAGGTGAGGGTAGAAGATCTTGTCGAGTGTGATCAGGTTTTTACCATCTTGATGGGAGATCAGGTCGAACCCCGGCGTGATTTTATAGAAAGTAACGCACTGATGGCAAAGAATCTCGATATATAGACTTCTAGAAATTTCAAAGTTGGTTGAGCGCGGGTGATTTGCTTGCACTATGGTGAAGTTCAGTCGCGTAAAAGTCAAGTTTGTAACTTGAACGTGAACCACGAAACCGACAATGGCATCCGTTTTAACGATGTCGAAATCATCTGGGCCCGCAATTCAAAGGAGTTTCTTTTTTCAAATTCGGTGCTCATTCACGGTGCGGATCCTGTCCTGGTCGATCCTTCAGCCTCTTTTACTTATATCTCAAGCCTTGCAGAGGCGCATTATGTCAAGACCGTTCTCAACACACATTTTCATGGCGATCATCGCTCGTTAAACCAGCTCTTTAAGGGGGCTTATTTTGCAAGTCATGCGGCTGATGCCGATGCCATATCAGAGTTTAAACATTACGCCAAAATGGTGGTTGACGATGACACGGCGTTTTATTTTGACTGGATCAAACAGGTCTTTGCCAAGTACCATATTGTGGACTGTCCGGTTTCCATAAAACTTAAGGACGGTGATGTTTTAGATACCGGGAGTGAAAAAATAAATATCATTCACATCCCGGGTCACACACCCGGACACATCGCCCTTTATTTTGAAAAGGCAGATCTTCTTTACACATCAGATATCGATCTCACCCCCTATGGGCCGTGGTATGCCAACCCGTGTTCCGACATCGAGCAGTTTAAACAATCCATCAGAAAGATCAAACTGATCAGTTGCAAGCACTACGTGACAAGCCACGCCGAGCGGGTTTATGACCATGAGACTTTTTTAAACAAACTGGACCGCTATTACCTTGCCTTCGAAACCAGGCGGTTTAAAATTATCGAGATTCTTAAAACCTCTCCCATGGAGATGCACGAGTTGTGTTCACACGGCATTGTCTACAAAAGGGCGGCACTCACAGATCCTTTAAAGGCCTTTTTTCAATTTAAAATGGTTGCCAAGCATCTTAAACAGTTGATGGACGAAGGTGTTGTGGGGCAGGACGGGGCAAAATATATTTGCGTGTAGGGCATCGACCGGGTTTGTGCCTCAACGACGAAGACCTGTTTAAAACATGCGACTGCCAACATCGTAAATTTATTAAAACATATGACGGATAAATCCATTTATTGGGGTTCTTGCGGGCTGACCTCCCTAAAACAATTGAATCATATGGATTGCCGCGTCGCCGTGCTCCTCGCAATGACAGAACATGTGTTCGAAATTGGGAGAAGGGGGCATGGCGGAGATTCATCTGTTAAGAGCCCCAGACGATCTTGTGACAAGACGACGAAAACCTGCGCAAAACGTGCGACTAAATTTATGTATAGGAATTTCAAAGTTGACAGAGCGCGGGTGCGCACCTCGCATGACGAGGAAACTCAACCGCGTCAAAGTCAAGTTAGTAACTTGTACTTGTTGCGTCGATGCGGGGGTTGGGATGTTTTTTTTAAACAATTATTTTAACGGATGTGTTGCGCATGTATACCAAAGTTTAGAGATGTTAAATCGATGGTGTTTTTGCTTGCCTGCACCGGGGGCATAGAAGTATAACAAAGTTACCTTGGTTTAGTGTTTTTTAATAAACCATACTAACTTTATTATATTTATGTATAGGAATTTCAAAGTCGACAGAGCGCGGGTGCATTCCTCGCAAAATGAAGGAATTCAATCGCGTCAAAGTCAAGTTGGTAACTTGCTCTTATGGACCCACGTATAAATCCTTATGCCCCCGGGGCAGGTACTATCCCGCCAAAGCTTGCAGGCAGGGACGAACTGATAGAAAAAACATCGATTTCCCTGCACCGTTACCGCAACGGACTCTCGTCTCGGGGGCTTATATTTGTTGGCCTGCGTGGTGTGGGAAAAACTGTTCTTTTGACCCGCATCGCACTGGATGCAGAAGCAGAGGGTCTGGTTGTCGTGTCGATCGAAACACCAGAAAAACGTTCTTTGCCGGCCTTGCTTATTCCCGATCTGAGAATCGCCCTGTTAAAACTTGACAGACTTGCTGCCGCGGGTGCCGCAGGAAAGAAGGTTTTGCGGGCACTGGGCAGTTTTGTGTGGGCCATGAAGCTCAAATACAGCGATATAGAGTTTGGCGTCGATCTCGGAAATGAACCGGGGGTGGCAGATTCTGGCGACCTCGAAAATGACCTTGTCTCGCTGTTCACCGAAGTGGGACAACTGGCCCGCCAAAGAAAAACCGTGCTTGTCCTGTGCGTCGACGAAATTCAGTACATTCCAGAAGAACAATTTGCCGCACTCATCATGGCCCTACACAAGTGCAGTCAAAGACAACTGCCGGTCACCTTAATTGGTGCCGGTCTGCCCCAACTGGTGGGACAGGCGGGGCGCGCAAAGTCCTATGCCGAACGCTTGTTTGAATATCCAGATATTGGCCCTTTAAGCAAAGACGCGGCCTGCAGGGCGTTGGAGATCCCAGCACAACACCTGTCCATTCACTATGAACGCAAGGCGATAGACGAAATTTTAAAACAGACACACTGTTATCCTTATTACCTGCAGGAATGGGGCAAGCACAGCTGGAATTCTGCTGTTAAATCGCCCATCACTCTTCACGATGTAAAACTCGCAACCGACGTGGCCATTGCCGAACTCGATACCGGTTTTTTTCGCGTGAGATTTGATCGCCTGACACCCACAGAAAAAAAGTACCTGCGCGCGATGGCGGAGTTAAAAGACGGGCCCTGTCGATCCGGTGACATCGCCCAGCTTTTAAAAAAAGATGTCCAATCCGTTGCCCCCGTGCGCGCCAACCTGATTAAAAAAGGCATGATCTTCAGTCCCTCACATGGTGACAACAAATTTACAGTCCCCCTCTTTGAAGGGTACATGAAACGAGTCATGCCTTTATGAACTTCGAAAATCTTGTTCAGCACAAAAATTTTTATCAAGGCCACCAGAAAGGAAAGAAAATTTTATGAAGAAAGAATATGATTTTTCGAAGATGAAAGAAATTAAAAACCCATACGTGAACAAAAAAAAGGCCATCGGAATCAACCTGAGCCCCGAAGTGATTGATTACTTCAAAGAGATCGCTGCCAAGACCAATATTCCCTATCAAAAACTCATTGACCTGTATCTTCTCGATTGTGTGAGGCGCCGTGTCCGGCCATCCCTTAAATGGGTTGCATCTTCTCCGGCCTGAGTGGGCATACGAGGTGGTAAAGTCCCAAAAAATCCCAAGACGGTGTCCCGGTCAATCAGTTTTGCAATGGGTCGGGGAAATGTACCGGCGGGCTGACTGCCCTAAAACAATTGAATCATATAGATTGCCGCGGAGCTTACGCTCCTCGCAATGACAGAACATGGGTTCGAAATCGGGAGAAGGGAGCATGGCGGAGATTCATCTGTTAAGAGCCCCAGACGATCTTGTGACAAGACGACGAAAACCTGCGCAAAACGTGCGACTAAAATTTTACTTGTTGCGTCGATGCGGGGGGTTGGGATGCTTTTTTTTAACAATGATTTCAACAGACGTGTTGCGCATGTATACCAAAGTTTAGAGATGTTAAATCGATGGTGTTTTGTTTGTCATCTCCGGGGCATAGAAATCATGACCTTCCCCCCAAATAACAAAAAAAAAACGTGCCAAAGTTTGTACTATCTACAAAACAAAAAATATCCTATACTGGTGTTTGATTTATTTGGGGGATCAATATGAAAACACACTATCTTAGACCGTGGTCTTTTTTCGGGTTTGTGTTTCTTGGGGTGTTTGCCGCGGCATCGCTTACACTTACGGGTTGTTCTGGTTCGCTCCTGAGCACAGATACAGGGGCCGATACAGAGCTGGAAAGCTCCAATCCAGAGCCATTAGCAATCCCCCCGACTATCGCCAAGCTTAGTCCAAGGATCGAGGCAATGGGAGACGCTCTGATCCCCTCCATTGACTCGGCAGAAAATAATTCAGTCAACGGGCAGTTGTATCTCACCTACTCCGATGTGGATTCATGGCTTGATTACCTCACAGGGGACAAAAACAGCGTTGTGACTGATATCTTGGGACCCTATGAGAGCGGCAACCTGAATAATTTAAGATACCAAACAGGTTCTACAACAGAGATGATAGATTTGCTTTTTATCGCTGATCCCGAAATGGACTGCTCCGACAATGGGGGGCTGTTACCGGGAGAGGTTGCGGCAACGTCAACAACCGTCAATCTGGGTGACACGGTAGCAATCCCGCTTTACGGCAGTGTCTTAAACGGCAGCGAGGGGGATCGTTATTACGATTGCGTAAGGGCAAGCACTTTTTCCTACGATGAAGGCTCCGGATATGGCGAGAGAATAATCCTCTATGGTCTGGATGCAAATAATATTTTCAGATACGTGGAAATGAAGGATAAATATGAGGATATCACCGGCATGTACACACCTTCTCGGGGGACCTTGACCAGTGGGGTGAAAATCACAATGGTTGTGTACGCCGAGGCACAAGCGGGGTCCGACACAGCGGTCTACCTTGATCTTCAGTCGGTTTTTTCAATCCTATACAATGGCGATGACGAGATCTGGTATACAGATGATTCCCTTGGTGCGCTTGTCAACCGGTACAGGATCACAGGGAGTGCCAACTTCGATTCCGCAGACAATATCAGCTTTGCTCAGGGTGATTTTTCTGTGTCCTACGGCGGGTCCTTGCTCTCAGAGAGGGAGATTGATGGCGAAACGGCTTTGTATCCACAAAATCAAACCCGTGCAACGGGACGACAGGGTTACACGGAAGAAGAAGAGGCATACATGTTGTTTCATGTCTACAACTACAATAATATTTCTGGCGATTATAATGACACCTTCTGCCTTGGAAATACCGAGGATGATCAATTGCAGGCCGTGGAGGACACAAACTGCACATTTTTAGAAACGTCTTTCCCGCGGAATACCGAATTTCCGTTCGACATACCCTCCGAGATAGAACAGACCTTTGAAAGCAAAATGACGTCTATGTTTGGCGAGGAGAGTTCAGATTTTATCTCAGAACCTGATCCAGAAAACTACATACCGTCCTATTCAGATAGTGAATAGGGTCACTCTGGGTTATTTTCTTAGCTTGTCGCATCCACACCAAACCTGGGTCCTCGCACCAGAAATTTCAAGGGTGACCCGGTGCGTCCTGCGGCATTTGGGAGACTTTTATTTTATTTACGAATTTGTGCGCGCTCTCTTATTTTGATTGTGTCTTGGCCTGTCAGATTCTTTTTTGATGGTCGATGAATATGCAGCCTTGCCCGGTGAGTTTTTATCGCATTCGATGTAGGGGATAATGATGGAGCACAGCCCCCCGCCGCCCCTGGGGCAGCAGTATTTGACCGGTCGGCATTGAGAGTCGCGGACATTGATGCAGAATTCTTCTGTTGATGGGACCTCGGGCGCCGTGAGTGCATTAAAGTCCTCAAAGAGGTACTCTGAGGGGGCAGGAGTCGGGGAGTTGAGGTCTGTCGCAAAAACCGGGGAGCAAAACAAAAGCCCCAGTCCCAGACATACTAGGAATTTTTTTTTCATGTTTTATCATGCCCTTTTTTTCGGTGAACATTTTCGAAGCTGTAACGGCGCATGCAAGGGAATCTGTTTGGGCAAGGCAACTGCACAGGTGTCTTCAAGGGTGTAATTCCGTTGGGCGCCGAGTCAGGGCAAATTGTTTTGATTGACGCGTAATGACACAGAAGGGGGGGTAAGGTCAAGCGCAACATGCTCTTAATGCGCATAAAATTGTTTCTATAAAAAATAACAGCGGCGTTAATATTTGATAAAACAAAGAGGGTGAAGCATAAAGTCATCATGGATGATTTAAAAAAACTGCTCAACATCAACATCGAAAAACATGTCAAGCTCATCACGCCGGCCGAGGTCAATACACTCATCCCCGTGACAGAGAAGGCCCTGCACAATGTTATTGTTAACAGACAGGCCCTGCAAAATATTCTGGACGACAGGGATGACCGTCTTTTTTTTATAGTTGGTCCGTGTTCGATTCACGATGTAGACGCCGCGCTGGAGTACGCAGAAAAACTTAAAGGTCTTTCGCGCAGGGTATCAAAAAAATTATTGATCATCATGCGGGTCTATTTTGAAAAACCGCGCACAACAGTCGGCTGGAAGGGATTTATCAACGACCCCAGAATGGATGATTCTTTTGAGATAGAAGAAGGGATCAAAAAAGCAAGGCAGCTCCTGATTGCTATCAACGAAATGGGCCTTGGCGCCGGCACAGAGGCCCTTGATCCCGTGACACCGCAGTATCTTTCGGAGCTTGTCACATGGGCGGCCATTGGTGCGCGCACCGCAGAGTCGCAGACACACAGGGAGATAGCGAGCGGTCTTTCGATGCCGGTCGGGTTTAAAAACGGGACGGACGGCAGTATGGGGGTTGCTGTTGATGCCTTGCAGTCTGTGAGCCGCAAACACCATTTTCTGGGGATCGACAGCGATGGTGTTGTGAGCAGGTTTACCACACGGGGACACCACTATGCGCACGTTGTTTTAAGGGGGGGCAGTCATGGGCCCAACTACGATGCAGCGAGTGTGCGCGCCTGCGAGCAGGAACTTTTTAAAAGAGGACTGCGTTCAAAAATAGTGATCGACTGTTCGCATGCCAATTCGAACAAAGACCCCGTGAACCAGCCTGCGGTGCTTGATGACTGCATCGCGCAGATTAAAACCGGCAACAAAACAATTGCCGGTTTTATGATCGAGAGCAACCTCTTTGCCGGCAGCCAGAGGCCTGGCGATACCCTGCAAAAATTAAAATACGGTGTCTCTGTGACCGATAAGTGCCTGGGATGGGGGGAAACCGAGGCGATGATTTTAGGCGCCTCTGAGGGGTTGTGGGGATAACTCATACACAAACCCAAACAACCAAAGCGGGATTTTATTTAAAAACAAACATCCCTCTCTGCCTTGACATCACCCATTTTTGGACAATCACAATCACGACGCCAACGACAAGACCGCCAAGGATTGCAGACAGGATATTGCGTGTTTTATGAGGAGAGCAGGGGGCAAGGGGCAGGAGTGCTGCCTGTTTGACCGAGATGGTTTCGTTTGCATAAAATCGGTCCAGGGTTTTTTGTTTGAGAATTTTTTGAAAAATTTCGGCCTGTGATTCATCCGCAACAATTTTGTTTTTGGTCTTTTGATTTTCCTTATCAAGCAAAGCGGTGAGTTTTTGCTCTGCGTCCTGCAGGTCTTTAAGTTCCTTTTCGAGGGAGAGTTTTGTTGTTTCAAGTAGCGTCGCAAACTTTGCCTGCGCAAGAAAAAGTGCGCCATTCATTTCTGCCGGATCAAGTGATTTTTTCTTTAAGGCCATCAGTGCGATTTCTTTTTCGATAAGGTCTTTGTGCGTCTGTGCGATTTCTGTTTTTTTAAGGGGCTCAGGCAGGGGGGCAGCGCCTTTTTTTGAGGTAAAGTCAATGACAGCTGATATTTTATTTAGGACAAGCGCCTGTCTTTGTGTGAGCGCCTTGATCTTGTCTTTTAAAAGAGAGGTTTCTGTATCAAGTGATGTTGTGTCCAACTTGTTGTCTGCGACTTTGATGTTGTCTACAGATTGGGCAATCTCAAGGTTGATTTCCCTGATTTTTTTGTGCAGACCATCATTGGCTGCGTGACCATTGTCTGCAACCTTGGGCAACAGGTCTGCAACGGCGGCAACAAACTGGGGGTTGCGATCTGTGACACTGATGACCATGTTGTTTGCATCGGGATCGACATTGATATTGAGTGATGTCTGGATGCGTTTATAGAGATAACTGTTTATTTCTTGTGGGCCTTGTGGATGACTGAGTGCTTCGTTGGCGTTGCTAAACAGGGAGCGCCAGAACGGGACAGGGGTCTGCCGGTATATCTCTCTTTGCACAATGGCATGGAGGGTTTGGTCTTTTGCGAGTTCTTCGAGCGTGTCTTTGGACAGCATGTGCTCCGAGAGCCTGCCCAGCCTTGCCTGCAGCATGTTACGGTCATCTTTGATGTATCTGCGAGGAAGCGCTGTATCGTCAGTGTTGATTTGTATGATAGAGGTGCCCCTGTAGCGTGGTTGTGTGGTTTCGTTGTAGATAAACGTCGTTGTAAAAAAAACAAAAACAACCAGGATGACGGTCATGAGACCTTCGGGCATTTCGGAAACATTAAAAGTACAAAGCCCGTTTTTAAAGTTGATCATTCGCTTATGGTAACCATGGCAGCCCGCAAGACCTTACCGTGTAAGTGGTAGCCCTTTCGGTGAACCGTAATAACCCTGTTTGAATCGGTGTTTTCTTTTTTTTGTTTGCCTATGGCCTCCTGCGTGTTGGGATCGAATGCCTCGCCTTCTCCCGATGTTTGTGTGACACCGTGTTTTTCGAGGGCGCTTAAGAATTGTTTGAGGACCAGCGCGACCCCCGAGGCAATGGGATCATCCTTGTTTGTCACATGCGAGAGGCTTATTTCGAGACTGTCGATGACAGGCAAAAGCTCGGTGATGAGCTTTTCGTTGGCGTATTTTGAAAATTCTTCATGTTCTTTTGACAACCTTTTTTTAAAGTTGTCGAAATCGGCTACCTTGCGAAGGTACATGTCCTTTTGCAGTTGATTGGCCTTTTTGAGTTCTTCGATCTGCAGGGCAAGCTCGTTGGCTTTATTGTCGGCTGTGGCCGGTGTCTGGGTGTTTTCTGCGGTGTCTCTTTGATCGGGGAGTTCGGCTTGAGGTGGCTGATTTGGGGGAAAGTCGCTTTCATCCTGACTGACAGCCGCATCCTTGGAGGGGTGGAGGCCTTGCGTGGGCCACGGGGTTGTATCGTCAGGCATTTCGTTATTCTTTATTTGAGGGTTGTGCATCTGTTTTTTTTCTTCGATGATCTTTTTTTTATTGAGAATCTGCCGTAATTCTGAGACTTTGTCTTTCATTGGTGTTTCTGATATGTAAATAAGGTCTAAAAATCAATAGTCAAGTGGTTTTGATCCACAACACGAAGTAGAATCATGAATATCCGTCAGGCCATACAAATTCTCGAGATCGAAAAATTTGGCGGGATTGATGACCTTAAGGCCAGTTTTAGGGCAAAGGCCCATCTTTATCACCCGGATAAAAACAAGGATCACGACACATCCGAGACATTCCGAAAGGTCCTCGAGGCCTACGAGTACGCATTAAAAAACATAGCTGGGGTCTACGCGTATTTTGGGGTCGAAGAACAACCCGAGGACGAGGCAACGGTCAAGATCGTCATAGAAAATCTGGACGACATCTTTGAGGACATCTTTGGTTTTTCAAAAAAGGGGCGCATTCTGGGGTATCAGGAACCGCAGGTGATTTACCTGACCCTTAACGAGTTTGCCCTGGGTGTAAAAAAAAGGCAAAAGATCGTTGCTTATCAAACATGCACGCAGTGTCATGGGACGGGTGCCCAGCGTGGGACACTGGCAAAGGTGTGTACCTACTGCTTTGGACACGGCACAATAAAATGGAATGAGGCGAAGACAAAAAAGAAACTCTGCCCGGTCTGCAAGGGCAGGGGCAGAAAAATAACCAGGGTGTGTTCTCATTGCGATGGTTTTGGAAGGCAGAGACAGTATCATCAGCAGGAGATCAACATCCCTGTGGGTTTAAGGCCGTTTGAGGTTTACACACTCGACAGTTACGATCTTGAGACACAATCCCGTACCGAAGTTTTTATGGAGCCGCGATTTTTGCGCGACCCCATCTTTCAAATTGATAATTATGATCTGCTGTGCGAGTACCACCTTGACTTTAAGGAAAACACAAGCGACGCGTTTTACAATCTGCTCACCCCTTTTGGCAAGGTCCCCATGGTGATATCGGCCCATGCAAAAAAGGGGGATGTCCTCAAACTCAACAACTGCGGGCTGTACAAAGATGCCCGAAAAAAAGAGAGGGGAGACCTTTTGGTGCGCCTCGTAGAAAAAAAAGAACCCTTTCTTAAACGTATTCTTGGAGGTCTGTTTGAATAAACGATATCTTGTTAACACAATAGCGATTGCGGTGCTCATCTTTATCATTACCGACTGCGGCGGGGGGGGTGGTACCGGAAAAAAAGTAAAATACCCCGGAGAGGTTACGCCGCAGATAGAGGCCGCATTCAACCAGATCGAAGAACAATACAGACGACGCAATTATGAATACGCCTTTTCTGGTTATCAAAATTTTATTCAGTCCTATGCGTACAACAGGCTGACCGATGAATCCTATTACAAACAGGGTAAAATATTTTTTCTGACCAGTCGTTATCTGGATGCGGCTCAAAAATTTACAGAGCTTGCCGACAAAAGCCCGAACCCCGTGTATCAGGCCAGAGCATGGCACATGGTGGGGTACGCCAACTTCAAGATGGGCAGATATGAGACGGCCGTGGATGTTTTAAAAAATGTAGAGGCAGAGGCCTTAAACGCCCGCATGCGGGTTCAGTACTATTCTCTGGCAATCAAAAGCGCGCAGGCCCTGCCATCACAAGTTGATTTTGCAAACCACAACATGCTGTACCTCTACTCACTTTACGAGGAATACGCAGGCGAAAATCTCAAAAGCATGCAGGGGGGCGGCACCATTGATTACCAGACCGTCAAGGGAATGGTAGACGCGTGGCTCAGTCAACCCATGACCTCTGCGCAGATTCCCGACTGGATGCGAAAATTTCCTGCCTCTTCGGCGGCACGGGCCTATGTCGATTACAAGACCGCGATGATCTACCACGCAGAAAACAACACAAAGAAGGCACAAAGACTTTTTGCAAGCTTTGTAAAAAGGTATCCCAAAAATCCCCTGGCGCCACAGGCGCGGCAGATCCTTGCCACGCTTGGTGCAGAGGTTGACACAGACGATGAGGGTCCGGGAAAGGGAAACTACAAGGTCGGGGTTCTTCTGCCCCTTGTCGGACGGCACGAAACCTACGGTCAGTCTGTGCTTGACGGGGTGCGCTGTGCCGCGGGTCAAAACAATGTCTGCGGTGATTTTTCTGGCATCGAACTCGTTGTGAGCGACCCCGGAGAGACACCCGAATCAGTTCGCAAGGCCATTCAGGATCTCGCCGCACAAAATGTGGTGGCGATTATTGGCCCTCTCTCTGGCCAGACCGCTGTTGATGCGGGTTTGGTGGCTACAGAGCAGAAAATACCCATTTTTCCAATTACACAAAAAGAAAACCTGATGTCGCAGGGAAACTATATTTTTCAGGTCGGACTGCAGCCAAAACAGCAGATTCAGGCGCTGGTGAAGGCGGCAAGGGACAAGGGGTTGAAATCTTTTGGTGTGTTTTATCCCGACAACAATTATGGTCAGGTGATGGCCGATCTCTTTTCAGAAGAGGTCAAGGCCGCGGGGGGCAAGATCACAGCTACCGCCCAGTACAGCAGGCGTTCGGCAGACATTCTTGCCGAGGGGCGAAAACTTAAAACAAGCATTGGCAGTGTTGCCACCCCTGACGTTGGCGTCGGGTTTGATGCCCTGTTCATCCCGGACAGTTACCAGATGATCAATGTGCTGATCTCCGCGCTCGAGTACAACAGCATCACGGGGATCCCGCTCTTGGGAACAAATGCATGGAACGATCCGGGATTATCCCTTGCGATTGCCGATAAATTTCCCGGTTCATTTTTTGTCGATCTTTACGATGGTGCGGCAGACACCAAAGAGGTCAAAGAGTTTAAAGAAAAATTTGTGGCGGGTTTTGGCCGCTCTCCACGCGTGTTGGAGGCCTACGGCTACGATGTCATGATGATGATCCGATCGTTGTCGGCAGACAAGGGAGAACAACACATCAAAGAATCTCTGGACGGACAATTTCCGTTTAAGGGTGTGACTGGTATCCGTGGTTTTAAGACCGGAGAGAGCACTGTGATCGAATCCATGGTTCTCAAAGTGGGGACTGACGGGGTTCAGGAATAACAAGTTAGTCACTTGCTGCATCCTATGAAAATCTCAGAATTTGACCTGATACAAAGCATCAAGGGGCAGCTTGCAACGGCCCACCCCGCTCTCTTACAGGGTATCGGCGATGACTGCGCGGTGGTCAAAAAAGATTCCAAAAATGTTTTTTTGATCTCCACAGACTGTCTGATCGAAAATGTTCATTTCGATCTTAAACATTTCTCGTTTATCGATCTTGGCAAAAAGGCCATCGCGGTCAATTTGAGCGACATCGCTGCGATGGGCGGAAAACCGCTCTACGCCTTTATCTGTCTTGGCATCCCTCCCAAAATAAACCAAACAGCCATTTCTGATTTTTATGCAGGGGTGGACCATGTGTCCGCGGAATTCGGACTGTCAATAGCGGGCGGGGATATGTCGCGAAGCCCCAATTATTTATTTATCGGCATTACTGTTGTCGGCGAGACACCAAGGGCAAATGTAAAACTCAGATCCGCAGCAAAAGACGGTGACGGGATTTATGTAACAGGCACCATCGGCACGGCGGCGGTTGGTCTTAATTATCTCAAACGAAAACGTCCTGCGGAGAATCAGTACATTAAGGCCATAAAAAACCCCAGACCGCGCATTGCCGTCGCATCCGCACTTGCGGGGTTTGCGGGTGTGCATGCCATGATCGACGTCAGCGATGGTCTTTTGCAGGACCTGCATCATGTCATGAAGGCATCAAACACGCAGGCCCTTGTTGAGGTTGATAAAATACCCAGGGAGTCCGATTTTGAAACTGCCTGCAAGACCCTGCGCCTTGATCCTTTAGAGACACTGCTGACCGGTGGAGAGGATTATCAACTCCTCTTTACAATGGATGACAAGACCATGGACGCGCTTTCGGATGTGCTTAAACTCAACAGGGGCTTTAAGATCACACGGATTGGTGAGGTGCGTGAGGCTGCAAAACAGCAGTTATCCTTAAAACTCGATCCCTACCCGCTCATCAGGGTCAATGACGCGACAGGCAGGGAGATCTTTGTAAAAAAGGGCGGGTATGATCATTTTGGAACCTAAGTACCTCGATTCGCAAATACGGTAACGTAATTTGATTACCATTGAATTAAATTTATGTATAGGAATTTCAAAGTCGACAGAGCGCGGGTGCATTCCTCGCAAAATGGAAGAATACAACCGCGTCAAAGTCAAGTTGGTAACTTGTTGCTCCCAGGGTACGATGTCCTCAAAATTAAAAAAAGCTCAGGGCTGTTTCGTAGACCCCGATGATGATGAACACCACACCTGTGATGCTGCGGGCCCATTTTTCAAAAATGGTGAGTTTGTTGAAAACAGAACCAATCTGCCTGGCGCCAAAGGCGATGAAAAAGGAAAAGACAAGCACAGGGAGCCCTGTTGCGATACCGTACGCCAGGGGCAAGATCCAGTGGGACTTGTGTTGCAGAGCCAGAGGCAGGAGACTCCCAAAAAAAAGGGCGGCTGAGACGGGGCAAAACGTCAGCGCAAAAATAATGCCCAAGGCAAGGGCACCCCACACGCCAAGCCATTCAATGTGCTTTTGCAGCCTGCCGGCAGTCCCCTTGCTGGCAAAATTGATGCGGATCACGTTGAGCAGAACAAGACCAACCAATATAAGCAACGGACCCAGAACATAGGGCATGTATTTTTGCAGGGATTGCGAAAGAACAGGGGCCGTGAGAAGACTGGCCACCAGCATGATGCCCAGCACAACATATGTGCAGGCCCTACCGATGGTGTACAAAAGTCCCGCCCAAAAAACCTTTGAGGGCGAATCAACCCTGCGCCCGACAAACGAAATGGCAGCGATGTTTGTGGCCAAGGGACAGGGGCTTATCGATGTCAGGATGCCCAGCCAAAAAGCAGTGCCAGCAGCTAAAATTAAATCGGTCATGGCGTCTTGTTCTCCAAGTAGGCACGGGTTTCACTTTGGATGTAGTTGGCAAATTCTTTTTTATCACCATGTACCATCTGCCAGACGCGGTTTAAGTTTTTCCATTCTCTGGGTTGTCCTTTTTCGAAGCGAACCAGGATAACCGAACTGGATGAGAGCTGATAATCATGAATAAAATGTTCGTTGCCCGGCAGATCGATATTAATCACGGACCAGAGCAGTTGACCTTTTGTGATGGCGTCTAAAAAGACAAGATCGAGAGCCTCTTTGGTGTAGGCCTCTATGGTACGGCAGGTCTTGCAACGGCGCGCGCCATGAAAATAATAGGCCACAACGCCCGATTCTATTTTAATATCTGGTGTTGATGCAGAAGCGCTCGGGGTGGCAGCTACCGCTGTTGTGACGTTTTGGTTGTTGTGATCAGATTTGTCCTGCCAGGTACACGCAAGACTGACTCCAACCAACAGGAGTAATACGATAATGACTATGTTTCTTGTTTTCATCATTTTTCCCCAGATTACAACAACCAGTTAAACAAATAACCCACCAGTAGAATGCCGCAGGCAACAATACCCACAAAGGTTAAAATCAGAGGCAGTTTAAGCACTTTTCTTAAAATAAGTATTTCTGGCAAGGACAAACTGATGACAGCCATCATGAAGGCCAGAACAGTTCCGAGCGCTGCGCCTTTGCCAAGCAAAGCCTGCACCACAGGAATAATGCCTGCGGCGTTGGAATACATGGGAATACCCACCAGCACTGCAATGGGAACGGCCCACCACGAGCTTTTTCCCATGATGGATGCCATAAAGTCCTGCGGCACATAGCCATGAATACCGGCCCCCACAGCAATGCCGATGATGATATACAACCAGACCTTGCCCACAATATCTTTGACCGAAGTGAGTCCATATTGAACGCGGTCCGACCAGGCGATTTTTGGTTTGAGCACTCCATGGTCCACATTGGCCTTTGACTGGAGCACCCACGGTTCAACCCATTTTTCAAGATGAAGCGTTCCCAGGATCCAGCCGGACAAAATGGCGATGACCAGGCCTGTTGACAGATAGAGGAGGGCCACTTTCCACCCAAACATCCCAAAGAGCAAGGCCAGTGCAATCTCATTGACCATGGGTGCTGATACCAAAAAAGAAAACGTGGTTCCCAAAGGAACCCCTGCCGTCAAAAACCCAATGAACAAGGGAATGGCAGAACAAGTGCAAAAAGGTGTGACGATTCCCAACAGGGCCGCCAGCACATTACCGTAAAACTCTTTTTTGCCTGCGAGCATCTGACGCGTTCGTTCGGGCGTTATAAAGGACCGCAAAATACCCACGCCAAATACGACCATGACAAGAAGCATGAGGACCTTGGGGACCTCAAAGATAAAAAATTCAGCGGCCTTTCCGAAATGATTTGTTGGAGAAAATTGAAGCACTTTGTAAGTCAAAAACTTTGAAGCAATATCCAAATGGCTAAAAACAAACAACCACAACAGGAGGCTTAAGGGGATTAATATATAGAGGCGGATTTTTTTCATGACGGACTCAACAGCAGCCACTTTTACAGCCACATTTTGCTGGGGGTTCTGTTTTTTCTAATTGTCCGTTTGCAATGAGAGTTGTGATCTCTGCCACAGTCGGTACGCGCCCACTCATGACAAGCTTATCATTGATCACCAATCCCGGTGACCCCAGCATGTCGTATTTCATCATCTCGGGATAGTCCGTGATCTTGATGACTTGAGCGGCAATACCAAGATTTCGCACGGCTTCTTCGGTGCGCTTGGCAAGCGTTTTACAATTGGGGCAACCGGGGCCAAGTACTTTAATTTGCATAACGATCTCCTTGTTCATGGGGTATTTTTGTTGACAAAAACAAGTTACCAATTTGACTTTGATGCCCGAAGGAAATGCCCTTGGGGTGCGCGGTTCTAGTTTCCCCGTTATGCGAGGAATGCACCCGCGCTCTGTCAACTTTGAAATTCATAGATATAAATTTAAGACGACGGTAAAGCTCGTCCCTTGTTTGATGTTTTGTAATACTTGCGACCCAACCACAGGGCCACGTTGACCAGTCCGATCAGGGCCGGTACTTCAACCAAAGGCCCAATGACCGCGGCAAAGGCACCACCGTGATTGATTCCAAAGGTGGCGACGGCTACGGCAATGGCCAGTTCAAAATTGTTGGAGGCCGCTGTGAACGAAAGAGTTGTAGCTTGTCCATATGTGGCCCCCACCTTTTTGGACATGAAGAATGAAATAAAAAACATCAAAACAAAATAGATGAGAAGAGGAATGGCAATGCGCACCACGTCAAACGGCAGTTCAATGATCATGTCGCCCTTAAGCGAAAACATCACAACGATTGTGAATAAAAGCGCAATCAGCGTGATGGGACTGATCTTGGGAATAAACCTGGTGTGATACCACTCCTTGTTTTTGATTTTGATTAATGTGAAGCGTGTGATCATGCCAGCCAAAAACGGGATACCCAGATAAATAAAGACGCTCCTGGCGATTTCTTTGATGGTAATATGAACAACGGCACCTTTAAGTCCCAGCCATTCTGGAAGCACAGTGATGAACACGTAAGCGTAAACAGAATACAAAAGAACCTGAAAGATGGAGTTAAACGCCACGAGCCCAGCGCAGTATTCGGTATCGCCCTTGGCCAGATCGTTCCACACAATCACCATGGCAATGCATCGTGCCAGCCCAATCATGATGAGACCCACCATGTATTCGGGCTTGTCGTGCAGAAAGAGCACAGCAAGTCCAAACATGAGAAGCGGTCCCACAACCCAGTTTTGAACAAGAGACAGGCCCAAAACTTTAAAATTCTTAAAGACGGGTCCCATGTTCTCGTAACGCACCTTGGCCAGCGGGGGATACATCATCAGGATCAAACCAATCGCAATGGGAACATTGGTGGTCCCCACATTAAAGAAATTGATAACGTCTTTGACCCGGGGCCATAAAAAACCACCGCCCACACCAACGGCCATGGCCAAAAAAATCCACAGCGTGAGGTAGCGGTCCAGAAACGAGAGTTTTTTAACGATGCTTTGGTTCATGATTTGATTCTCCATGGTTTGTTGCAGCAGATTTTGTTGAGGGGTATTTTAATATCTATGAGCCTATCGGGCAACTTTTTAAAATCAGCAGAGGACTTTTAGCTGGCATCGGGGTCAAATGCGCCGGGACCAATCCGGTATGGTTGAGTTGTTGCTGGTGACTCAGTGTCTCCTGTTGCAAAGGCTGCGGCGGGATCAATAACAACGCGTCTTGTGACCTCGTGGTCTGGTTGGGCATCATCGTCGGCCGCGCCAGCTCCGGGTATGACGAGGGGGATTTCTTCGGGCTCGGCATCAGTTGATAGACCCTGTGGCCCTTCTCCTGCCTGTGCTTGCTGTCCGGCGTCTTCCCCCGTCCCGTTTGCCTCTGCTGGCTGTTGCGCGGCTGTCCCTAAAAGGGCTGACAGGTCCAATGGGATCTCAACGGGTTCTGCTCCTTGATCTATTGCGGTCTGTGCCCCTGTTGCTGCTTCTGCTGAAGGGGGGCCTTTTTCACCGGGGAGAATCAGCGGGATCTCAACCGGTTGATCTACTTCTGGTGCGGGTTGTACGGCTTCATTGGTCGACGTACCGTCCTCTGCGGCCGTGATGGTATTGAAGAACAGATGTATCACAGCCTCAAGCGGCTGTTCGGCATTAAGATATCTTTGTCTTGTGACCTCGATGATCCGTTTGAGGGCCTTGAGGTCAGCCCCCGCGAGGATCAGTGCCATCGGGCCGATAAAACTTTGTTCATGCTGCAACGTGCGCTTTGCAAGGTCTTGTTCCTGCAGCTCGGCTAAGGCTTGGTCTCTTGCATCTTCTGGCATGGCCATCAGCATGTCCCGCAGCATCTCGTGATTTGGGTCGTTGGCGAGGATTTGTTCTATTGTCTGTTTTTTGGGTCCGTTCTTTTTGATGTGATCCAGTATCTGTTCTGCGATGGGCGTGTTGCTTGAGTCATCACCATCGCTGTTGGTGTCCATCTCTGTGGTAATGAGTTCGAGTTTGTTGAGTTGGTTATAGACCCTGTCCAGAAATTCCTCAAAGTCCCTGCGTGTGAGTGCCTCGGTGTTGACGGCCATTCTTTTGTTGAAGTCGGTCGTGATCACGATAAGGTCTTTGATGGTTTCGTCGATCCAGTCTGCAAGATCGCGGAGATAACCGCGCTGGGTGATCATGAACGCGATCGTGCGTCTGTACTCGATTGTAAATTGCATGATCGCTGTAAAACTCTCACGCTCAAATGGGCCTGTTCGCAGCCCATCGGGTTTGGCGGGTTCTGCTGTCTCGTTTGTGCGATCGATTGCGATACCGGTTCGAACTTCTGCAAAATTTGACAGGACTGCCTCAAGGCGCGTTCCCACTGTATTTGTGAGTTGTTCCTGAGCTTCGGGGTCTTGAGCCAACGCCTCTTTAACATTTGCAATAAACGTACCGCCAAGAAAGTTTGTTGAGGCATCCGCTGTGTCATCTGTTTCTTCTGGTGTGGGAACAAATATGATTTCAACCTTGTGATCAAGTGCATCTTCGATAACTGTTTTGATTTTACCCACAGCCTCTTCGGCGGAATACACAACGTCTTCTGTCGTACTCTTGTCGAACTGGATCCTTAAAACCCTTTTCACGTTGTCTGCATCCGCCCCAAGTTCAATGCGAATCACCACGCAGTCAGGGTTATGAGTCTCTGGTTCTGGAGGATGGGGCCTTTGAATAACCTGTGTGCCTTCGTCGGTCTTTGGTTCTGCTTGTACCTGCTGAGCCTGAGCCTGTTGCAGGGCGGCGAGGTCTTGTTGTATGCGCTCAAGCTGGCGCGTTTGCCGGTAGTATTGGACAGCCTTGGTGAGAGCCGGCCCAACAAGTTTTTTCCCGATGTAAGCAGCGGCAGCAATGCCCACCCCTGCCTCTAATGCCAAAAGACCCCATAAGGTTCCTGTTGATGTTGTTGTCATCACTGCGTCCGTTGCCAAAGCAGTACCGGGGATAAGTGCGGTAGCCACAGCAAGGGCGCGGGTAACTGGCTGTATAGGAATTTCAAAGTCGACAGAGCGCGGGTGCATTCCTCGCAAAACGGAGGAATTCAACCGCGTCAAAGTCAAGTTAGTAACTTGGCCCCTGCCCTGTGAGACTGCCATGCGGGCGCTTGTTATCATAGCGGCAGAGGGCCTTGTCTGCGATTTTGTGTGGGTCGCCAGTGGGAGCGCTGTTGTTGTTGCTCGATGTGCCGCAGGCCTTGGAAGCAGTGCCCTGGGGCTAAAGCGGTGAATTGTTGCTTGAGATGCTGCGGCCCTCGGACCAAGAGCTGTCTGGGGGACTCCTGTAAAATGATCAGCAGATACGGGACGGCCGTTAGCAAGGAGACCAGGCATTATGGCGCCGGACCCTGGGACAAGGGTCTGTGTCGCTGGTGCCTGAAGCGTCTTTTGTATCAATGTCGGGACAGTAACCATAAAAACCTAATAGTTATATCATGTTGCGCAAGTCTCCCAAGTTTATGTTCTTATTATCGTTGTTTTTTTTTAAAAGTTTCGTGTTTTTTTTCTTTTACAATTTGTGACCAGTTGCTTTTTGCAGGCCCTCTGGTTATGGGGCGATCGAAGATTTTATCCACTTAATTTTGGAGGCGTTATGAAAATAGACTTAAGGGGAAAGACGGCTATTGTCACCGGAGCGGCTGGGAACGGCCTTGGGCGGGCGGATGCCCTGGCGTTGGGCCATGCGGGGTGCAAGGTGGCCGTGATTGATGTTGCCGATATGTCTCAAACGATGTCGGTACTCAAAAACGAGGACATCACCGCACGGGCTTACACCTGTGATATCTCCAATCATGAGCTTGTAGAAAAAACGGTGGAGCAGATTGTAACCGATCTTGGCGGCGCCGATGTCCTTGTCAACAATGCCAGCATTCTCACGACTGTGGGGATGTTTGGGGATATCCCTGTCGAAAAATGGAACCGGGACATTCAGGTTAACCTTATCGGTTCTGCAAACATGTCACGCGCTGTGTGGCCCCACATGCACAAACACAAGTGGGGCAGGATCATCTTTATGAGTTCTGTTGCCGGGACCAGGGGCGGTGCGGGACAGACAAGCTATGCCTCAACAAAGGCAGGCGTGATCGGTCTTGCAAAATCACTGGCCATCGAAGGTGCAAGGGCAAATATCACGGCAAACATTATTGCCCCCGGTGTCATGGAGACAGACGCGGCAATGACGTTTATCCGCGGCGACATGCTGGACCGCATGAAAAAATCCATCCCCATGCGTAAGTTTGGCAGACCCGAAGACATCGCGAATGCCATCACCTTCTTGTGCAGTGATCAGGCCAATTACATCACGGGGCAGGTGCTTGAGGTGGATGGCGGTTCGGGGCTGTTTGTGTTTTGATGATACATACCCTTCTTTCAACTGATCCGGACAAGCTCACACAGTTCTCAAAAGATGCTGTGTATGCTGGTGCGCCGCAGTACGCGTATGCTGCAAGGGACTTTCAGGAGACCGCAGAGGTTATCGCGTATTGCCGCGCAGAAAACATTCCTGTCACCTTCTGCGGCTCGCAGACATCGATGACAGGCGCCTCTGTGGCCGACAGCGGTCTTGCCCTGTCGTTAACTGCAAAGAATAAAATCATCGATATCGGGCTTGGCAGCGATGGCGCGCCTTACGTGGTGACCGAACCGGGCGTGGTCCTTGCGGATCTTAAAAAGGCCGTCTTGGATGCGGGATACTATTACCCTCCCGACCCCACAAGCTTTAACGAGGCACAGGTTGGTGCTACCATTGCCACCAATGCAACGGGCGAGGATACTTATAAATACGGGCCTACAAGACGCTATGTTGAAGAGCTGGAACTGATCCTTGCCAACGGCACAAAAAAAACAATCGCCAGAAAAAAACCGGTCCCGCAAAATATCATCAAGAATACCGCTGGTTATTTTATGGACGGCGAGGAGATCGACGAGGTCATCGGTTCGGAAGGGACGCTGGCTTTAATCAGCAAGATCAGGCTGCGTCTGCTTAAGCCCGACAAGAAAAATATCTTTGTTCTGCTTTTGCCTTTTTCTGATTTTGACAGATGCATCAGGGCGGTGCTGCTTTTGACTGCACAACCCCACAAGTCCCGCGCCCTGGAACTCGTCGGGCCGGGGGCCGCAGAAATCTTTAAGTCTTGCAAGTCTTGTCCCAACGAACTCAAAAATGAAAACTGCTTTCTCTACATCAAGGACGAATACGCGGAGGACAATGACTTTCAAAAGGGGGTGTACGGCTGGTTCTGCCTCTTAAACGAAGTCTACCGAAATGTGGATGACCTTGCGTGTTTTGACCGTATTTTTCTGGCAAAGACTGATGAACAGCTTAAATCCATCCATGATTGCCGTCATCATGTTCCTCTTAAAGTTAATGAAACCTGTTTTGAATACATCAAGGATGGCGGTGGCAAGGTGGGGACCGATTGGTGGGTTCCGTTACAACATCTGTATAAAATGATGACGGACACACACACAGAGGCGCAGCTGCTGCAACTTGATTTTCTGGTCTTTGCCCACATTGGTAATGGGCACCCCCACTGGAACTTTCTGACTCAAAACAAAACAGACCACCAGAGGGCGATCGACTTTGTAAAAAAACAGGGCGAGCTTGCGGTGCGCTATGGCGGCGGTGTTGCGGGCGAGCATGGCATTGGCAAGATTAAAAAATACCTGATGGCCATTCAGCACAGGCCCGCTGTTTTAAATAAAATGCGGGCGATTAAAAAAAGGTGGGACCCCGATTTTATTTTGGGGCGGGGGAATATTTTTTAAAACTCTTCTTTGGCCTCCCAGTCTTCAAGGTATTCCTTGTTTTTTACAGGCTTGACGTTTTGCTCGATTATGTCATATCTCTACTATTATCGAGTAAATATATAAAACAATCGCGTTTTGCTCGATTATCTATTGGTATGTACAAACTCGAGTAAAAAGGAGTCTTATGCTGACAGGACGTCAACAGGAGCTGGCACTGCTCGAAAAGGCCTTTGCTGATCGCAGATCGCACTTTACAGTGTGTTACGGTCGTCGTCGGGTCGGTAAAACAATGTTGCTGAGAGAATTTGTCAAAAAAAAACAGGCATTTTTTTATTCGTCTTTAAAAACGACATTATTAAAACAAATAAAAGAATTTTTAAAAGAATGGGCCCTTTTTTCCAAAGATCACCTTGTTGCCACGGCCCCCTGTAGGTCGTGGGTAGATGTTTTTGATTTGATTAAAAACCGTTTGGGGCCCCAAAAAACCGTCATCGTGCTTGATGAGTTTCAGTGGATGTGCGGAGCAGACCAGACCCTGATATCTGTTTTGCAACATGTGTGGGACAAAGATTGGCAATTTAATAATCGTGTTCATGTGATTTTATGTGGATCGTCTGTCAGTTTTATGTTGATGAAAGTGCTGTCAGAAAAAAGCCCACTCTTTGGCAGACGAACCCAGTCCTTTGAAGTCATGCCGTTTGATTGTCAGGACAGCGCCTCCCTGATGAAAAACAATCATTGGTATGATACCGCTCGTTTTTTTATGCTGTTTGGCGGAATCCCCGCCTATCTCAACCTCTACGATTGTCATTTGTCCTTTGAACAAAATATCAATGCCCTGTCATTTTGTAAAAATGCCTATTTTGTCAACGAACTCAAATTTGTGTTGTCAGAACAACTCAAACAGCCCGCTGTTTATTACAAAATATTAAGGTTGTTGTCTCTCAAATCACAAAATCTTACACAATTGGCCGGCAAATTACGAACAACAACAAGTTCCGTAATTTTTAATACCCGTCGCCTGCAGGACATTGGTGTTATCAAAGAGCACAAGCCTGTGTTGGCTGACGAAACCTCCAAAACATTATTATATAAAATCAGTGATGAATATGTTCGATTCTATTTTGCCTACATCTATCCCTTTCGAGAACTGATTGAAAATAACGCCAAAAAGTTTATTTTTGATTCCATCGTAGGGACAAATTGGAATGCGTACTTGGGACGATGCTTTGAAGATTTTTGTCATAAAAATTTGGCAAAAATCACGAAGCACATTGGTGTAGACGCAACGTTTGTAAGGTCCGGCAGCTATTGGCACAAGAAAAACGCACGGTTTAAGCAGGGTGTTCAGATTGATTTGGTGATAGAAACAAGCCAGCGCATAACCTACATTGGAGAATGCAAGTGGTCACAAGACAAAGTGGGATATTCAATCATGAAAGAGTTGGACGAAAAGATAAAACTTTACCCCAATCACAAAAAAAACAAACTCAAGAAACTTTTGATTTCTTCTGCGGGGGTCACAAACAATCTTATTGATCATCCTGAGTTGACAATCATGACACTAAAAGATTTTTATTGTTGAGTTCTGCCAGAACTACCCCAACCGAAAACACTTGACTCGTCATCGCGAACCCGTCAGGGCGTCGCGCGTCATGGAAATCAAGCGCATTAAAACTCCTCTTTGGCCTCCCAGTCTTCAAGGTAGGTGTAGCCCTCGATGGCGGTCTCGTAGAATTTTATAAAATTTCCGGATTCTTTGTAGTCGATCAGGTTTGTGCGCACGGCCCTTTCAATCTGTGAGTGCATCATGTCTACCAGATCATCAACATCGTATTGAACGTAGGAGAGGACCTCTTTGACGGTGTCGCCTTTGACGACGTATTCGACAAGGGGCCTGTTTTTGTGGTCCATGGACACATGGACTGCGGTGGTGTCTCCAAAGAGATTGTGAAGATCGCCCAGGGTTTCCTGATAGGCCCCGACCAGAAAGACACCAAGGTAGTAATCGTCGGCCACATGATGGGGGTGCAGCTTGAGGGTTTTTCTTTTTTCGTTGGGGTCGATGAAGGTGTCTATTTTGCCATCGCTGTCGCAGGTGATGTCTGCAATGATCGCGTTTCTGGTGGGTTCTTCTTTGAGACGGTGAATGGGTGTGATGGGAAACTGCTGGTCGATGGCCCAGTGGTCTGGCAGTGACTGAAACACGCTGAAATTGCCAAAGTAAATATCGGAAAGGGATTCCTGCAACAGTTTTATTTCGTCGGGCAGGTCTTCTTCTTTTTCGATGATGGACTGGATTCTTTTGAGCGAGCTGAAATAAAGTTCTTCGGCGAGGCTTAAATCGTGGATGGAGAGATAACCCAGCCCAAAAAGATTTTGGCACTCGTGGTAGTTTGAAATCACGTCGTGGTAGTGCTCCATGACGCTCGCGTCTCCCCTGGACAATGCCTTTCTGATGTCCAAAAGCTCCTTTAAGGGCAGAGGGGCCGGGGTATCGATGTTTGCTGGCACCTTAAAACGGTCGTAACCGGAGATGCCCAGAATATTAAAAATAAGTACGGCATGATAAGCCACTACCGCACGGCCACATTCTGTGAATATGGTAGGGTGTTTGATTTTGAGAGAGTCGCACATTTCTTTGATTTGAAACACGATGTCGTTGGCGTATTCTTGCAGGGTGTAGTTTGTGGAGCTGTCCTGCGCCGTATTGGAGCCGTTGTAATCGACACCAAGCCCGCCGCCGACATCTATGATTTCGAGGGGCACGCCTATCTTGATGAGTTCGGCGTAAATTCTTGTGGCCTCCTTGAGTGATTTTTTGAGCGTGCCGATGTCGGTGATCTGGGACCCCTGATGAAAATGCAGGAGCTTGAAACCGGAGAGCATTTTTTTGCTTTTTAAAAGGGCTACGCCCTTGATGAGTTCGGTGACGCTGAGCCCAAATTTGGAACGATGCCCCGAGGAGGCCTGCCACCGGCCCGAGCCATACGTTGAGAGCTTGATCCTTACACCAAAGGTTGGCTTGAGCTTGAGTTTTTTTGCGGTGTTGATGAGTGTTTCAAATTCTGAAAATTTTTCGATCACGGGATACACGGGCTTTCCGATTTTGGTCCCCATGAGGCAGATTTCGAAATACTCGGAGTCTTTGTAACCGTTGCAGACAATGGGCGTGGTGTCTTTTTGTGACAGGGCAAGGACGGAGAGGAGTTCGGGCTTTGAACCGGCCTCGAGGCCTGAGCTTTTTTTATCGCAGAATTTTGTAATCTGATCGACGACATGTTTTTGCTGATTGACCTTGATCGGGTAGATAATGGCGTGCTTTCCGGTATAGTTGAATTCCTTTATGGCGCTCTCAAAGGCTTCACCGATGCAGGTTAGCCGGTGGGTGATGATGTCGTTAAATCTGAGGAGAAACGGCGTTTGAATCCCGCGTTCGCCGATTTGATCGACCAGCGTCTTGAGGCTGAATGATTTTCTGGGTAAACCCTTGGGGTGCACGGCGATCTCACCTTTGCGGTTAACGGAAAAATAAGGGTTTCCCCACCCGGAAATATTGTAAAGTTCGTCTGATTTTCTGATATTCCATGACATGATGTGCGGGCTCATATCTGGAAAAGGTTGCTCAATCAAGCACGATCACGTTGCCTGGACTGTTTTTTGTGTAAAAACACAAGAACGCTTTGTAAGACGGATTGCAAAATACAGAAAATCAAAATATGGTTGTTTATGATTTCGTTACCACATTCAATTGTAACAACCATAAGTAATTTCTAACTTTTGCCAAGCACTGCTGTACTTGGCAAAAGTTGAATTACTATAGACAGGGCGCGAGGAGAACCAATGAACAAGGATTCCAAAGACACCTTGCAGGATATCAACGCCGAGATTTTATTTTACGAAAATAATCCCCATTACAAGAAGGGGCACTTTTTGATGAAGTACCCCTTTGTGTGCAAAAAGCGGGACGTGTCTGCCTTTGCAAGGAGAAACCAGACCACAAGGGCGATCATAAAAAAATACATCGAAAAAAAATTTGGCAGGAGTGATGGTGTTTTCAAAAGAATTCTCGATGCCCCCTGCGGGCCAGATGCAGATCAGGAGATTCTTTGCGGACTCTCGAGAGAATATCATGGGATGGACATCAGCGAAAAGGCGGTAGCCTTGTGCCCCTCACACATCCAAACAAGGGTGGGGGATATCCTCCACACGGGCTATCCCGATGGTTACTTCGATATGGTGTCATCATTTAATTTTTTTCATCATGTTCACAAGGTTGGTTTTAAACCCTTTCTCGACGAGTTTAACAGGATCCTTGACAACAATGGGGTGCTGTTGATTGTCGAACCCTCACTGTTTTATCCTCTATCGTGGCTGATGCTGTTGGGCAGGCGTGTCTTTGGCAACATCTCTGGCCTTGTGCCGGATGAAAGACCAATCAATCCCTTTATCATGAAAAAAGTGGTTGCCTCCGCGGGTTTTAGGCTGGTCACATTGAGAGCCCTCACTTTTGCTCACAACAGGCTTCCCGTTCCCCTGCAGTATCTTGTTGATCTGGTGATGATGCCGCTGTCACGGGTTTTGCCGGTTGGTTTTTTGGGTTGGTTTGCGATTTATATTTGTGAGAAGAAAGGGTGACCACGTATTTTTATAAACAGGGAGCGGGCATCAAGGCCGCATTTTTTTCGGGCGTCATTTTGTTCATAGGCGTTATAAAGAATTGTATTTGGAACGCCCATTCTGCGTAGGAGGGGTTTTGTTCCCCTTTGTTCCGCTATAAGTTCGGCGATGGCGGATCCCATGGCCCCGTCGATCTGCGATTCTTCGAGCGTGACGATGAGCTTAAATGTTTTCATCGCCAGGGTGATCGTTTTTTTGTCGAGGGGTTTAATAAAAGGGAGACTCCACACGGCCACACTGATGCCCTGGTCTTTTGCAAGGTCGTGCGCCTTTTGTGCCTCACCAAGCAGACTGCCGCTGGCGAGAATAAGCACATCCCGGCCTGTGGTCACTTTGATTGCCTTTCCCCACTTCATTGGCGGCTTTTTTGTATGCAGGTTTTTTTCGCCTGCCTTTCCCAGCCGCAGATACGCAGGGCCGTTGTGGGTGCAGAGAAGACTGACTGCGGCCCTTGTTTCTAAAGGGTCAGCGGGGACGATGAGATTCATATGAGGCAGGCACCTCATCACCGCAACGTCTTCTAACCCGTGATGTGTATAGCCTTGCGTGCCGTAACTGAAACCGGCGCCAACCGAGACAACCGTCACATCCAGCTTGTGATAGCAGATGTCGTTTCGGATTTGTTCCAGACACCGCAAGGTCGGAAAATTGGCGATGGAGTACACAAAGACCTTGTAACCGGAAAGACTTAAGCCCGCTGCAATCCCGATCATGTTCTGTTCGGCCACACCAACATTGATGTAGCGGCCCGGAAAAGCTCGCATAAAGGGCTCCAGCGCCGAAAAACCAAGATCGGCTGTTAAAAGCCAAATCTTTTTATTTTTTTTAGCCTCTTTGCAGAGCTGATCGACAAAGGTATTTCTCATGACTGCTCCAGTTCTTTAAGGGCCTGTTGAAAGAGCGGGTCATCAGGTGATCTGTAATGCCAGGCGAGAGAGTTCTCCATGTAACTGACCCCCTTGCCCTTGATCGTGTTTGCAATGACCACACTGGGTCTGTCTTTTTTAAGAGGGAGTGTCGATAAAGCAGAAAAAATTTCTGCATGATTGTGACCGTTAATGGACTGCACACCCCAGTTAAAGGCGCGCCACTTGTCGGCGAGGGGTTCGAGGTTCAGGACTGTCTTTACAAGACCAAAACTCTGAATTTTGTTGTAGTCGATAATGGTAACAAGGTTATCCAGTTTGTGATGGGGGGCAAAGAGGGCGGCCTCCATTGTTGAGCCTTCGTCCATCTCGCCATCACTGAGTATCACAAAGACACGGTATTTGCGTCTTTGTGCCTTTGCGGCAAGGGCCATGCCGCAGGCAAGGGACAGCCCGTGGCCCAAAGATCCCGTGGACACTTCGACACCGGGGACCTTGTAGTTGCAGTGCCCGGTCAGGGCGGAATTTTTTTTACAAAATGTTTCGAGTTTTTTGGCTGAGAAAAAATCAAATTCAGACAAGGTGGCGTACAGGGCTGCCGCGGCGTGTCCTTTGCTGAGGATCAGGCGGTCCCTGTCAGGCCACTCTGGTTTTTTGGGATTGAATTTGAGAATCTCGGTATACAGGACGGCCAGAATATCTGCGATGCTGAAACAGCCGCCAATGTGCGAGGCCCTTGCCTGATGAATCATTTCAAGAACCTTGATGCGGATGTTTCTTGCATGCTGTTTTGTGTGTTTCATTTTGATTAAAAGTTTTCCGGTGGACTTATATGTTGGGTAAGTATATTTAACGACACGGATTACATCAACAATAACTTTGGCTTAAACCGATGCAATCAGGATTTTGGCCTTTGATTGATATGAAAAAAATTTCAGTTATTATTCCCTGCTACAACGAAGAAGAAAATATTCTGCCAATGTATGAAAGGCTCAAAAAAGTTTTTGAACCGCTCACTCATTATGACTACGAATTTGTTTATGTAAACAACGGGAGCACAGATCATTCCGACCGGATTTTTCACGAACTTGCTGGTCGAGACAAAAAAGTCGTGGTGATTTTTTTATCAAGAAATTTTTACAAGTCTCAGGGGGCCTTTACCTGCGGTCTCGATTTTGCACAAGGCGATGCCGCGATCCTGCTTGATGGGGATCTGCAAGACCCCCCAGAGGTTATTCCCGCCCTGATCAAAAAATGGGAGGAGGGTCACGATATTGTCCTTGGAGAAAGGGTGAAGAGAAAAGGTTCTCTGTTGAGAAGGATTGCCTACAAATTTTTTTATCGTATCTTTAAGGGACTGTCCTACATTAATATCCCGCTTGATGTGGGCGATTTTTCACTGCTCGACAAAAAAGTGGTCTCTGTTTTTAAAAAACTTCCGGAGCGCAACAGGTACATCAGGGGTTTACGCGCCTGGGTTGGGTTTAAGACAGCAAGTGTCTCTTACACACGGGACGAGAGGCTAAAAGGCATCACAACAAATTCTCTGTATAACAATATCGAGTGGGCGCTTTTTGCCGTCTTTTCTTTTTCCTACGTTCCCTTAAGAATTATCTCCATCCTTGCCTTTCTGGCGTTGCTGCTTATTGGTTTGCTGGCTGTGGTTTACACGGCACTTTATTTCATGTATCCCGAACTTGCCCCCAGGGGTTTTCAAACATTGTTTTTGTCTATTTTTGCCCTTGGGGCCCTGCAACTGCTTTGTTTTGCCATCATCAGCGAGTATCTCATTATCATGTTCGAAGAAATCAAGGGGCGGCCCAAGTACATTATCAACAATATTCTCAACAACAGCAGCAACAAGTTACTAACTTGACTTTGACGCGATTGCATTCCTTCATTTTGCGAGGAATGCACCCGCGCTCTGTCGACTTTGAAACTCTTGCAACGTAATGATATCTAACAAAAAAATTCTCATCACAGGTGCTGCGGGTTTTATTGGGGCAAATCTCGCCCATTATCTTGCCAAAACAGATAATCAACTGGTCCTTTTTTTAAGGGAAAAGTCTGTCAACGACTGGAGGATCAAGGCGCTGTGTAAACAAAAAAACGTGCGCATGGTACGTGGAAACATAGAAAAAAAGGGCACACTGAAATTTATTCAAAAATTACAGCCAGACGTGATTATACACAATGCCATTCATGGAGGGTACGGCTTTCAGCAAAAATTTAAAAAGAGGGTGATCAATACCAATTTTTTGGGGACGGTAAATCTTTTAGAGGAGGTCAAGAACATCGATTTTGACTGCTTTATCCTGACAGGGTCATCCTCGGAGTACGGGATCAAAAATAAACCCATGTCAGAAAAAGACACACTCGAACCAGCAGGGGCCTACGGTGTGTCAAAGGCAGCGGCGTCGCTGTACGCCTCTTATATAGCAAGGGAGACGGGAAAAAAAATCATCATAGCCCGCCCGTTTTCTGTTTTTGGTGATTACGAAGAAAAAACCAGATTGATCCCCTACATTGTGACACAGTATTTAAGGCATCAAAAAACACTGCATCTCAGAACCCCCCACGCCCCGCGTGATTACCTTTTTATAGCGGACCTCATGGACTTTTATTGCAAAATCATCAGCTCCCCCAGTCTTTTTAAACCGGGCGAGGTGGTCAATCTTGGCTCCGGGACAGAGACCCGCGTGGTTGATCTTGTCAATGTTTGTAAGCGGGTTTTACATCATGATTTTGAGATTTGTCTGTCATCCGGTACTGATCGTGAAGGGGATGTGTTTAAAAAATGGCGGTCTGATACAAGCCGGATCCGTGAAAGGTTTAATTGGCAACCCAAGCACAGCCTTGAACAGGGGATTATAAAAACTGTCGCGTGGTTTAGAAAAAATTTAAGATTCTATGTCTGACTCCAACGCACAACAACCCGCCCGACATGAACATATGGAACTGTTTAACAGACCATGCCCCATTTGTTTATCGGAAAAAGGGTCAACCCTGTTTGCCCCATCCAGGGTTTCGCCGGATCAATTTAACAAAGACACGTTTTCTGCGCGCAAGATTCCTGAGTACATGCATTTTAGACTCCTTAAATGCAGGTGCTGTGATTTGATTTACGCAAATCCCGCACCATCTGATTCGCAGTTGCTCACCCTGTATACGCGAGCGGGGTTTGTATCGGCGAGGGAATCCATATTTGCGGGTCAAACCTATTCAAAATACCTGCCGGCGATTGTGTCGAGACTGCCTGACCTCAAGGGCGCCCTTGATGTGGGGACCGGAGACGGTGCGTTTTTGGAACACCTTGTTCGGTACGGTTTTTCATCGATCACAGGGATCGAACCATCGGCAGATTCTATCAGCAAGGCAAAGCCAGCTATCAGACCGCTGATCAAAAAAGGTTTTTTTAATCCCAATGACCACGGGGATGAGCAGTACAGTCTGGTGAGCCTCTTTCAGACAGTGGAGCACCTTCTTTGCCCCATGGAAACAACACGGGCCTTCTTTCGGATATTAAAAAAAGGAGGGGCCTTGTTTATCGCGGGTCATAATTTTAAGGCGCTGTCATCGAGACTCATGAGAACACGTTCCCCCATTTTTGATGTCGAACACATGCAGCTTTTTTCAAAAAAAAGTTTGTTTAAAATGATGAAAGAGGCGGGATTCTCCGATATCAAGGTGGATCCCATGATGAATACCTATCCATTAAATTATTATGCCCAACTTGTCCCCCTGCCGCAAAGGATTAAAGCCCCTTTGATGGCCGTACTCACAAAAACGGGGTTATCAAAAATAGCCATCCCGGCATACATAGGCAACCTTGCGGCTATTGGTTATAAAAGGTAAGAGTTCAAGTGGCTTACAAAAAAATATATCTGCATTGGTCGTTGTTATGATATAATGGGAAGTCGGGCGGGGACCAGTCACCAATTGAACACAAACGGGGGGTGTTATGGGTTTTTCTGATCAACTTTCAATTTTCAAAAAACAAGTCTGGCTTTTTTTAATAACGATTGTGCTGGCACTTTGTATCGCAGGCTGCGGTTCTTCTTTGACCAGCGGGTCGGAGACCAGTGGTGACGGACTGACAAGCGAACCCATCGGCTTGCCGGTTACGATTGCCAAGTTGACACCCAAGGTCGGACTGGTTGGCGGGGCTCTGATCCCCAGCGCGACGTCACAGGGGGCGAGCCAGTCTGTTTCGCAGGTGGCCTTTTCTCACATCAGGCATCAGGAGGCTGCAGGGGCTTCAACAATAGATTACGCGTCCGAAGCGACTTGGAACAGTATTATTAACGACCCGGGATCTTTAGATGACCCCGCTTATCTCGTCACAGACATCTTTGGTTTAGCCGATGATGATCCCGCGCCTGCATCCAGGATTCGCGTCGTGTTGGACCAGACTGACACCAGCATCGAGGGACTGTTTATTGATGACCCCGATACCAATTGCAGGCAGGCAGATGTTCTTGAGGAGGGGGATACTATCAATGTGGCTTTTTATGGCGAGATACAAAACGGCACGGCTGATAACCGCTATTACAGGTGTGTGACGAACAATGTCCCTGTGGAGACTGGCTGGTCAGTAAATGGGCAGGTGCTGTATGGATACGACAACGACAATATTTTCAGGGCTGTTTTTATGAGCGAAGCGGATGGACCTTATACAGGTTCCTATCCACAAAGGGGGGAAAACCAGAAAGTACTTTCGGTGAAAATGGTTGTCTATGCCGAAGGGACTACCGAGACAAGCTCCAGCGCCTATCTTGATGTCCAGTATGCCCAAATGGGTTTGTACAGCGGCGTTGACGATGAGTACGACACCTCGGATGACGTTTTTTTCAGATCTCGAACAAGGATTACCGGGGCTGCGGGTATAGACGGGGCGGGCAATGCTGTGCTTGGTCAGGGCGAGTTTAGTGTTACAAAAGACGACAAGGATTTTAATGATGCGGAACAAATGCTGGAGTCTGTGACTTATGCAACAGGCCGCGGCAGTTATGGTGAGGATGAAAATTCTCTTTTTGAGACACATCATCTCACGGAACTTTTTAACGACGTAGCAGACACAGAACCCCAGATGACCGAAGAACTCGAGGGCTTGTTCTGCATTAAACAGGGCGAGTCACTGCCCCTTTACGAGTCGGACACATCCCTATGCCAGTCCTACGAGCAGGATTATGCGTGGGGGCCTTACAGCGAGACAGAAGAATTTCCATTCACATTGGGTGAAGACCTTACCACCGCGTTTGTTGACATGCTTGTTTTTCAAGACAACAACACAGATTTGATAAGCACATCGGGGGCAAATTTTTCAATACCCGACAGCTACCTGACGGCCGATTGAAACTGAATATGGTGAGGGCGTGAATAAATCCAAAAATGGTGGCATCGATGAACGAACAAACAGGTAATGTGTGATCTAAACCCTGGCAGGTTTTATTGGCGTGACCTTTGCCAGCACCCCATCGACAAGCACGGTTGCTTGATCTCCCTTGATGGTGAGGAGTCCTCCCAGAATGTTGTGGGTCTCTTTTTTTGTCCCGACACGGTA
>JADGCS010000046.1 GCA_015228875.1 Deltaproteobacteria bacterium | reverse complement strand
TTCGTAGGAGTCCTGAAAAATCATGTCCCGTGACAAAATGTAAAGACATGATTTTTCAGGGTTTGAAATATTTTGCAAGCGGCAAAATTTTCAAACTTCCGGAGAAACAGGGGCTTTCCCGACAGACTCTAAATAGTGTCTGTCGGGAAATGCCCTGTTTCGCAGGCGTTTCGAACAACAACAAAAGCAAACAAGAGGAGACACCATGAAAGCAAGAATACTGATCGTTGATGATGAAAAGGTCATCTGCAAGGCCCTGGTAAAATTTCTTGTCACACAGGACTACGAGGCAGAGGGTGCCAGTGACGGGGCAGAGGCCATCGAAAAGGCAAAAAATCAAATGTTTGATCTTGTGATCTCCGATCTTAAAATGCCCAGCATGTCAGGGATCGAGCTCATAAAAAAATTAAAGCAGATTCATCCCGCCATCATCTCCATCATCATGACTGGCTATGGGACCATTGATAACGCTGTCGAAGCGGTCAAGGCCGGCGCCTTTCATTACATCACAAAACCGTTTGAACTTGATGACGTGGCGATGCTGGTTAAAAAGGCCCTCAAGTTTCAGGAATTGGAGGACGACAACACCAAGCTCAAAAAACAGCTCAAGCAAAAGCATACTTTCAACAACATCATCGGTTGTGCCGAAAATCTTAAAGACATCTTCAGAATCGTAGAAAAGGTGGCCAACACGGACTCAACGGTTCTGGTGCTTGGCGAGAGCGGGACGGGCAAGGAGCTGATTGCGCAGGCGATTCATTACAACAGCGACAGGAGCGAATTACCCCTCATCCCGGTCAACTGCTCCGCAATCCCGGAGGGTCTTTTAGAGACCGAGCTTTTTGGTTATGTCAAGGGGGCCTTTACAGGCGCCATCAACTCCAGACCCGGTAAGTTCGAGGCGGCACGCGACGGGACCATCTTTCTCGACGAAATAGGAGACATGAGCCACAAGCTGCAGGTTAAGCTTTTAAGGGTACTGCAGGAAAAGAGGTATGAACCCATCGGCTCTACCCAGACCATGCTCACCAACGCTCGCGTGATCGCTGCGACTCATCAAGACCTCGAAACACTTGTGGAGCAGGGCAGGTTTCGCGAGGATCTTTTCTACCGTCTTAATGTTATTCCGGTCAGGGTGCCTTCCTTGAGGGAGAGGATCTGCGACATCCCGCTGCTGGTCGCACATTTTCTTGAACTCTACGCCACACAGAACAAACTTGAAAAACCGGTCTTTAACGATGAGATCATGAACATCTTTGTTAATTACAAGTGGCCGGGTAATATCAGGGAACTCGAAAATACCATTGAGCGACTTATTGTCCTTAAACCGGGCGCCGAGATCACGCCCAAAGACCTGCCCGATAAATTTACCCAGGTGACCAATTCGTATTTTTTTAAATCAGGTTTTGCCATTCCCGACACGGGGATCTCTCTCAAAAACATTGTGGAAGACTTTGAAAACACCCTGATCAGAAAGGCCCTGGATAAAACAGGCTGGAACAAAAACAGGGCGGCGCATCTGTTAAAACTAAACAGGACCACACTGGTAGAGAAAATCAAAAAAAAGAACATCACCAGAAACAAAACACAGGGGAAACTTTTGTCGGGTGTCGCCAAGGTATTGTAAAATTTTTGGACATTAAATTACCATGAAAGAAATTACAGATTTTCTTGTTGTTGCAAACAACCCTCAGCTTGAAGAGAGTTTTTCACTAGCCTGCACCGAGATGCAGCTGACCTTCTGCTTTGCCAGATCTTTTGATGACGCCCTTCACCAGATAGATTCGGGACGTTACAAGTTTGTCTTTGTTGATCTTGAAGACAAGGAAATGCACTCGCTCCAGATTTTGGAATGGTTGAAAACCAGACATGTCTTTTCCAGGATTGGTGTTATTTACAACAAGAGCTATCAGGACAAATTTTTGCAGGCCGTCACATTGGGGGCAACGGAGTACATCAGCGAACAGGACCTTGATCCCGCCTGGCTCAAACGCAAACTTGGTTTTTTTATTCAATGGTACATGACCGATCAAAATCTCAAGAGTCAGCGGTTTAAGGACCAGGACCAGGAATACTCGTGGGTGGGATCAAACCCCGTGATTCGCTGGGCATTTGAAAGGGCAAAAGAGTGGTCAGCACTCCCCATACCTGTTCTGATATCAGGCGAAAAGGGGACAGGTAAAAGTTTTCTGGCCCAAGTGATTTCTTCGGGTCATCATGTGTTGGTGTTCGACGCAAAAGAGATCCCCGAGTTTGAGCAGAAAAAAACCATTCTGGAACCCTTGTGGGAGGTTCTCAGGGTCAGGGAAGAAAAAACAGAACACGAGACTTTCATCAGTTTGATCATCGAAAACATCGAATGCCTTCATGCAGAGATTCAGGAACTCATGGCAGAGTATTTTAAATCCAGACACTTCGACATGGGGCCGGCAGGGGTCGATGGCCACACAAGCAATACGCGTTTAATGATGCAGTTTATCGGCACTTCTTCGACTCATTTAAATTATCTGGTGGACGAGGGCGTTTTTCGTCAGGATCTTCTCCTTTTAATCAGACAGAACGAAATTGTCCTGCCCGCTCTTAAAGAGCGCAAGGATGACATCCCTTTTTTGACGGAATTTTTTATCTCGTGTCTTAACGATCGTACCGATAACATCTATTTTTCCAAAGACGCGATGACGGCCATGCTGCATTATGACTGGCCTGGCAATATTCCAGAATTAATTGAAACCATTCGTCAGGTTCTCATGACAGCGACCGACAGCATGGTGCCGTCCAAACTTCTGCCATCAAAAATACTTGAGCAGAGTTTCTACAAGACATCAATGGACGAGGAAGACCTGACGGATTTTTCCTACAACGAGGCAAAGAAAAGGGTGTTGAACAAGTTTAACCGCAGTTATATTGTCGAACTTCTCAAAAAATCGGACAACAATCTGACTGTGGCCGCAGAAAGGGCCGAGATGGATCGCAGCAACTTTAAAAAAATAATCAAAAAATTCGGGTTGTCAAAATAGGGTTGCGATTCTCCCAAGGCGTGCATAACAGGAATCAGAATTGTTGGGGTAAAAATGATGAAACAAAAAGTCTTTATTACTGGCGACTGGAAAGAAGGGGCCGATATCATCATGGGGGCCATGGAGGGTTCGCAGTTTGAGCCTCTTGCCATTGAGATTAATGATCTCAAACAGAGCATCAAATCAAAGGTATCCGATGTCGTGATTATCTGCATCAAGGGGCCTTCACGGGAACTCACCAGCAAAATAACGGAGGTGCGTTATTTTAACGAGGCCATTCCCATTTTTATTTTCTCCAAAACCGTTGAGGTCGATTACATTGTCAGCAACATCAAAAACGGGGTGAACGATTTTTTTGTGCGTCCCTTTTCTGAAAAAGTCTTTATCGAACGTCTCGAGCGCGAGATTCATCTCTATCAGCTCACAAAAAAGGTGTTCATGACCACCAATGCGGGCACGGACTTTACATTCGAAAACATGATCGGCCGGTCAAAAAGCATGCAGGATAATTTTCAGATGATCTCCGCAGTGGCCAAGTCTCATGCCACCGTGCTGATCACGGGAGAGTCCGGGGTGGGTAAAGAGCTTGTGGCCCACGCCATTCACAAAAGGTCCGAGAGGGCAAGGCACAATTTTGTGGATATCAACTGCGGCGCGATCCCGAGGGAGCTTCTTGAAAACGAACTGTTCGGACACGAAAAGGGGGCGTTTACAGGGGCGCACAAAAGATACCTTGGCAGCTTTGAGACCGCCAACAAGGGTTCGCTGTTTCTCGACGAAATCAGCGAAATGGACGTCTCGCTTCAGGTTAAACTGTTGCGGGCTATTCAGGAACGAACCATCTCACGCATTGGCAGCAACGAAAATTTTAAAATCGATGTGCGCATTATCGCGGCGACAAACAGAAACATCACCGAGATGATCGAAGAAAACAGGTTTCGTGAGGACCTGTACTACAGGCTCAATGTTGTCAACATCGATATCCCTCCTTTAAGAGAAAGACGCGACGATATCCCTCTGCTTGCCAAACATTTTCTCGATTACTACACGGCAAAGAACAACAAGATCTTTCTTGATTATGCCAACGATGCCATGGAGGCGCTCATCAATTACGACTGGCCCGGCAACGTGCGCGAACTGGAAAACACGGTTGAAAGGGTTGTGGTCCTGCACGACAACACACAGGTGAAACTTAAACACCTGCCGCCTCATCTGCAAAAGGTTGACTGCTTTATCGGTTACACCGAGGAGCTCAAATCCGCGCCAACAGAGGCCCGCGTGGTTCCGCTTGAAGAAATAGAAAAACAGGCCATCGAGGCCGCGCTGATGAAGTTTCAGGGCAACATTACGGTGGCAGCACGAAAACTCAAGATTGGTCAGGCCACATTGTACCGCAAGGTAAAAAAGTTTGGACTTCAATTTACATAAACAGTGTCTGTCGGGAAACTCTTGCTTTGATCAAAAACAAGAGGATCGTCATCGCGAGCGTAGCGTGGCGATCCAGTGAACTCAAGGTGATATTACTGGATTGCCACGTCGCTACGCTCCTCGCAATGACGGGAATCGGCGTTTTCCGACAGACCCTGAATATGAATGTCATTATGAAGATCGAAACAAAAAAGGAAAATCGTGTGATGGTAGTAACGTTTCAGGGCTCCCTCGATGTGTCCAATCAGACAAAACTCAAGGACACACTGGCAGGTATTGCCGATGCCGGAGAGAGTGATGTGGTCTTCGATTTTAAAGACGTAAACTTTATCGACAGCTCCTGTCTCGGTGTTTTGGTGGCGATCACAAAAAGATTAAGAGAAATCAAGGGCGATATCAAGTTGACCGGTCTTTCTGATGATGTCAGGTCGATTTTTCAAATCACAAGGCTGGACCGCATTTTTGAGATATTTGCCTCAAACAAAGAGGCTGTGGATTCCTTTTATCGTTAGTGTTTTTCAATTTATTAGCAACTTTCAGTGCAATACCCCGATAATTTGATGGAATTGTGGTGGTTATGTGAGCCACGGCCAAAGTATACGATTTTAATTACAAGGGGCAACCATGGTTGAACTCAATGCTGACAACTTAATAAAGATTTTCGACGAAACTGCTGGTCCCGATCGAAGCATGATTGACCAGCATGACATCACCGCAAAAATAGGAGCCTTGGGGAACGACGATGTCCTCGCTATCTTCAACCTTGCCTTTGATCATCAGGCAGTCATAGATCACTACAAACCAGCAGATCCTAAAAACTGTTATACCTTGGCCAACCCGCACCCTCAAGATATGTCTCGTTGGGAATTTAAACTGGCGGTCAACAAGCTCTGTGCGGCCGCTGGTAAAGCACCCCTTTTTATTAAATCCGAAATAGAGGCAGAGAGAAATAAAGAAGCAAATGAGGTCGCAGGCAAAACCAAAATAGATCTTTGCGCAGACACACCTGCAACACCTGTCCCAGTCGCGCCAACTCCTGATGCAACTTTACCCGCTGGAAAAAGTGAAGACACAAAGGCAACTCAAGGGCTGCCAGGGCCTTCAGATTCGCAGCAGGTTCAGGCGGCATCAACTCCGGACGCGACCAAAGAATCAAGCCAACAAACTGCAGGCCCTGATGGAGGGGACTCCTCATCGGGTGACACGTACAGAGGCTATCGCGGCGTTGGCCCCGGTGGTGGAGGAGGCGCACTTGGCATTGGCGGGCTGGGAACCCACGGTGGTGGCAGAGGGGGACGGGGCGGTTTTGGTAATGTTGATCTTTCTAGTCAAGGAAAAGCAGCAACCGATGTCCTGCCCGGCAAAGTAATCTCAAAAGGCACTCTGACCAGAGAACAAATCGAAAGAGTCATGCAAAGGGCCCACTCTCAGGTGAGATATTGTTACGAAAAAGAGTTGCAAAAAAATCCCAATCTCTACGGAAAAATTGTCACGTTCTTTGTAATTAGCGGAACAGGAAAGGTCGGCTCCGCAGAAGTTAAACTGACCACAATGAATAGCCCAGAGGTAGAAGCATGCATTTTGAGCGTTATAAAAAAGCTAAGGTTTCCAGAACCCGCCGGTCGCGGCACTGTTGATGTGACTTATCCGTTTTTGTTTAAAACCGGCGGCGCTGGATAAGCAAAAAAAAAATATCGCCAAAAACTCCCCTCCCCCTTTTAGATACCTCACTCCCACTCAATTGTTGCGGGCGGTTTGCTAGAGGTGCCGAAAGCATTCTTGCAAGATAATCAAAATGATGTCAGAATCAAAATGATGTCAGGACAGGGCAGAGGACAATAACGATCCAGTCGCATTTACTGTCTCAGGTCCAGTCCTGACACCCCAGCTTCCCGGCTTGATGTATAGGAATTTCAAAGTCGACAGAGCGCGGGTGCATTCTTCGCAAAATGAAGGAATTCAACCGCGTTAAAGTCAAGTTAGTAACTTGGTTCGGGAAATAAGCTTCTTATGAAAACAGCAGTCCCTTTCACGGTTTCGTCGCCCGATCACATTGCGCAGGTTTTTTCGGATGCGCTTTTAAAACTTAAGGAGAAAAAACCGCAGATTTTTTTTTCCAAGCAGACGGTATCCGACATGAAAACGGCCTTTGTGGAGGCCGTGGCCAATGCGGTCCGGCACGCGCGGGAGATCGAGACCCAACAACATGTGGGTGGTTCTCTTTATTTTGATGATGACGACCAGTCTGCAGGCTTTGATGTTGTTGATCATGGGCCCGGATTTGACATCGAGGCCATCTCCATCCCGGACCTCTCCGCCTATCAGGATTCCGGCCGCGGTATTTTTATCATGAGACAGCTTGGTGATACCGTCTCGTACAAAAAAAACAAAAATGAAAATGTACTGACATTCAGACGAAAGCTTATTGCCAACGAAGGCAATCGCGGTCTTGATCTTCTGTACGAACTCAGTGAGGCCATCATTCAAAGGGCAACGCTTGACGAGGTCTATCAGATTATTCTGGACCGTGCCCTCGAGCTGTTTCATGTGGAGAGGGCCTCTATCCTGATCTACGATGAAGAACAGGGTGCGCTTAAAATGGTTGCCAGCCGCGGGATAGCGCCCGAGGTGCGAAAAGCCACTCAAGTCAGGCCTGGTGATGGTGTGAGCGGGTACGTTTTTAAACATGGACGTCCCCTGTTGATAGAAAATATAGACCAAAACAAGCGCGGGATTGAAAAAAAAGTACACTACAAGACCGGTTCATTTATTTCTGCGCCAATGATCTGCTCACCGCTCAGGATCGATGAACGCTCCATCGGGGTGATTAATCTGACAGACAGGCTGGATGGAAAAAAATTTTCAAAAAAGGATCTGATGCTTCTTTCCACCATTGCCAATCAGGCGATGGCCTGTCTGTACATCAGGGGTCTTGTGGATCAGGCGAGCAGGGCAGAACATCTTAGGCAGGAGATGGAGCAGGTCAGACTGATCCAAAACTCCTACCTGCCACGGCGACCGCCGATCATCAGGGATTACGATATCGCCGGACGCTGCGAGATGGCGCAGTCTGTCGGTGGTGACTATTTTGACTATATTCTCAAGGGTGATGACTTGTACCTTGTCGTGGCCGATGTCTCGGGGCACAACACAAGTTCTGCGGTCACCATGGTGAACTTCAGATCACAGCTTAAGGCCTTTGTGTCTCTTGAGTCTGACCCCGCAAATATTTTAAACAAGCTCAACGAGTCGCTCTTTATGGACCTTGAAAGGCACGAGCAGTTTGTTTCATGCCTTCTTGTCAGGCTGCACACAAAGACGGGAAAATTTGTGGCGGCAAATGCCGGCCATTATCCCCTGCTCAATTTTTCGGGATTGCTTGCTGAGGCACAATCTGGGCTTGTTTTAGGGGTAGATATAAAAGAAAAATACCAGAACACCCAAGGCAGCATTGAACAGGGAGACGGGATTCTGCTTTTTACAGACGGTGTGGTAGAAAGCATGGATCAATCCGGCACGGTCTTTGGCCTTGAAAGACTTAAAAAAACTCTCTCCGAAAAAAAAGAGGAAGGCAGCACACCCATTGTTGATCACATCATAGCCTCAGTCTCAGAATTTAGAAAAACAGAAAAACATCTTGATGACATTACTGTCGTCTCATTAAAACGCACATGACCACTCAAACTCTTGATGCCTTTCACAACTATCTCAAACAAATCAGTTACCGCGGTGTGAAGCCAGGTCTTGACAGGATAAAAAAGGCCGCGGAGATTCTTGGTAACCCGCAGGAGAAGTACAAGATCATTCATATTGCAGGTACCAACGGCAAGGGGAGCGTGTGTTCTTTTCTTTCACATCTGCTGGCAGTGAGCGGCTACAGTGTGGGGCTTATTCTGTCGCCCCATGTGTATGATTACCGTGAAAGGATTCAAGTGAACCGCGGTCCTGGTGAACGAGTCACGTTGATTCCAGAAGACGAGCTTGCGGCCCTGCACGAGGACGTTGTAAAAAGGGTTCCCGCGGCACTCAATCTTACTTACTTTGAATGGGGCATTCTGCTGGCCCTGGAATACTTTTACAGAAGGGGGGTTGATTTTGCCGTGCTGGAGACAGGTCTTGGCGGGCGCTGGGACGCCACCAATATTTGTTCCTCGATCCTGTCGGGGATCACCACGATTGACTACGACCATACCGAATATCTTGGTGATACAAAGGAAAAAATCCTTAACGAGAAACTTCAGATTATTAAAAATGACTCCCATTTTTTGTTTGGCCCCGATGATGACTCGCTTGTCAGTTTAGCCAAAAGGCACTGTCAAAAACAGGGGGCTGTTTTTCATGCAACAAAAGAAATCAAAAAATGCCTTTTAGATGCTGACCCCCGTTTTACAGAAAAGCTTGCGGGTGCTGTCGGTCATATCCATTCGTTCATCAGCGATAATCTCCTGTTTGCCCTGTGTTTTGGCAGGATTCTCAGCGAACAGGGCCATCACATTGATTATAATGCCCTGTTAAACTCATACAGGGAGGTCATTCCGCCGGCCCGTTTACAGATCATCCGCAGATCACCTGATATTATCATAGACGGGGCTCATAACGAGCACGGCCTGAGGGCTTTGAGGGAGTACCTTGTTCAAAACTACAACGATGACTATGATCTTGTGTTTGGATGCTTAAAAAACAGGTCTTTTCTTAAACTGTCAGAAATTGTAAAATCCAAAAATCGCAATTTCTGGCTTGTCTTTGACGGTGAACAGCGTACAACACCACTGGACATTTATAAACAGGTGCAACAGATGCAGGGCGGTGAGATTGTAGGGCTTGACAGCGCATTCAGGTCAAGGTTGGCTGGTGCCCGATTAAATAGACCAGTAGTGGTCTGTGGGTCGTTTTACCTTTGTTCGCAGTTTAAAAAATGGTTTGAGTCAGCACATTAAAAACGAGGCTTGTTATGAAAAAAATGTTTTATTCTTTCTGTCTGTTTATTTTGTTTTTTTATTCATTTGCGGCGATGGCAGGGATATCACCCGAACTCTTGGGGGCTGTCGATCACATCTATAACGGCAGTTTTTCTACCGCCAAGACAACAATCGATAGCCATATAGCCGCGCACCCCGATGACCCTGCGGGCTATATTTTAAAGGGCATAGCAAACGAGTGGTATCAGGTTGTCAGAAACAAGGGCAAGGCGCTCAACACAGCCATCATGGAGGACTATCAAAAGGCAAGGGAACTCGCCACAACGGCCCTCGAAAAAGACAAAGCCAACCTTGAACTCAAGGCCCTGCTGGGTAATGCGTACATGTACATTGCAAAAAAGCAGTTGGATGGGGGCCACAAGGTTCAAGCGGGGGCGAGTTTAAAAAAATCAAAAGAACTGATGCTTGAGGTCGTAGCCAAAGACCCCAACAATGTTCAGGCGTATTTTGCGATAGGGCTTTTTAATTATTTTGCTGCCGAAGTCCCTGCCGGTTTTAAATGGCTTGCTATGCTCCTTGGATTTAACGGCGACAGCGAGAAAGGGCTTTCTTACATTAAAAAGGCGATCACCGCACCCAATCTGTCGCAGGGTGATGCCCTCTTTATGCTGATCTACATTTACTCACAAAAAAGGGGTGATTACAAATCAGCCCTTGTGTATGCGTCACAGCTTTACAACAAGTATCCCGACAATCATGTCTTTTTGTTTGACCTTGCCGAGATGCAGCATCGTACAAAGGACAAGATCAATGCGCGCGCAAATTTTACAAAGTTTTTTCAGTGCTGTGAAAAAAATCCTTCATACTGCAATCAAAAATACACCTTTCTCGCCAATTACTTTATGACATGGAGTTATATGGACGACAAAGATCATGAAAACGCAAAAAAATACATTGGCGAGGCAGTCAAGCTCAACACCAAGAAATACAAGGATCGCACGGCAGACCTAGAAAAATGGGGTGCGATGATTGGAAAATAAAATGCGGGCCTTACCTTAATGGTGGGCGGTTAATTCAATGTATAGGAATTTCAAAGTCGACAGAGCGCGGGTGCATTCCTCGCAAAATGAAGGAATTCAACCGCGTTAAAGTCAAGTTAGTAACTTGTTTTGAGCAGATCAGTTGGCTTTTAAAAAATTGCCTTCGATTTTTTTGGAGATTTTTTTGATCTGCGTGCGCAGGGCCGGATTTTTTTCGAGATCGGGGCAGCTCTTCACTATGTCTTTGAGTACGTGCATGGCACTGCCCGGTTTCTTTGCCGCGAGGAGCATGTTGATCTGGTCCATGGCACAGGCAAAGGCGTTGTCGTGATCATGGTTTTGCAGGTAATATTCTTTGGCCTTCTCGTAGTCGCTTGCAGCCTCCTCCCATCTTTTAAGCCTCAATAACAACCCTGCCCTGCTCTTGATGGTCTGTGCGGCGGCAAGGGTGTTGCCCGTGATGCTGTAAACCTCCATCGCCTGAGCGAGAAGTGCGACAGCTTTTTCACCATCGCCAAGTTTAAGCAAAATTTCGAGGGCTGGAGTAATGACATGGATGGCGTTCATGGCGAGACTGCATGCATAATCGCGGGGCTGGTTTTTGTTTCTAGCGAGTTCCAGAAAATAATTAAAGGCCTTTATAAAACGTGAGACAGCCAGTTGTTCGTTACCAACAGCCGCCAGGGCTTGGCCAAGCTCATTCTCTGCAACGGCAAGATTGAAGAGATCTTTGGGTTTAATGGTCTCATGTATTTTTATGGCCTCGATAAAGGCATTGACAGCCCTTGTATAATCACCCAGGGAGAGCCAGATTCTGCCCTTTGCAGAGTAATTCATGGCTGCCTCGAATTTATAGCCAAACCCCTCCAGGACAAGGCAAAGGCGGTCTGTGGCATCAGCCGCGTGTTCGAGAAAGCCCGCATTTTCCCACATGCGAGCCTCTGCTTCAAGTCTCTCCATGACTTGCGCCCATCTTCCAGCAGTGCTTGCCCTGGCATAGTGCTGGGCAGCTAAAATGGCAGAACGACCGCCATCACGCAGGGCAAGCAATTCGTAGAGTTCTCCCAAGGCCTCGTCGGCCGCTGCCGCATTATTTTTCTGATTTTTTTTAAGGGCAATCTCGTGGGCATCTTCAAGGAGAGCTACGGCCCTCTCTGGGTTGTCAACCTTTAAACAACTTCTTGCCTGCTTGATCAAATTTTGAACATCGACACGCACGTCATGGGGAATGGCCCGCATGGTTTTTCTTTTTCCGGGGAGTTTGTCGGGGAGTCGTGTTTCTAATGCCTGTTGCGCTGCCGTTGCAAGGGCTGTCGGGGTGGGTTTGCCCCCGTGTATCTCTGCCAGCTTGTACGTAAGCCCCTGGTTTTGTGCTGTTTGAGGCGCACGGGTTGCAAAACGCGCAAACCCTTGATTAAAAGAGCTGCCTGCATGAAAGGCAGGGGTAAAGGCCATTTGCCAGAGCGTATCCGGGACATCGGCCAGGCGCGAATTGACAACATGATCGAGATAATCGAGGGCATGGGTTTGGTCGTTGGGATCAAGGTGGTCAAGAAAGGTATCGACGGCGTCTACAAACTTCTCGACCGCAGGATGTCTCACAGCATCGCTTCTCCTGAGCGTTTCACTCGCCACAGCAAGAGCGACCGCGCTGTTAATTCCCTTGGTATACACGTCGGCCGTAGCATATTGCACGCTTTGAAGCGCTTTTCCTTGAAACAAAAAACCGTTTGTAAAAAGATGACCCATAGGTGTTGTATATTCCCCCTGCCTGTTTCTTTCGGATTGTTGGGAGAAAAGTTGCGTGTTTCATGTTTTTTTTTTGCCGCAAATCTCGTGCAAAATCGAATAATTGACGTGCGACTCACATTTTCGGTTGATTTGATTTTTTTTGGCCAGAAAAAAGAAAATACAGTGCAGACAAGATCACAACACCGCACAGGATGAAGATCATCATCTTGAACGGATCAAACCATTCTGGCCCCGGTGTTGACATCATGTGATCTGGTGGCACATCTGGATTATCTAAAGACGTGGTGGCAGGATTTTCTTTTGTCTGCACCTCATAGGAACCTTGGAAGGTTTTTTCTACGCGTTTCGGCATCAATTTTTGCATGGTGTCCGTCCGCGTAGTGTTTTCCGCTTTATGCGGGTTATGAGAGTGGCTGCCGATGACAAAATCGACCTTGATTGTGGTCTCATTTTCTTTAAGCGCTATTTTGGGATAGATGAACATTTTATTTTCGTAGATTGTTCCCACGTCGTAAAAAAATTGCGGGGACTTGATGATGTTTTTAAATTTAAATTTACCCTGCGCATCGGTTTGCTTGTCAATGGTGAGGATTTCTCTTTGATTCTCGTAGATGATGAGCGTGACAGTCTGGTTTGCAACGGGTTTGTTATCGGCAGTTAAGAGAACCCCATCAATAAAACCGGTGTCTGCCTGGCTGGTTGTGTGCGGGTTTTGTGGCATGCCGGCAGAGGGCATGGCGATCACACGGGTTGAGAGGGCAGAAACCAAAAGACATATGATCGTAATTTTACGTATTGGAATCTCAAGGCCGACAGAGCGCGGGTGTATTCCTTGCAAAATAAAGGAATTCAACCGCGTACGCCAAGGTGATTTCCTTCGGGGTATCAAAGTCAAGTTGGTCACTTGTTTTTTCACTGGTTGTCCTTTGTATGGGTGATGGTCTCAATTTTTTCAAGGAGTATGCGACCCTGTTCAAACGACTCCCCATAAAAAGTTGTGTAGTCATCCTCTGATATTTTTTGCATTTGATGATCCATTTCAATATCTTTTAAGGCAATCAGGACCTCATTTTTTTTTAGGGTGAGGTCTGCAAGGGTGTGATCCTGTGTCTCTGCGACATCTGCAGACGATGTGGCCAAGAGGGGCTGGGTGATGTACCAGACCGCAAGGACAAAAATAACAAGAGAAATGATCACAGCAACACTCATAAACCTCCAACGCCTCTGTTAAAAACGCCATCCCCGTGGAAGAATCACAATGACCACACCTATAAGAAGAACAATTCCACCCAGCCACAAAAAGCTGATCAGCGGGTTGGTGGTCACTTTAAAGTCCGCCCTGCTGGTATTAAAGTCGAGATTGCCAAGGACAAGATAAACATCCTCAAAAACAGACTGGTAAAGATCAACTTCTGTGGTGGGCTGTTCCGAAGAATAATAAAAATGTCTCGATGGCTTAAGGGTCTTGAGCCGTGTGTTTTTTTGGTAGACACCCACAACAGCGGTGGTGGCCATGCGGTGATCATCTTCGTCTATCTCGGGTTTTTCGTAGACAAAGCGGTAGTGATCAAAACTGAATTCACCGCCTGGCCCCAGCGAGAACGAGGCCTCTGTTTGATAAACAGCACCGGCAATACCCGCAAAGATCAGCAGCATTCCCGCATGCACAATGTATCCCCCAAACCGTCTGTTGGAATGAATCACAAGATCGACAAAAGAGGAGAGAGGAGAGAGGGACTTTTGCCTCATGGTGATGCGAATGCCGCGGAAAAATTCGATCACAATGGTGGCTGCGACAAAAGTAATAAGGACGCCACTTGTCCAGGCGTACCACTGCGTGACCCCCAAAAAAAACAGCGCAGCGCCAACGATACCGGCAAAGAGGGTGGGAACGTTGAGGTTGTGTCTCAAGTTTTTTAGAGTTGCCCTTTTCCATGCGATCATGGGACCAATTCCCGTGAGCAGAATAAGGATCAGGGCGATGGGCGCCATGACACGGTTAAAAAAAGGCTGCCCCACGGATATTCTTTGTCCGGTAAATATCTCGGAGATGGTTGGAAACAAGGTCCCCCAGATGATCGCAAATGTAGCGATAACCAGAATAATGTTATTTAACAGAAAGGCGCTCTCTTTTGAAAGGTAAGATTCAAGGCTGTGCCTGCTTTTAAGCTCATCAAGTCTGGAGATCACGAGAGAGGCTGACAGGATGATGGTGACCATAATAAAAACCACAAAATACGGTCCCAGTGTTGAGTCTGAAAAGGCATGGACCGACTGCACAGCGCCGGACCTTGTGAGATAGGTACCAAAGATGGTCAGGATAAATGTAAGCATCACCAGCGTGACGTTCCAGACCTTGAGCATGCCCCTTCTTTTTTCGATGAGCACAGAATGCAGGTAGGCTGTGGCCGTGAGCCAGGGAAAAAGTCCCGCATTTTCGACAGGGTCCCATGCCCAGAAACCGCCCCAGCCCAGTTCGACATAGGCCCAGGCAGAACCCAAAAGCAGGCCAATCCCCAAAAAAAACCAGGCAATGATTGTCCACCTGCGGGTGTCTTCGATCCATGTGGAGTCAAGACGCCTGGTCACCAGAGCCGCAACTACAAAGGCAAAGGGGACGGTAAAGCCTGTGTACCCAAGATAGAGCAGAGGGGGGTGAATTACCATGGCAATATTTTGCAGAAGCGGATTTAATCCCTTGCCGTCAAGAGGCGGTGTGGAGAGCGGTGTAAAGGGGTTGTTGATACACATCAGGACGATAAAAAAAATGATCACAGACATCATGACGGCGTTGATGCAGGGCATCCAATCCTGATTTTTGTGTTTGTGTTGCAATAAAATAATCGCAGCATAGAGGCTGACCAGCCATGTCCAGAAAAGCAGGGAGCCGTCCAGACCCGCCCAGAGCCCTGTTAACTTGTAAAAGGGGGCAAGTGTTTTACTCGAATAGCTAAAGACATAAAGGAGTGAAAAGTTATCAGATAGAAATGCATAAACAAGGATCGATACCGCAAGGGTAAGCAGGACAAATGTTGCAAGGTTGGCGCGCCTTGCAGCGTTAATCAACCTTTGCCGTCCCCTGAGAGCGCCGATCAAGTACAGGAGCAGACTAAAAAGTGCCGCGGGAAGCGAGAGCGCCACGAGGTTGGAGCCAATGAATGAAACGGTGTTCATGGTGTTATTTTTCTTTGCTGTGACCGGTTGTCTTTGCCTGATATTTTGACGAACATTTTGCGAGTATATGTGTTGCCTTAAAATGACCGTCTGCATCGAGCGAACCCGTCACCACGACGTCGGAATCTTCTCTAAAAGAATCGGGTGTCAACCCATCGTAGGTGACATGGATCGTTTTGTCACCTTCTGCAATGTCAAAGGCATAGACAGACTTGTTTTGTTTTTCTGTCCGGCTGATATTTTTTGCCTTTCCAGCAATCTTGATGATTTTGTCATGATAGAGGCGGCCTTGATCGGTGAGCGCCTCACTGACGGTGATGTAATATTGCAGTGATGAACTAAAGGATGTCGCAACCAGGTACCCCAGGGCAATCGCGATAATAAGAAACCCTACCCCGTAATTGATTTTTTTGTTCATGACTTGTCCCCGGCAGATTCACGCCCCCATCCCGTGAGGCGGAGGACTAGGAGCCTGTCGGGCAGGCTCCTAGCACTCCCGACGAGGCAAAACAATGCAAAATTAAGACTGTGGTTGTGGTCTGGTGATGAGCGGGCTGTTAAACCCCTGATGGCCCCGGATCAACCACCTTGGCAGGGTTGTCGGCGGCATCAATTAAAAACAGTGCCGATTGTATGTTTTTTTCAAAGGTTGGCCCAATGATGTCTCCGGGGTAAAAGCCGCCGGCCCAGCCTGTCTTGGGGCTCAGTTCAAAGGTAAAGGCGTAGATGCCAAGCGCACCATAGGCCCAGTCTGTTGTGTCGCCGGTAGTGATATAAAGATCGCTGGACTGTTGTGGCGTGTAGCCCGTCCATTGTGCCATTTTCGTGGCCATGGCTCTGAATATCTTATGGTCCTTTGCGTTTTCGATGGGGCTGCTCGTGTGCCCCCAGGGATAAAGTATCAGCTCACTAAAGGTGTGATAGGTGAGCATGATCTTGATGTTTGGGTTGGCCTCTACAAATTCTTTAAAGGCCTTTGCCTCGGGTTCTGAAAAGGCGGATGTTCCTCTGTATGTCTCGCTTCCTGGATCACCGGACGATCCCTTTCCGCCCCATTTGTAGCCATAGTTGCGGTTGAGGTCGACACCCTTTGAACCGTCCTTATTTTGCGAACGGTTCTTTCGCCATGTGTGGTACTTTGCCCCCTCGATGTCGTACTCGGCACCATCGGCGTTAAGCATGGGGATAATCGTGATGTCCCGCTCCGAGAGAAGTCTGGCTATCTCCGGCTTGTCCGCATTTTTGACAAGATACTGGGCGAGCAGGAGTGGGATTTCGGTAGAGAGATGCTCGCGTGCGTGGTGCGAGCCTACAAACACAACACCCGGTTTGACAGCGGCCCCCTGTTTAAATCTCAGGCCGTATATTTTTTTGCCTTCGACTGTTTGTCCAATGGTGATGAGGGTTACAAGGTCGGGCCTTTCTTTAACAAGGTCGTTGAGAAGCTGATTTGTCTCGGCATAGTCGTGGTAAACCGCGTCTTTTTCGGGAAAACTTTTATATTTTATACTGGAGAGAAGTTCATACTGAACCATCATGCCAGCATCGAGCATTCTCTTGAGTGTCTCCTGAGTGGCCACGCCTTCGACGTAGTCGCCGGCCACGTATTCAATCGCACCGCCCATTTCCTCGATCAGGGTGCGGCTGTCCCTTGTGGTGTTTGAAAGCGTAAACCAGACACGTGTATCGGTGTCGGGTGTTGACATGTTGGTGTCTGTTTTATCCGCGGCTTCGGGCGCTGTGGTCTGCGTTGGGGGGCTTTCAGCAAACCTTTGCACCGGGGGCCTGAGCTGCGGAGTCGCTGCGGCGATGAGCTGGCGTTGCGTGGCCGCGGGTTTAAAACTGTCTAGTGCCTGTTTGACGATCGGCAGTGGCGTTTGTGTGGCACGAGGCGTTGAGATTGCAGGCATTAAAGTCATGGGCAGTCGGGGGACAGTTGTCATAGAGACTCCTTAATTTTTTATGGAATTGTGCGGATGAAGAGAGCAGCAAGTCAAGCGGTCTTGATATAAAGCAAGAGACAAAAAAAATCGGGTTTGTGACAACGGTTTGGGGTGCTGATTTTTAAAGCAGGAGGATAGACGCCATTTCACCAGCATTCCATTTTTTTGCGCCGGGGGTATTTTCGATGTTGGCGGTTGTGTTGTGATACAACAGAATTCGCGAGTCATCAATGGGGTGCTGAAGCTTAAGTTCTTTTAATCTGTCCATGGTGTCTGCTGCGGGTGTGTGCAGGGGGGCTATGCCGGCCTCTATCAGAAACCATGGGGGAGTTTTTTGTAACGCAGTTTTTGTGAGAAGATCAAAGACACGCAGGGTGTTTTGTCTGCGCCCTTCTGGCATGATGCCTTTCTTGGCGAGATTGTCTGTCTTGTAGAGATTCTTTCCAAGATAAGAGTCGCCGCTAAAAAACAATTGGAGGTTTCCTTTTTGACAATCTGGCCTGTCCCATATTTCAAATCCAAAGGCAGGGGTGGAGTGAAAACCATACTCAAACCGAAACCACATCCCGTTGATCTTGTGAAACTGCTGCATCCCTAATGTCCTGGTGTTCCAGCCGTCTGTGATCCACGAGTTCATCCCCAGCGCCCGTTGGCATTGAAGCGTGATCATGCTCAGAACCGTTGGGCTTGAGTAGATGTGAATATCGGGTTTAAGCATGAGCAGCTCGGCAAAGGCGGATGTCAGGTGGTCCCCGTGTCCATGGGTGATGAGTATCGCATTGACATATTTTAAGAGGTCATTTTCTGCGAGAAACTCGACTGTGTTAAAGGGGGGATCCACCACAAGGGCCTGTTGGTTGTTTAGGATCACAAGGCCGCTTGTCCCCTCAAAGTCATTTGTTGCAAACCCGTGTTCAGCCGTGATGGGGATAAACGCCGGTGTGTTGCTGGCCACAATGTGGGCAATCAAGGTGTCAAACCCCGGTTTTAATTGATAGTTGAGTTTGGGGACAAGGGTTCGTTTGGGGATGGGGTATGCCGCAAGGTTTAAGGTGCCGAGCGTCTGGTTTTTATCGATGATTTCGTACGACAGGGGACCGGTGATGGTGATCACCACACCATCTGTTTTAAACACGTTGTTTGCAAAACTTGTGTAACGGGCGAGTTCGTGCGGCTCTGCATTTTTATGAAAGGCAAGCTCGGCGCGCATATCTGGAATTTCATTTTTGGGCGTCCCTTGTGGGTATTCGTCGGTGATCATTGTATTAAGAGGTTTTGAAAGCTCATCGTCCGAGGGACCAAGCAGAGAAATATGCAGATAGTCCTTAAGTCTTTGTGTGATCTTTGCATCCGACGCGATAAAATTCATGCAGAACTCGGGCCTTTTTTCGGTGAAGATCCTGTCGCTGTACAAAAAAAACGGGGTGTACTGCAGAAATTCGAGCGGGAGCATCCCCGTTGTCTTTGGAATATAGTTTTCGTTGTGAACGTAGTAATGAGGGATCAGGCGATACGGGTTTGTGTCGCGCAGTGCGAGGATTTTTTTGTTAAGAAAAGAACCAAAAATGTCTTTGACAGCGCCTGCGGGAACTCCAAATTGCACAAGCCCTGCAGAGGTTTCGACCATGACACCACCGTGCGGATGACAGGTGAGAAGTGTGGGATCGATGGTGGTGTGTGTGTGTGTGGTCATGACGTTATGTTAAGGTACAAAGACTAAAGACCAGGGCCAGTGTCAAAGGAATATTGTTTTTTTACCTACAGATTGTTCCCTTGACAAGTTACTAACTTGACTTTGATGCCCGAAGGAAATGCCCTTGGGGTGCGCGGTTGAATTCCTCCATTTTGCGAGGAATGCACCCGCGCTCTGTCGACTTTGAAATTCCCATACTCCCATACATTAAAATAGTGGATTTGTCTGTTTGGGATGCGTTAGAGAGGGAGAAAGGTAAAATTTCATGATACAAAAAATCACGGGGGTGAACATGAAGCAGACTGTTTTGTTTTTTGTGACCGTTGCCTTGTTGTTGTTTTGTCAATTGAGTGTTCAGGCGCAAGAGAACAATGCTGCGCCAGATAATGCCCTGGATGCACAGAACACAGGGTTGTCTGACAACGCAGGTGTGGCGCCTGCTGAAGGGGATGAAGCTCAAGACGATGCTGCCGCTTTGCCTGCAAAATCTGCTTTTGCGGGCCAGGGAAGGATCATGTTCATTGTGGGGGCAATCATTCTTGCCTTTATTTTTTTCAGGCAAAAAAATAAATTAAGGCAGCTCAAAAATCTGCGCCCCAATGTTAAAGATCTGGATAGATGACCCTTCCCTTCTTCTGGTTTAACAATATTACCATGTCAAGTTAGTAACTTGTTTATTTTCTTTGGAGTGTTTTTTCGTGATCTGTGTTCGTCCCACAGATGCAGTAATGCAAGTAACGGGTGGCGCCACAGCATGCGCGGTCCTGCGTAGGACATGATCTCTCTGACACGTCTTCTGTAATTTTCTTCGTAGCAGTGGATTGTGCAGTACCGGCACGCAGGTTTATCCTTTTTAAGGGGGCATTTGAGGGTCCTGTGAGTCGCATAATTGATTATTGCTTGGCACTCATCACAAATTCTGCACCCTGGTTGCCAGCAACCCCTGTGTTTATCCTTGCAGTATATTGTGACCATGGCCCCGATTGTTTTTATTTCACGATAGAGGCGTGGTGGAATTTGTTGTTTGAGATTATTCGTGTTTTTCATGTGCAACTGATCCACTTCAACATTGACCCCGATTGAAACGCTCATTAAAACATGACGTTATTTTGTCATCTGTAGCAAACCATGTCAAAAAAACCGTGTTCCATTTTTTAACGTCTAGACAACGAACCGCATTATTGCTATGTTGCCGCCCGCGCGTCTTGCCGGACGGGTATCACAGGCAAGGCCGTTTGGTTTTGGTATTCTTTTGACAATAATTCAATCAAGTATGGAGATTTTATGAGAACAGAAACAGCAACATCAACCACAACAACAAAAACAACAAGGGCAAAAAAGCCCACCGCAAGCACCAAAAAGACAACAACAGCGACCACAAGAAATGTTGTAGAAAACGTGTTCCCAACAAATGAGTTAAACAAATGGCTCAGCACCCGCACATTCTGGAACCACGATGAGTGGGTGGGCCTGCTCAACTGCCTGAGAGACAAAGGGTATAAGCAGTGGACGGACACGCAAGAAGGCCAAACTAAAATTGGCATGTACCTCGAGACCAAAAGACAAAAGTAATATTCGAAAAAGCTGGTCGCATACACTACCTCAAAAACAGTGTCGTTTGAAATCGCCTGTGTCTGGGTTGCTTCTTTGGCCTGTGCCTTGGGAAATATCAAAAGTCCCCGACGGATGCCTTGTTTCCTGTGATGTGGGGATTCTTGCTTTTCCGATTTAAAGACCTGCTTGTCCATTGAGTGCAAAAAAGTCTTACCGCGTAGTTGCCAATGGCCCTTGTTTGTTTTATTGTCGCGGCAGGAGTGGCGTTTGTTTTTTTAGGAGCAACAAAACAATTCAACAGATGTTTTATAATGGTGGTGTATGGATTTTATATATACGCGGGACGAGTGCCTTAATCTCGAAAAATCACTTCGCTGTGAATGGCTCGAAACCAACGGTCTTGGTGGTTATGCCTCAAGCACAATTCTTAACTGTCACACGCGCAAGTACCATGGGCTGCTTGTGGCCCCTGTCAAAGAGTCAAACGAAAAATATGTTTTTCTTTCCAAACTTGAGCCGTCTTTGCGTGCAGGCGATAAAGTCTTTGATCTCTCGACCAACAAATACCCAGAGGTCTACCATCCCACGGGACACAAATACATAGATGGATTTACCAGTAATTATTATCCCAATATTCGCTATCACATAGGAGACATACAATTTGAGCAATCCATCATGATGCTGCAGGGAGAAAATACCGTTCTTGTCAGGTTTAAACTTGTATCGGCAGCAAGGCCGGTCATCCTGCACTTAAGGCCCCTCCTTGCCTTTAGAGAGATTCACAAACTCACGCGTGATAATATCGGCATCAGGGTCAAGACATACGTTCACGATGGTTTTTACAAAATCGATCCATACGATGGTATCCCACCGCTTTATTTTGACACCTCCGAAACAACTTCATTTTATTCGGGTCCGTACTGGCACCATAACATCGAGTACCTCAAGGAAAGATCGCGGGGTCTCGAATACCAGGAAGATCTCTTCTGTCCGGGTGTCCTTGAGAGAAAAATGGAGACCTCAGACACCCTGTATTTCAGGGCGTCGCTTTCTGCACCGCGCGTCGATTGCGAAAAACTCTGGCAGCACGAGTACAAAAACCGGCAGGAAAAAAGAAAAAAATACGCCCAGGACCCCTATCCGCTTAATGTGCTCAAAGAAAGGGCCGGTCAGTTTATTATTAAAAACGCACAAAACATGACCTCTGTGACTGCAGGCTATCCCTGGTTTAAAGAATGGGGACGCGATGCCATGATTGCCGTTCCGGGCGTTGCCTTCTGCTGTGATCGCGATAAAGAGGGGTTTGAAGTCCTAAAAACCTTTGCCGGCAAGATTAAAAAGGGGTTGATCCCCAATTATATCGATGTGAGTGGCAAGGCCTCGGCCTACAATTCAATCGATGCCTCGTTATGGTTCTTTTGGGCTGTTCAAAAATATCTTAAAAAAACAGGCGATGTTTCTGGTGTCACAAGCCATCTTTTCGAACCTCTCAGGCAGATCCTTGATGCCTTTTTAACGGGAGGGGTGAGGGATGTCAGTCTTCACGATAACGGCCTCTTGTGGGCGGGCAACGAAGGCACTCAACTCACATGGATGGATGCGGCAGTCCATGGCAGGCCTGTTACGCCTCGTCATGGCTATGCCGTCGACCTCAACGCATTGTGGTTTAACGCGCTGTCTTTTTTTAACAGGCTTTCTCTCGATCTCGAAATCAAAACACACACAAACCTTCTCGAAATCATCAAAAAATGCAAAAAGGCATTTAACGAAGTCTTCTGGCTTGATGATGCCAAATACCTTGCTGACTGTGTCAACGACAAGGGACAGGACAGGTCTATTCGTCCCAATCAGATATTTGCTGTTTCGCTTCCCTTTTCACCATTGAGCCGCGAACAAAAACGCAAGGTTGTGGTGTGTGTGAGGGATCATCTTTTAACACCCTGCGGACTCAGAACCCTGTCTCCAACAGACTTTCGCTACTGCGCTGTTTATGCCGGCTCCATGGAACAACGGGACAGCGCTTATCATCAGGGTACTGTCTGGCCATGGCTTTTTGGCCACTATGCAGAGGCTCGGGTTAAAACCAGCAGTAACAAAGAACGCACCAGAAAGGTCTTGCTCGACAGAATGATTCCACAACTGCAGATTCATCTCAGGGAGGCCTGTGTTGGCGGCATATCAGAAATTTTTAACGGCAACCCGCCCCACGATCCCAAGGGGTGTTTTCATCAGGCGTGGAGCGTCGGAGAGGTCATCAGGGCGTATCATATTTTAACTTGTGAGGATGATTTATGAAGGTGCTTATGTTGGGCTGGGAATTTCCCCCCTTTATCAGTGGTGGGCTTGGCACTGTCTGCCATGCCCTGACGCATGTGTTAACAGAACTCGGCACAGAGGTTCTCTTTGTGTTGCCCAAGGTTTACGGAGAAAAAGAACATCACGACAAACTTGAGCTTCTCGGGGCAAACGAAGTCCTTCTGACAAAAAAAACACGAAGATTTAAAAAAAATGTTTCCGAAAAGACTCTGACAGTTCTCGAGGTTGACAGTTTTCTCGAACCCTATCAAACAGAATTAAGCTACGATCAAAAAGTCACCAAATACACAGAAAAGCTGGATGTCCTCAAAGAACTCCAGGAAGATATTACCCTTGGCCGGTTCGAATTTAGCGGGGGCTATGGAAAAAATCTTATTCACGAAGTCGCGCGTTATGCGCTGATTGGTGTTGTTCTTGCACGCAATGAAGCATTCGATGTGATTCATGCCCACGACTGGATGACCTTTCCTGCCGCGGTCGAGGCCAAAAAGATCAGCGGCAAACCCCTCATCTGTCACGTACACGCAACTGAATTCGACAGAACAGGGGATAATCCCAATCACGAGATTGCCCGCATCGAAAAATACGGCCTGGAAGAGGCCGACAGGATTATTGCCGTCAGTCAGCGCACAAAGGATGCGTTGATTCATAAATATGGCATCGACGAAAAAAAGATTTTTGTTGTGTATAACGCTGTCAGCAAGGAAAAACAAATCGAGAGAGAGCACATCAAAAGAAATCTCAAGGAGAAAATAGTCCTTTTTATGGGGCGTATCACCCTGCAAAAGGGCCCCGATTATTTTGTAGAGGCAGCCCGTCTGGTCCTCGAAAAAATGGACAACGTCCGTTTTGTCATGGCGGGAGTGGGAGACATGTTTAACAGGCTTGTTGAAAGGGTGGCACAGTGCCGGATGCAGAAAAATTTTCACTTCACGGGTTTTCTGCATGGACGAGAGGTCGAAGAAATGTTTGCGATGAGCGATATTTACGTCATGCCATCTGTTTCAGAGCCCTTTGGACTCACCCCGTTTGAGGCCATGCTTTATCACGTCCCAGCCATCATTTCAAAACAGTCGGGTGTGGCAGAGGTCTTCGAAAACGCTGTCAAGGTTGATTTTTGGGATATTCAAAAACTTGCGGACAGCATCATCGATATCCTCACCGACAAAGAAAAAGCGGAGCGCATGGTCAGAGAAGGGGGCAAGGAACTCGACAAAATCAGTTGGAATCTTGCCGGTAAAAAGATTATCGATCATTATCATCAAATGGTGGGTTCATGATCAGTGTTTGTTTTTATTTTCAGGTCCATCAGCCTTTTCGTCTGCGTCAGGATTATAATTTTTTTAAAATTGGCGAAGATCGTGACTACGAAGACGCAAGGCTTAACCGAGAGATTGTACGCAAGGTTGCCGAAAAATGCTACCTTCCCACCAATGCGCTGATGCTCGACTTGATACGCAGGTTCAATGGGGAATTTAAAATCAGTTATTCTATAAGTGGTGTGGCGTTGGAGCAGTTTGAGCTGTTTGCTCCAGATGTCCTGCAGACATTCAGGGAGCTTGTTGACACGGGCTGTGTCGAGCTCATCAACGAGACCTATTATCACTCGCTCTCTTTTCTTTTTTCCAAAACCGAATTTAAAGCCCAGGTTGAGGCACACAGGGAGAAATTAAAATATCTTTTTGGTTACACCCCAAAGACCTTTCGTAATACAGAGTTGATTTACAACAACGATCTCGCCCGCGAGATCGAAAAAATGGGATATGACGCTATCCTTGCGGAGGGTGCAGATCAAATACTTGGCTGGAGAAGCCCTAATTATGTGTATCTGCCGACACCAGCATACAAGTTGAAACTGCTGCTTAAAAATTACAGGCTCTCAGATGACATGGCCTTTCGTTTTTCAGACAGAAACTGGCTTGACTTTCCACTGGATTCAGAAAAATACGCCCGCTGGATGCATGCGGTGGCGGGCAACGGCGAGGTCATTAATCTGTTTATGGACTACGAGACATTCGGGGAGCATCAATGGGCAGACACGGGCATCTTTGATTTTATGAACCATCTCCCCGCAGCGATTTTACGACACCCGGATTTCTGCTTTAAAACACCGTCTGAGATTGCTGCGACCCACCAGCCCCTTGCCAAAATAGATTGTCCGTATTTTGTTTCCTGGGCCGATCTCGAAAGGGACACAACGGCCTGGCTGGGTAATTCCATGCAGGATTCTGCCGCGGAGTATCTTTATTCACTCGAAGAAGAAATGCGTGCAACAGGAGACATCAACCTGATACACACATGGCGCAAGCTGCAGACCTCAGACCATTTTTATTACATGTGTACCAAATGGTTCAGCGACGGCGATGTGCATAAATATTTTAACCCCTACCCGACACCACACAGCGCCTATGTGACCTACGTCAACGTACTCAACGACATGAGTGAGTGCCTTAAACGGAGGAGGGGCTGATGGTGATCAGCCCTGCGGGCTGATGGTTATTGGTAGTTCGTAGTTCGTAATTGGTGGAGAACCAGGGGCAAGGGGTTTTTCGTTCGCGTCCTTCGTTCTTCGTTTTTTTTTTTTTTGGGCTAAGGGCTCGAAAAGGGAGATTATGAAAATCACTTCATTCACGGTTTTGCCAAACACACCGCAGAAACTAAAAAAATTAAACGAGCTTGCTTACAATCTTTATTTTTCATGGAATACCGACGCGCTGGATATTTTTAGAAAATTAGACCCCGCAGCGTGGGAACTTGCGCAGTATAATCCTGTCAATATGTTGAGTCTTGTTTCGCAGGAGGCCCTTGATAAAGCCGAGCAGAACAAATCCTTTCAGGCGCAGATAGCCACTGCCTACGATCGCTACAAAGATTACATGGAGTCCAGCACGTGGTTTGAGCGCGAACACGGAGAACGCAAAAGCCCCGTCATTGCCTATTTTTCTGCCGAATACGGTCTTCACGTCTCTCTGCCTGTTTATTCCGGGGGCCTGGGGGCCCTCTCCGGTGATCACATCAAGTCTTCAAGCGATCTTGGCATCCCGCTTGTGGGGATTGGGCTTCTTTACAGTCAGGGGTATTTTCGTCAGCACCTTAATGCAGATGGGTTACAGCAGGAAACCTATCCGGAGAACGACTGGTACAGCGAGCCTGTGTGCCTTATGAGGGACGACAACGGCACGCCACTCAGATGTTCTGTCAAACTGGCAGGTGATGACGTGTTTTTTAATATCTGGCGCGTGGCTGTCGGCAGGGTTAATATCTATCTTTTGGATACCAACATCGCAGAAAACAAACCGCAGCACCGCACAATCACCAAGACCCTTTACGATCCCGACAGGGATACCCGTATCAGACAGGAAATTGTGCTGGGGATTGGCGGTGTTCGGGCCCTCGAGAAACTAGGGTTTGTCCCGGAGGTCTATCATGTGAACGAGGGACATTCTGCGTTTCTGCTTCTTGAGAGACTTAAAGTGCTTGTCAAGAACCACGGACTGAGTCTCGAAGAGGCAAAGCAGGTGGTGTGGTCTTCCACACTTTTTACCACACACACACCCGTGCCTGCGGGCAACGAGACGTTTTCATACGACTTGATGGAAAAATATTTTAAGGACTATGCGGCAGAACTGGGCTTTGACTGGCAAACGTTTCTCTCTATCGGCGTTGATCCATCACAAAAAGATGAAAAAAAATTCAGCATGACCGTGCTGGCGCTCAATTACGCTGCGTATGTCAACGGGGTAGCCAGGCTGCACGGCCACGTTTCCAGAGGCATGTGGAAAGGGCTTTATCCAAATATCCCGCAGGAAGACATTCCCATTGGGGCCGTTGTTAACGGTGTTCATGCAAGCACATGGCTCTCACCCTTGATTTACAATCTTTTCTTAAGGTACGGAGGTCCGGGTAATTTAAGTGAACTCGCTGATTTTAGCATATGGGAAGATGTCGACAAGGTTCCCGACGAAGAACTCTGGACCGTCAAGGTGCAGAACAGAAAAAAAATGATCGACTTTACCCGGCGCTGTCTTGTGAGACAGCACGAACGGCGGGGGTCTCACTCAAAGAGTTTTAAAAATGTAAATGATATCCTTGATCCCGCAGCGCTCACCATTGGTTTTGCGCGGCGGTTTGCAACATATAAAAGAGGCTCTCTGTTATTAAAAAACATCGAGCGCCTTAAACAACTTTTTAACAACAAGGAGAGGCCGGTACAAATCATTATTGCCGGAAAGGCCCATCCCGCGGATCATGCAGGAAAGGAAATCATCAAACATATTTTTGAAATTGCAAATCAGGCAGATTTCAGGCGCCGCATGATTTTTCTGGAAGACTACGATCTTAACATTGCCAGTGCCCTTGTGCAGGGTGTTGATGTCTGGCTCAACACACCCCGGCGCCCCAACGAGGCCTGCGGCACTTCGGGAATGAAGGCCGCCATCAACGGGGCCCTCAATGTGTCCATTCTTGATGGCTGGTGGGATGAGGCCTACACCCCCGAGGTGGGATGGGCCATTGGCGGTCGCGAGATTTACGAAAGCAAGGAGGTTCAGGACCAGATCGAGAGCGACATGTTATACGCCACGCTTGAGAGGGATGTTGTCCCCATGTTTTATGAGAGGGATGAAAAAGGTATCCCGCGTGAGTGGATAAAAATGATGAAAAACTCCATCAAGGTTTTGGGCGTTGGTTTTAACTCACACCGCATGATCAGGGATTATGTCGAGACCTATTATTTAAATGCAGAAAATCTTCATCAACGCCTCAGGAGCGATAACTACAAAGAGGCAAAGGCCCTGGCGGAGTGGCGCAGCATGATAGTCAAAAACTGGACAGATATATCTGTGACAAAAGTGGAGTCGCACCACAGGGACTTTATTTTCAAGGGCAAGCAGCTCGAGATCATGGCGTGGATCAATCTGGGCAAGATCAGACCAGATAACATCATTGTCGAGTGTGTGCATGGTCCCCTTGACACCAATCATCAGATTATCGGCGCCGAAAGAAGCCGCATGAAGGTGTCGGGGGCCACGGACGATACGGCTGTTTATGCCGCAACGATCACCTGTTCACGTGGTGGCCATTATGGTTATGCTGTTCGTGTTTTACCAGGACATCCAAATCTTGCGGTCAATATTTTGCCCAACCTGATCAAGTGGTACGAATAACAAAATGGAAATCCCTTCCAACATCATCAACAACGGGATGGTTCGCGGCAAAAGGGTGATCAAAAAACGGTCTTTTCCACTGGGACGAAAAAATTTTTTCCGGCTGACCAACGGTGATACGCTCGATGTTCATGTTGTCTTTTGCGAGGGCGTTTGTCCACAACAGGTCTTGCTTGTCGTTGAGCCCATCCACTTAAAGGACACTATCCCTTTTCAGGTTTTGCTTAAACAGAATATGGGACGCTACGAGGGTGTGGCACAGTTTACGCAAAGCGGTGTCTATCGTTTTAAAACATGTTATGAACTTGCGGGTGCATGGTATTGGGACAACAAGCCCTATGCGTATGTCATTGTGGACCCCAAGGGTGTTCGCGATATCAGGCAGTACATTTTTTTACCTGTGGCCAGCGGTCATTTCGGTGACTGGTCCAATGACTTAAAAAGAATTCACGACCTTGGATTTAACACGATTCATCTCTTACCCCTGACAGAGATGGGGCAGAGTGAAAGCCCCTACGCGGCAGATGATCTTCTTAAAATAGATGCCGTTTATCTCGATCCCCAAGTCAGGGCGGATGGCGTGTCGCAGCTTAAGGCGTTTGTAAGCGAGGTCAAAAGACTTGGCATGCGTCTTTGTATCGATCTTGTTCTCAATAATGTCGGGATTTCAAACCGGCTCTGCAGCCTAAAGCCTGAGTGGTTTTGCGAGGATTTAAAAGAAAAGGACGGGATCAAGAGGGGCGGTTGGTCGGACGAAAAAAAGTGGCACAAGTGGCTGGACCTTGCCTGTCTTGATTATAACAGCCCCAACACACGTGTGAGGCGCGAGCTGTGGCAGTACATGACCGACTACGCCCTCTTTTGGACGGGCTTTGCCGCAGAGACAGGCGGGATCATCAGGCTGGACAACCTTCATTCGGGTAACGAGGCCTTTATGAGGCATGTCCTGTCCGAGATTCGCGGGCTGTTTCCAGAGATCATCATACAGGCAGAATTGTTCGAAAAGGAAGAGCGGATTGAGAAACTTGTCCTTGATTACGGGATCAATCTTCTTCTTGCGACACCCTGGGAGCACAAGTTTGTCCCCGAGTTGAGAACGTACATCAAATATCTGCACAAAAAACACAAGAGGCTCAAATATTTTATTCCGGTCTGTTCGCACGACAGCAAGTCACCCAAAGAGGAATTTGGCGACACGCGGTCCACCATTCCAAGGCTTGCTGTTTCCTCTCTTATGGGATCGGGGCCATCGGGTATCGTGCAGGGGATAGAATTTGGCCTCGACAAAAAGATCCCCTTTATCGGAAAAAGGCCAAGGGAAAATTTTGAAATCCACGCAGAGTTTTATCAACTCATCCAGGAAGTCAATCGCTTGATCAAAGCAGATCAGGTATTTCAGATTGCAGGTAATCTGCGTTTTATTGATGGTGATCATCATGCTGTGCTGGGGGCCGCGCGCACCACAAAAGGCTCGCCAGACCCCGTTGTATTTATATTTGCCAATCTTGATATTTTTAACAAGCAGCGGATTAACGTTAAACCAGAGGATCACGCGTTTTCTCTCAAGGGCCGGACATTAAAACATGTCATGGGAACGGGGGAGTTTGAGTTTAAAGAAGGGGTCTTGTCAGTTCTTCTTGAACCCTGTGGGATCAGGGTGTTGCGGGTTGTTTAACCTGTGATGATTTTTCTTTAAGCTTGTTGTCGACAAGCCGTTGCAGGTCACCCAGATTTTTCATTCTGATCAGTTCCATACCCCTAAAGCTTATATTATATTCCCGCTCAATAGAATGGATGACCTTGATGTGATTAAGGGAGTCCCATCCGGGGATCTCACCGGCAGTCATGGCCTCGGTGATGACAAACTCATCAATCTTAAGCGTGGTTAAAATAGTCTTTGTGAGTTTTTCTGAGATCATTCACTCCTCCAGAAGGATTTCTTTTTTAAACTGTATTTTGCGAATCTGATGACCAAAAGTAATGTTGGAAATACTATGCCCCGCCCCGTGCCTTACACATGATTTTTTGGGAGACACACAGGTGAACAGCGTAAATGAGGAAACCAAGCACTTTATAGCCTACATATCCCACAGGATATAAGCGTAAATTACGCTTGGAGCTAAATAGAATATATCGGCCTATTATACCATTTGTTTTTGTTTGTTTCTTCACTTTATCAGGCATAAATGCCAACGGGAGTTGAATTACTTTAAAACCACAGGGCAACTCGTACAATCCATTACCCATACTGAGTAATTCAAACTCCATCAGATGAGCTGCATTTTTGTTTTTCAAAGAAAGTAATCTTAAAACCTTACTTGAACATTCTAAATCTGACCAACTATTCATCTTTGGTAGGTCCCTAAAAATGTCTTCAATAATTTGTATAACGGAAACATCGGCTAAAAGGGACAAATAAGAAACTGTCTTTGGGATAGTTTTTGCACAGAATTTAATCAGGGGCATTATATTCACAGATGTGAAGTAATGATACCCCCTTCTTTGATCATAAATCTTACTTCCGTTTAGAAAAACCATTCGATTGATTTGAGTTTGGATATTAAAAAAACGAGACGCCAACAAGAATGCCAAACTCAGAGTCTCTTCGTTGTCTTTATTGACGGAACCTGGCAAATCTAAAATATAACTAAGCGTCAAATGAATGCCTTCCTTTTGGAGCAGATCAACCATTGTTACAATATGCTCCAACGATATATTTTTTTTTATTTTTCTTTGTAAATCGGCAGATGCCGTTTCAATACCTATGGCCAAACTCTTACACCCGATCTTACTTAATTTTAAGGGTAAATCCGGCGTGATTCTATCTAAACGAATGGTTGAAGACCAATAATAAGGATTTTTGCTAAAACCCATAACAAAATCCTCAATGACTTCATTTGAAACAAATAAGTTATCGTGAATGAGTGAAAAATGATTCACACCGAATTGTTCATGGTTCTGTTGCATTTCTTTTATGAGTTGCGAGGTTGATTTGGTGCGGTATTTTCGATTCCAGAATTGATTTGTAGAGCAAAAAGAACAGCTATGAGGACATCCATAACCCGCAATTATTGGCAACTCAATAGATTCTTGGTGCTGTAAATAAAGATTCATATTAATCAAGGTATAATCAAGCACAGGCAAGCATCTTGTCTGTTCACAATCGGAATTCACACTCCCGCTAATTATTTTTCTTTTACTATCAAAATAGTGGCAATGAGGCAGTTGTTGCGAAATGCCTGTTGTGTGCAAATCGAGAATCGATCGAAAAGGAGTTTCTCCTTCCCCCGTTACAACGTAGTCAATCAAATTACTAAACCGTTCCAGAATAGAAAGTTCAATTTTAAACACTCCTGGTCCGCCCAATACAATTTTTGTATCTGGCAATAGGTTTTTCAGCAGTCTTGCTGTTCTTAATGCTTGAAGAAGTAACCCATAGTAAACAGAGATCCCCACAATACCTGTTTTTGTGGGCTCAAGCTCACTTAATGTGGCTAATGCGTCTTTATTAAAAGATATTCTCTGAAGGTTAAAGTCGACTATGTTTACCCTGTAACCAAACTTTTTTAGCTCGGTTGCTATTGCGACCAAACCTGTTGGGAAGTAAATGGAGCTTTTGCTTGAAAAATCAAGCTGGATGAGAACTGCATCGTAATATCTTTGGGGCTGACACATCGTTCTCTTAATTCAAGCAGAAAACCCATTTTCAGGGAATAGAATCACTACACGCTTGCGCTGGGTTAAGCATTTCTACTCAAATCATTTCGCAAGAAAAATATTTCATCCAGCCACTTGAACCAGTTTCGCGCACAATTTTAAAACCCATGAACTTTAACAAAAGTAGGATCTCGTTACGAGTATAAAGACTGGCTTGATACTGTACACGATGTTCGTGATTGTTAAAAAAATCATTAATTATAATTTCTGTCTTCCAACAACTTGTTGCTAAGTCTAACTGATTTTCATAACGGATAGAAAACTTGTTGTTTGTCTCAGGATCAGTAATTTCGCGCTTGAGGTATTCTTTTTCAAACATTGAATTGTCAAGAAGCACGATTGTAAAAAGTAACTTTCCAGACTTATTAAGGCACGAGCGGATTTTTTCAAAAAGAGCAACTTGATTTTCAATCCCGTTAACATCAGATAGAACGCTATTACCCATTACTACGCAGTCATACCTCTTTTTTGGATTGATATGATACATATCGCCAACAACAAAATCCACATTTGCCAATTCCATTTTGCTCTTTTTTTGATTAGCCAGTGATATCATCTCAGGCGACAAATCTACCCCATCAACAGATTTAACAAGCGGTGCAAGAAAAACCGCTAAGGAACCCTGCCCGCAACCGAGATCAAGTATGTCAAAACTTTTTGAAATGTCTTGTCTGAAAAGATCAAAATCAGTGCTCTGTTGACGCACTATATCAAAGTAATGCAGCAACTTACTATCCCTATACATGGCCTGCAACACACCCACAAGAACTCCTTTCCCCCGCGACAATAACGCGCACAATCACCAAGTGACATCAACTCCGGTGCTGTTCCCTCCATAAGATATACACAACCCGCACAAGGCAGAAATCACCTCACACGCTGACGCCTCGTAAAATATTATTGACAAAACGCGGCCCCTAAGTGGCTTTCCTTCGGGGCGTAGAAAAAATCCACCTCGGTTCTAAAGCGCCCTAAATAGGCGGGCGTATTATAGACAAAAAATATCAGTAAGGCATTCTTGTGGGTGTGTATTTTCCCCTGCGCATCGTAATACCTTTTTCAGAAAATTTTGATAATTGTCGTGTTTATGATTTTTTTCATGATATTACCCCCCCATTTTATTTGAATATCACGCAAGCATGGTTTAGCTATCTGACATGCCAATAATAGTCAAACGGTTCATAATTTTCACGCAATTACTCATTGTTATCGCGTTGTCATTGGTCAGCAACTTTGACCCCGTCTGGTCACGAGTTTGACCCCCTCGATTTGGGTAAGATTTAGCACCCTTTAATCATGCTTTTTTGCTTCCTTTCAAGTTGTTTTTTTGTCTTTCAATATTAGTTTTGTGTGCCCGATAAGATTTGCCTGTAATTGTGATAATCTGGGCATGATGTACAAGTCGATCGAGTGCTGCTGATGCCAGCAATGGATCGCCAAACAGCTCTGGCCATTCTTTGACAGACCTGTTGGATGTAATAATGACGGATCCCTTTTCATAGCGCTCAGCTATGACTTCATAAAGATCATCTGCTGCTTGTCGTCCGAAAGGTTTAAGTCCCCAGTCATCAAGAATAAGAAGATCGGGAGTAATAAAACGCTCCATTCGGGTGGCCCATGTCATGTCTGCTTTAGATGCCATCAACTCACGGATGACTTGTGGAGTCTTTGCAAATAAGACATCGAACCCCTTCTGGCAGGCTTGATGTGCCAGGGCCGCGGCAAGATGTGTTTTACCAACACCCGCAGGTCCAATCAGGAACACATTTTCTTTTCTTTCGATAAAGCGGGTTGTGGCAAGATCCATGACCTGTTGTTGATTGATTATTGGATTAAAGCCAAAATCAAAAGCAACCAGAGTCATTAACGGATCAAATGCAGCCTTCTTGAGTCTGCGCTCCAAAAGCCTCATTTGGCGCCGCTCAAGTTCATCGGTAATGAGTTGTCCCAGAAAATCAAGATAGGCTGTTCTCTCGGTAACGGCCTGTTGATTACGCACTTC
>JADGCS010000045.1 GCA_015228875.1 Deltaproteobacteria bacterium | reverse complement strand
TTCACCTGCTTCAGGGGGTATAAGAAAGGACGCTCCATTGCAAATCGTTATCCTGGCGGCGGGGCAGGGAAAAAGGCTTTCCTTGCCATCAGACGAACTTCCAAAGTGCCTTGTGCCTATTATAAAATAAAAAACAATTTTGTTGTCACACTTTATCACGAAGAAAGCATCACCGAAAATGGCGTGCGTATCCATATCATACCGGCATGGCGGTGGCTCCTCGAAAGTGACTAATCGCGCCCTCTCACGCAGTCCATTTTTTTACTGACACCAGCGGCCCAACGGTGTATGGGTGCGGGAGCATTTGTAATGCCTCTGCTAGGTTTCTCCTTTAATGAAATAATGACAAAAAAAACAACAACGCCCTCTCCCCCCCCTCCAACAAACACCCGCCCCCAGAGCGAGCTTCGTTACGCTACGGGCAGCACGGGGTTTGTAGAACAACGCAGATCCGCCCGCCTTAACATCCCTATCAGAATCGAGTACACCCTTTCGCTTTCAAACGCGGGCGAAAACAAGGGCTCGGTCTTTGCAAAGGACATCAGCATCGGCGGTTGTCTTATCGAGCTTAACCACGAGCTCCCCCCCGATGCCCAAATGGGGCTCTCTGTCTTTTTGGGAGACGGCGACACGCAGGTCCTCCACCTCACGGGTCTTGTGGCAAGGCAGCACCTGACAACAAACGGTCTGTACGAATACGGCATTGCCTTTGATCCTTTAACCCATAAGGCACGCAAACAATTTACAGACTTCTGCTTTGCCAAGATGTATGAAATGGTTGGACTAAAAAACTGGCCCAATGTAAAACAGGCACCCAAACAAAAATAGCGGGGCAAAAAAATATGGCAAACAATAAAAAATCTTTTCTTCACACACTCAAGGGCAAACTCATCCTCTGGTTTTTAGGTATCTCACTTGTCCCCATACTGGGTTTAAGCATCATCAGTTATATAAGCTCCAGCCACAACATTAAAGAGAATATCTTTAACGAGCTTACGGCGGTCAGGGACATCAAGGCACAACAGATCAATGATTTTTTTTTAGACAGGCTCGCCGATATCAACATCTTTTCAGAGCACCCCCTGTTGAGACAAACCATCCAAAATTTTGAAATCGCGCTCACAAAAAGCGGCATGACCCCATACGACTTTGTTCACTCGCCTGAATACAACGAGGTGCAAAATAAAATCATGCCCCTCTTTAAAAAATACACAGAGGGCTACGGTTACGACGACATCCTGCTTGTCTGCCGCCACGGCGATGTTGTCTTTTCCGTACTCAAAGAATCAGAATTTGGCACAAATATGCTTACGGGCAAATACAGCACCACCAACCTTGGCAGACTTTTGCAAAGGGCAAAGACCTCCGAAGAGCCAGAGATCATCGATTACGAACTCTATCCCCCAAGCGGCAACAAACCGGCGGCGTTTATCGCACAGCACATCCACACGGGCGAAAACGCCGAAGACGTCAACGGTTATCTTGTCCTACAAATCCCCTCTCAACCCATCAACGAAATCCTCACCCATTATTCGGGCATGGGAGAGACCGGCGAAAACGTCCTTGTGGGGCCCGATTTTCTTTTAAGATCAGACTTACGCAACAGCAAAGAGTCCGCAATCTTAAAAATCAAGGCAGACACCGTTGCCACACAAAACGCCTTGGCCGGCAAGACCGGTCAGGAGATCATTACGGACTACAGAGGAACCTCAGTCCTTGCCGCATACACCCCCGTTCAAATCGGCCCCCTCAACTGGGGACTCGTATCAAAGGTAGATGCATCAGAGGCCCTGCGCCATATAATCGAACTCAGAAACATGACCCTCTTTATTGTCCTTGCCGTTGTTGCCGTGGTGATCCTCTTTGCCCTCTTTGCGGCAAGGTCCATCGCCAACCCTGTTAACGAAATCGCTGGAGCCACACAAAAGGTGGCAGAAGGCGACCTGACCATCCAAATCACAGCCAAAACAAACGACGAGGTCGGGGATCTTGCACGGGCCTTTCAGCGGATGATCGACACCCAGCACGACGCCATCACCACCATCAACGAGGCGGCCGCACAGGTAGCCTCGTCCGCGCAGGAGCTTTCGGCCACATCCGAAGAAGTCAACGCCACGTCAGAAGAAATCACCACCACCATCCAGCAGATCTCAGGCGGCGCGGTCAATCAAGCAAACAAGATCGAAGAGGCCCGCGGCGTGATGCACCAGATGTCCGAGTCCGTCAAAGGCGCGTTAAAAAGCATCAACGAGGCCACAACGCAGGCCGAAAACGCCTCCGAGTTCGCCAAAAAAGGGATCGAGACCACCACCGAATCACTCGAAAATATGTTTAACATCGCGGCCTCTATTGCAAGCTCGGCAATTCAGGTTAAAAAACTCGGCGAGCGTTCGAGCGAGATCGGCTCTATCGTCGGCGTGATCACCAACATCGCCGACCAAACAAATCTGCTTGCCCTTAACGCGGCCATCGAGGCCGCCCGTGCGGGTGAGTACGGGCGCGGATTTGCGGTTGTTGCAGAAGAAGTGCGCAAACTTGCAGAAGACAGCGCACGCGCGGCAGAAAAAATAGGAGTACTTGTTAAAGATGTGCAGAAAGAAACAACCGATACCGTAGCAAACATAGAAACCGCATCGGCCGAGGCCCTTAAGGTCAAGACAGCGGCGCAAAAGTCGGGCGAGATCCTCAAGCAAATTATCAGCAACGTGCAAAACACCACAGCAATGATCTCCCAGGTTTTCTCATCAAGCAAAGAACAAACCGCCAAGGTGGATGATATCGAAAAATCCATCCTCGAAATCGCCTCTATCGCCGAAGAAAACGCCTCGGCGAGCGAAGAGGCCTCTGCCTCAACACAGCAGATGACCGCCTCCATGGAGCAGATGTCGGCAAGCGCGCAGCAGATGGCGGGTTTGGGAGACAACCTCAACCAGCTTGTTGCCCGTTTTAAAATACGGGCCGCGCGGTAATATTCTTGTTTTACCGGAGTTCACACATGACCGAGTCAACAAAAACAACGGCCGCCGATAACCCGGAAATCCAGCTCGTGGTTTTTATTTTGGGCAACGAAGAATTTGCCCTCGATATCGCACAGGTTAAAGAGATCATCCGCATCCCCAATATCACGCCCATGCCCAAGGCGCCGGACTTTATCGAGGGGATCATCAATCTCAGGGGGCAGATCATCGCTGTCATGGACCCTGCAAAGAGATTCGGCCTGCCCCCAACCCAAAAAAACGATAAATCCCGCATCGTCGTGGTTGACATCAATAATAAAAATTTTGGACTGATTGTCGATGCTGTGCCAGAGGTCCTGCGTCTGGCGAGGTCAAACATCGATCCCGCACCCGATGTCATCGCATCAAAAATCCACGCCGAGTTTATTCGCGGGGTGGGAAAACTTAAAAACAGGCTGATCGTCCTTTTAGATGTCAGTAAAATTTTAACCATTAACGAGATGCAACAGGTAGAAAAAGCAGACCAGCCAACCGAGGGGTCTTAAGCAGTACAAGACCACAACAACAGCAAGTAGCGGAGGGATTACCATGATAAAACAACGAGTCCTCATAGTTGATGATGCCATTTTCATGCGGCAGAAACTCAACGACATCATCAACAGTACCCATTATGAAGTCTGTGGCTTTGCCGAAAACGGCATCGAGGGTATCGAACAATACAAAAAATTAAAACCAGATATCGTCACAATGGATATCATCATGCCCGAAATGGACGGTATCGACGCTGTAAAAAAAATCATCGCGCACGACAAGAACGCAAAGATCCTCATGGTGAGTGCCATGGGGCAACAGCAACTCGTTGTCGAGGCCATACAGGCGGGGGCAAAAGATTTTATCGTCAAGCCCTTTGAACCGCCCTCCGTCGTCGCGGCAATCGACAAGGTACTGGGATAACCCTATCACGCAACAAAGGCCTTGCTTTTATTTTAATGAAGGAACGTCCATGGGGCCAACGATTACAGTTGGAATAGCCCAGCTTAAAACAGGCAAAACCCCAAACGTCCTGACAACGGCGGCACTGGGATCGTGCGTGGGTCTTGTGTTGTACGACCCCGCAAGCAAAACAGGGGCCATGGCCCATGCCATGCTCCCCAGCGCCTCCTTTGCCGCGAAGGGCCTCAGGGCCAATCCGGCAAAGTTTGTGGATTCTGCTGTTGTAGAGATGCTTAAAGAATTGGCCGCGCAGGGTGTACGGCAAAAGAACCTTGTCGCCAAGATAGCGGGTGGCGCCAATATGTTTCCCGATCTTAACAGGGGACAGGTTCTGCATATCGGCAGACGCAACACCGACCAGGCGGTTATGACACTTAAAGAACTCGGCATCCCCTTGGTGGCAGCAGACATTGGAAAAACTTACGGAAGGACCATCACGCTCGACACGGTAACAGGCCTGTTGACTGTAAAAAGTCACTGGCACGACGAAAAAACAATATAAGGGCACGTTTACCCCCCCCACGAACCCCCTCTTGAAAAGAGGGGGCAGGGGGAGTTAGAAAATACAGGGGTTTTCCCCACAAACACAACTGAGGGAACACAAATGAAAGACCCAATTCGCGTTGTTGTGGCAGATGACAGCGCCCTCATGCGCAAACTGCTCTGCGAGGTTTTAAACGATGACCCCGAAATCGAGGTCGTGGGACGCGCCAGAAATGGGCGTCAGGCGCTGGAGCTTGTCCATGCGCTTAAACCCAACGTGGTGATACTCGATATCAATATGCCCGTCATCGACGGACTTGATGCGCTGGGGTACATCATGAGCGAGATCCCTACCCCCTGTATCATCTTCAGCGCCTTTACAGCGGACAACAAGGAAAACGTACTCAGGGCCATGGAACTCGGCGCGATCGACATCATCAACAAGACACAACAAACGCCGTCACGTAATGTGCAGGAATTCGCCTCCCAAATCGTCGAAACAATAAAACAGGCGGCACAAAACCCCGTTTCAAAACTTAAGTTTGTCTCTCCGCCAAAACCTGCACAAGTGATCAAAAAAATAACAACCGTTCCTTTGGCCACCTTTCCCGTGGTGGTGATTGCCTCTTCAAGCGGGGGGGCCGCGGCGCTTGCAAACATCATCCCGCATTTAAACAAAAATGTTCCGGCCGCCATTTTAGTTATTCAGCACATGCCCGAAACCTTTACGGCAAGTTTTGCAAAAAGACTCAGTGTGCTCTCTGGCATTGATGTCGTCGAGATGTCCGACAACATGCCTCTGGAACCCTCACGTGTTGTTGTGGCCAAGGGTGGTCTTCACATGAGGGTGGCCGAAACAAAACTCAAGCCACGGCTTGTCTTCGACGATTCCCCGCCGCAAAACGGTGTAAAACCCGCGGCTGATGTCACCATGATCTCCGCCGCAGAATATTTTAAACACAAGACCATCGGCGTCATCCTCACCGGCATGGGAAGAGACGGCACTGTGGGAGCGGGGGCCATTAAGCAAAACGGGGGCATAGTGATTGCACAAAACAAAGACACCTCTGCCGTTTTTGGTATGCCAAAGTCCGTAATCGATGAGGGCCTTGCAGATACTGTTCTGCCGCTCACCTCCATCGCCCCCGAAATTGAAAGGCTGATTTTAAAAATCAAAAACAAATGACACAAGACCAGGACTACAACAAACTCTACTTTCAAGAGGCCTTCGAACTTTTGCAACTCATGAACACCAATCTACTGGTGATCGAAAAAGCCCCCCAAAACAGGCCAGCGCTCGACGCGATCTTCAGGGCTACGCACACCCTCAAGGGAAATTCCGGCAGCATGGGTTTTGACAACATCGCCGCTCTCTCGCACAAGATGGAAAACATTCTCGATAAAATACGCGCGGGCTCGCTTGCAGCCTCGCAGGAGATCATCGATCTGCTTTTCAACAGTTTTGATACGCTCGAAGGCCTTGTTAACAGCACGCAAAACGGCGTGCCCGACCAGACAAACAAAGACAATCTCATCAGACGGCTCGACGCAGTTGCCCCGCAAAAGACCGCAGAGAGGGCTTTCCCTGTCATCCCCGCCAGCGCAGGAAAAATAGAACTTTCCCCCGATGAACACAAGGCACTCACAAACGCACAAGACAAAAACTGCGGCCTCTTTTACATTAAGGTCACCCTTTCAAAAGACTGCCGCCTCAAAAGTGTGCGCGCCTTTATGGTGCAAAAAAAACTTGGTGCCATCGGCAACATCATCAAACTCTTTCCGGATGCAAAGTCCCTTGAAACAGAAAAATTTGACGATACCTTTGCCTGTCTTTTGGCCACCGGACAAAACAGGGACGCCATCAAAAACGAGGCCCTTGATGTGCTCGAAATCCACGATGTTGCCGTCGACACCTTTGCACTGTCCCCAGACACACACTCTCCGGTCGCGGCAGAGCCTCCAACAAAGGACACTCAAAATCCACCAACGGCCACGGGCCAGAACACGGCACCCGTGCAGGTCAAAGAGACTCTGCGCAAAATCAACAACGTGCGTGTGGGTGTTGACAGGCTCGATGCCCTCATGAACCTTGTCGAAGAACTCGCGATCAGCAAACTGCGTCTTTTAGAGGCAGGGGCAAGGCACACAGACAGCAATCTGCGCAGTGTGATCGAAGAGCTCAGGCGGCTGACCGACGACCTGCAGACGCAGATCATGCAGGTGAGACTGATCCCCGTCAACCAGGTCTTCGAAAGGTATCCGCGGCTCGTCCGCGATCTTGCAAAGAGCACAGGCAAGGCAGTCCAGATAAATATCACAGGTGGAGCAATCGAACTCGACCGCACCATCCTTGATGAAATCGGAGAGCCTCTGCTGCATATCTTAAGAAACGCCATTGATCACGGTGTCGAAACTCCGGCCGACCGCATGCGTGCGGGCAAACCAGAATTGGCGACCATCACACTTGCCGCGCGTCGCGAAAAAAATCACGTCATCATCGAGGTGAGTGAAGACGGACAGGGAATGGACGCAAAAAAAATCGGGGATAAGGCCGTTGAAAAGGGGCTGATCACCGCCGAGGAACTTTGCGCCATGGATGAAGAACAGGTGTTTTTATTGACAACCCGCGCGGGGTTTAGCACCACAGAAAAGGTCACCGATCTCTCGGGCAGGGGGGTTGGTCTTGACGTCGCCAAACAAAAGACCGAAAGCATGGGCGGTGTTATTCACATCAGGTCACAAAAAGGCAAGGGCACCACCATCACCCTTAAGCTCCCCATCACCACAGCGATCGTGCAGGCCCTGCTCGTTAAAATTATTGACCACATCATTGCCATCCCCATTTCAAATATTATCGAAATTTTTAAAATCAAATCCGATGCAATCAAATTATTGGAGGGCAACGAAACCCTTTTGCACAGGGATCAAATTATCCCGATCATGAGGTTTAAGGATTATTTTACGCGCCCACAAAATCAAGGCACCGCAGGTGGTGTGACACCGCCTGTCCACAATCCGGACACAAATATTGTTGTGGTCGAATCCAGTCAAAGGCGGTTTGGCATTGTGGTGCATCAACTCGTGGGCCAGCACGAGATTGTCATCAAGCCGCTGAGTCACGATCTTAAAACCATCAGGGGCTTTGCGGGTGCGACAATACTGGGAGACGGAAACGTAGCCCTTGTTCTGGATACAGGGAGTCTTATTTAATTTTAATGTATAGGAATTTCAAAGTCGACAAAGCGCGGGTGCATTCCTCGCAAAATGAAGGAATCCAACCGCGTTAAAGTCAAGTTAGTAACTTGTCACGGAATATCATTATGACGCTCACACTCACCCCCATGCAACAGAGCGCGCTTAAAGAAGCGGGCAACATCGGCTCGGGTCACGCGGCAAACGCGCTTTCACAACTCTTAAACAAGAAGATCATGATCTCGCTCCCCACCATCGAAATCTGCGGCACATCCAAAATACGCGCAACATTTGACGCATCAAAGAGTCAATTTGTGCAGATCTGTTTTAAACTGCTTGGGGACGCACAAGGGGTCATTCTGTTTCATATGGAGACCGCAACGGCGAAAAACCTCTGCTCAATTCTGAGTGACGAGCACGCACAGGACGGAGTCGAATTTACCAACTACCACATCTCTACACTCAAGGAGATCGGCAACATCCTCACAGCCTCCTACCTCAACGCCATCAGCCACATGGCCGGTTTATCGCTTGTCATTTCGGTGCCGGAACTGTCCCAAAACGCCAAAGACAGCATCGGTCATATTTTTGAAAACACAGCCGGAGCCAACACCGAACAATACGCCATCTGCATCAAGACAGAGTTTATTGATCTCTCAAAAAAAATAGAGGCCTATATTGTCTTTGTGCCGGGCAACGAGACAATTTTTAAAATTTTAAAAGGCATCGGGGTGTAGGGAGACACAATGATCACACAACTCACTGCCTTTGAAAAAGACGCACTCAAAGAGGTTGTCTCCATAGGTGCCGGAAACGCGGCCACCGCCCTTTCGCAGATGACAGGCACAAAGGTCACTCTCATCGTCCCGCGTGTGCACCTTGAACCCCTTGAAACAGTGGGACAGGTCTTTGGCAGTCCCGAAAAAATCATCACCTGTGTTTTTTTGCAGTGCCTTGGCGACCTTGCGGGGGTCCTGCTTTTTTCGTTTGACGATGCAGACGCCCTGACACTGGCACAGCTGCTGACAACCCCACCCGCTACTCCTCAACAGGCAGACTTGACCATGATTGCCTCGGCAATCAAGGAGACCGGCACCATCCTCTCAGGCAACTGTGTTAACGCCTTGGCCACTTTTTTTAACATAAAGATCAGCATCACCCCACCCGCACTTGTCACAGATATGGCGGGGGCTATCATCGATAACATCCTCATCGAAACCGCACGAGAGGCCAATCACGCCCTGGTTGTCGATACAGAACTCCATATCATCAACCACAAAATCAAATCGTGCTTTTTCTTTGTCCCCGACACAGCCTCTCTTAAAAAACTTCTCGCCCTCATAAAACCCACAGACAAACAGCAAGGCCCACGCGCATGACACCGCTTCAAAACACAGATCTTCAAAAAATAGTTCGTCAGATTAAGGAAACAAGCGGCGTGGATCTTTCGCACTACCGGACACAAATTCTTACCAGAAGAATCACCGCACACCTTAATAAAAAACGGCCCGATTCAATCAACGACTACATCAAGCTCATCGCGACCGACCCCAATGAATGCCGCAGTCTGGTGGAGTCCGTGACCATCCACGTCACAGAGTTTTTTAGAAACCCCGAAATTTTTGAGGACATGAAAAAAACGGTGATCCCCGGCATTATATATTCAAAACGTAACCGTCAGCACAAAATCATCCGCCTTTGGAGCTGTGCCTGTTCTTCGGGTGACGAGCCTTACTCTCTTGCCATGCTTCTCATCGACGAACTTGGTGCCGCGATCGATAATTTCAACATCACCATCATTGGGACCGATATCGACGCAGGCGTTCTTTACAAGGCAAGGGACATGCAGTATCCCTCTAAAAGACTGGAGGGCCTCGATAAAAAAATCATCAACCGGCACTTTACACCCTGCGCGGACGGCCGTTTTACGCTCAACGATGCCGTAAAAAAACAGGTGCGCTTTACTCAACACGATGTGATCACCGACAGGATGTTTACGTTCTGTGACGCCATTTTATGCAGAAATCTGTTTATCTATTTTGATAAAGGGCTTCAGGAAAAAATACAAATCGAATTCTTTAACTGCCTTAACCCAGGCGGCTACCTCATCCTCGGCATGTCAGAATCACTGGTGGGTGCGGCTGCAGAGCTTTACGAAAAGGTCAACCCACGGCTCAGAATTTACAAAAAACCGGAGACAAAGTTTTTAAGCCAAAACTCAAAACAGCTTTCGCAGGAAGAAATTAACCTGATTGTCAAGGCCCTGTTGGCAAAACAGCCGTAAGTTTTTTGTTAAATAAATCGGCCGCGACCAATGGTGTTTTTTACCTGACAACCCATGCCTCACTTGATTGCAAAAAATTTCTACTTCTCCGCAATAACAAGCATTTCAAAATCGTCAGTTGTCAGCTTGTCGTTTCGTGAATATGCCCCGAGCTTGGCGCCGAAAATGTTGATTTTCTTAAATCCGAGTGTCTTTAAAAGCCACGTGATCTCGCTGGGCACGTAATAACGCTCGTTACACTGAAGTGCCCTTTTATTGCCAAAATCGTCCTCAAAAACAGCAGTGTTATGATCACGGAAAGTCATCAGATCAAAGGAGCAGTCCTTACACTGGGACTGGCCTTCTTTTTGCGCCGACTTATAGAATTCACTGACCGAATGAAACAGAGGGAATAATCCGTTTAATGTGGTGAAGATGAGCTTACCCTGAGCGTTCAAAGCCCTGGCCGCACTCTTGAGGATCGCAAAATTCATCTCATCTGTTTCCATAAGAGAAAAGCCGCCTTCGCAAAGCATGATCGCCAGATCAAATTCACCGTCAAACGTAAGATTGCGGGCATCTTGTGTTTGAAAGACGATGGTCAACCCTGCCTCTTGGGCTTTCTCCCGCGCCCTTGCAAGCTGTGACTCGGAAAGGTCAACGCCGGTCACGTTATATCCTCTCTTTGTCAGTTCAATCGCATGACGGCCGGTACCGCAACCGATGTCAAGGATCTTGGGGGATTTATCTCGCCCAACCTCAGCCTCGATAAAATCACATTCGCCCGCAGTGCCCTGAACAAAACACTCTTTATCGTAATTACGCGCGTAGTTTTCAAATAATGATTCGTACCATTGTTTCATTTAACCTCACCTTTTTTTGCCCCGCCCCTAAAACACCTGCTCGGATATTTTGCTACGAGGTTTAAAGTTTCTTAAGAGGCAACATCCTCACTTCGAAAAATAAACACGCTGCCTTAAGAATTGCTCATAACTCCATTAACTCACGAGGCAACCAGATTTCAATCTTCAATTCCTCCGGCGGCATGAGCAGGAGAAGGGGTCAGAGGAGAAGGGGTCAGTCAGAGGAGAAGGGGTCAGGACTGGACATAGGACAATAAAATAATACTGTGGCTTATTGTCCTATGTCCAGTCCTGACCCCTTTTTTGACCCCTTTTTTGACCCCTTTTTCTATGGGTTCGGTGCGGAAGACAAGGACGGTGGTGGATTTTGAAGTAGAGAAAAAATAGACGCAAAGAAGTTGTAACGGCACATCATTTTAAGCGATCAGAATCGCATCATTGACAAAACAGCACAAAAGACTGTAATATCGTGCCATTATGGATCTAAACTCAATTGAAATACTCAACCCTTGGTGGCAAGATTCGACGGCCATAGAGAGAGACTCACATCTGTTGGCGGTAAAAGGGAAGGCTTGGTATTTTGACAATCCAGTCAAACGAAAGCTTTCTCTTGAATCATCAACCGCCTTTATCTTGCGAGGCCCTCGCCAGGTTGGAAAGACAACGCTTATAAAAGAAAAAATCAACGAAGCGCTGAGCACAAACACAATCAAACCAAAAAATTGTATTTTAATTTCATGCGAAGCTGTGAAAGACTTTACAGAGCTTCAAGAGATGCTCGCCTTGATTCTTAATCCACGACGGGAGGAAAAAACACTTCTTTGTCTCGATGAAATTACGTTCGTTAAAGAATGGCAGCGGGCGCTTCTGTGGGTTTCAAACGCGGGCCTGCTCACGAAGGCCACCTCAATCATTACCGGCTCTGATGCCAAGGATTTGCAATTAAATTCTGAGCGATTCCCGGGCAGAAAAGTCACCGAGCTTTCGGTTCATCCTTTTTCCTTTGGAGATTATTTTTACATTCCTTGTTTTAACCAGTTCTCCGAGGCAGAACTGTTTGATATCTACCTGAGGGTTGGAGGGTTTCCACATGCTGTGTCTGATTTTTCGCAGTATGGCCTGGTTACGGATGAAACACACGAGGTGTATGCAAACTGGATTTTTGGTGATGCACACAAATATGGGCTCTCGCGTGAAATTCTGACACACATCCTCTATCGCATTGTCGACGCGGTTTCGTCCCGAGTGACCTGGCAGGGGTTGATCGAGAAAACACCCGTTCACAGTCACGAAACAGCCTTTGCTTATGTGGAACATTTGGAACTCTCTTTTCTCTGCTCCGTTCTTCGGTGTTTTGATCCCACCAACGAACGAGGAGCGCCGCGAAAGTCAAAAAAAATCTATTTTGTTGATCCTCTCATTTACGCCATTGCAGGAGCGTTGTTGAGAGGTGTGAGAAATTGTCATGCGTGGTGGTTGCAACAGATTTCCGTTGATGATTTCAGGGGAAAAATCTTTGAATCCATTTTGGTCAATCATGCCCTTCGCCACACGGGAAAAGAGGTGTATTATTGGTATTCCAGCACGCTGAAGCGTGAGCTTGACCTTTTGCTTGAATCGAACGGGCAAATTTTTCTTTACGATGCGAAGCTCAAGGAACAGGCCATCCACGCCGCACTTGGAAAACCGGTATCGGTGATAACGCCAAAAGTGTTTATTGAAAGAAGGGGGTGGCAGGACTGAGGTTGCCCCAGCATGTGGGGTCGGTGCGGAAGACGAGGACGGTGGTGGATTTTGAAATGGAGAACACATGAAATAGAAGAAGGTGTGTCGAGTAGAGCACTGAGATCAGTTCTTTTAGGCAAGACCTAACCGTTGCCGTCTCTTTCGCCTGACGGTGTTTCAAGAGAAGAAGGGGTCAAAGAAGGGGTCAAAGAAGGGGTCAGTCAAAGAAGGGGTCAGGACTGGACATAGGACAATAAGCCACAGTAATATTTTATTGTCCTATGTCCAGTCCTGACCCCTTTTCTGCTGACCCCTTTTCTGTGCAAGGCAAAACATTTGGCCAGTTTTTAATTGAATTTAAATGAATGTGGCGAGTTATGGTCCCGAACTACGAAGACCTCCCTCATTTATTTAATTGTTGCTTTTTATTAGGCACAGCGTTTATCATAGCCCGCGCGCTTGCGTGCAAAACATGATTTTGTAATCAGTGGTGTGCGTGGCACAAAATTAACTCAGGTGTTATCATGAAAATCCTGCGGACAGCGTATGTTATTAAAAGTTCTTCCAACGGGATGCCGATGTCTTTTGGCACCGTGCGGAGGTTCTATCTGTCCGTGGATTTGCGGCGTATTTTGTAAGTTTTTAAAAATATGCAAATCAAAGACCCCGGATGGCGAGACGTTATCCGGGGTTTTTTTTTGCCTCGTGTCTCGTGAGTTGGGGTCGTATCACAAGGTGGTTTGTATGCAAGGTCGTGGCGGTTACAAAGAGGTCCTTCAATTGGCGTTCCCCGCAGTTATTTCTACGCTGTCCTATTCGGTTATGTGCATGACGGATACGATCATGGTGGGTCGTATAGGGGCAACAGAGATCGCGGCCATTGGTCTGGCCAATATCATTATCTTTACGATTCTGGCCTTTTTTATAGGTGCGCTTGAGAGTATTGAGACCTTTGTGTCTCAGGACTTTGGTGCGGGACGGATGCATCTCTGCGCACGCATGGGATGGTATGGTGTGTCCTTGTCCGTCGTGTCGGGTCTTGTGATCCTGATTTTTATACCACTCAGTCCCCTTCTTTTTGAAATTTTCGGTTCTTCCAAAAGTGTACGGGTGTTGGGGGAGGGGTATTTTAATATCAGAATCCTGGGCGGCATGTTTTTCTTAATATCATTTGCGTTGGGCAGGTTTTTTGTCGGCGTGCAGGACACAAAGATCAACATGTGGATCTCACTTGTTGCCAATGCGGTGAACATAGTCCTTGATTATGGATTGATATTTGGCGCTTTGGGGTTTCCAAACTATGGGACAGAGGGGGCCGCGATAGCAACGGTCGCCGCTTCTTTTGTTTCAGTTGTTCTGTATTTCGTGTTTTTTTTGGACCGAAAATATCAGGACCTCTTTGGAACGAGGGTTATTGCCTGGCCGCAGTACAGTGAGATCGCCAGAATACTCAAGATCGGTCTGCCCATTGGTGTTGAGGTGTTTTTAAGGATGGGGGCCTTCTTGCTCTTCTCCGCTGTGATCGGCAGGGCGGGTGATATAGAACTAGCGGCATCGCAGATCTGTCTTCAGATCATCAGGTTCTCGTTCATGCCCGGATACGGGCTCTCGGTCGCAACGTGTGTCCTTGTCGGCAAGTACATTGGAGCCGTCGATTTGGAGTCTGCGGAGAGGATTTTAAGATCGTCACTCGTGATCGGTCTTGTTTATGCCTGTGTCCTCGCGGTGCTGTTTCTCGCTTATACAAACGAGATGATTGCTGTTTTCACAACGGACACGGTTGTAATCGACACCTGTCACCGTATCATGTTTCTCGCGGTCCTCTTACAGCTCTTTGATATCGTCTCTACGGTTGCCGCAGGGGCGCTCAGGGGCGCAGGAGACACCACATGGCTCATGAAGGTCACTGTCTCGGTGAGTTGGTTTGTCGGTTTACCGCTTGCCGTCTTCTTCTGCCTGTTTGTCCATCTGGGCGCGTTTGGGGCTTGGATTGGACTCACGACGGAGATTGCCTTTTTGGCGCTGGTTATTTTTATGAGATTTAAGGGTGGCACGTGGAAGGCGATCAAAATATAAAAAAACGCGGGGGTGGATTGTTCTGCCTCCGCGACCCCTTTTTTTATTGTCCTATGTCCAGTCCTGACCCCTTTTCTGACCCCTTTTCTGCTGACCCCTTTTCTCCATTATTGTCCTATGTCCAGTCCTGACCCCTTTTCTGACCCCTTTTCTTTGCTCAGACTAAAATTCAGGCAGGGGGTTTTTCAGCGGAATCCTATGTCCAGTCCTGACCCCTTTTCTGCTGCTGACCCCTTTTCTGTGACCCCTTTTCTGCTGCTGACCCCTTTTTTATCCCGCTTTTCCCATCTCTACAATCAGTGCGTTGAGCTTGCTCACAAACCCTGCGGGGTCCTTGAGTTGCCCGCCATCGCTTAACACCGCCTGATCGTACAGGACACTGGACCAGTCGTTAAAACTTTTATCGTCCCTTTCTTTGTCGAGCCTTTTTAGGATGGCATGATGCGGGTTGATCTCGAGTATCGGTTTTGTGGTGGGCATGACCTGCCCCATTTGTTCCATCAGGCGCTTGAGGTTGGGATCGAGGTCGTCCTTGCCTGAAACAACGCAGGCCGGTGACGAGACAAGGCGCTGTGAGACCCTGACATCCTGCACCGTTTCCCCAAGGGCTTTTTTGATTTTGCTGACGAGACTGTCAAACTGTTTGTCTTCCGGGGTCTGTTTTTTTTCTTTGCTGTCTTCTTTTTCGTTGGATTCGGATGTTTCGATGTCGAGTTCACCCTTTGAAACCGATTGAAAGGTTTTTTTCTTGTATTCGAGAAGGTGATTCACAAACCAGTGATCCACCTTGTCCGAAAGCAAAAGCACCTCGATCTCTTTTTTTCTAAACACTTCGAGCAGCGGGCTGTTTTTTGCCGCCATAAAAGAATCGGCCACAATGTAATAGATGTGCTTCTGGTCTTTTTTCTGCCGGAAGATATAATCATCAAGAGTCACATCTGCTTCTTCCTTGTCCTTGAATGTTGATGAGAATCTTGAGATCGAGGCAATACGATCCTTGTTGGCAAAGTCTTCGACCACACCCTCTTTAAAGACGCGGCCAAACTCTTTCCAGAATGTTTTAAAATTCTCTGGCTCGTTTTTGGCCATGTCTTCGAGTTTGTCGAGAATCTTTTTAACAGCGGTGTTTTTTATGGTGGTAATGATCTGGTTATCTTGCAGAATCTCGCGCGAGATATTGAGAGGCAGGTCGTTGGAATCGACAATCCCCCTGATAAAACGCAAATAGCGCGGCAGAAATTTTTCGGCATCATCCATAATAAACACACGCTTGACGTACAGCTTGATGCCCTGCCTGTGCTCCTGTGCCCAGAGGTCAAACGGGGCACGTTCGGGGATGTAAAGAAGAAGTGTGTACTCGAGATTGCCCTCAAGCTTATTGTGAATACATGTTAGAGGGTTGCCAAAATCGTGCGATACTGTTTTGTAAAACTCGTCGTATTCTTCTTTTTTGATATCGGATTTGGATCGCAGCCAGATCGCCGAGGCCTCGTTGATCTTGTCTTCTTTTTCTTTGCCCTTGTCGTCCTTGACCTGCATAAAGATCGGGAGCGTGATGTGATCGGAAAATTTGCGCAAGACCTGCTTAAGTTTATACTCGTCCAAAAATTCTTTTTCGCCCTCTTTTAAGTGCAGGGTGATCTCTGTACCGCGGTCATTTTTTGTCATGCCTTCGATGGTGTACTCGCCGTCACCCGCCGATTCCCACATCACGGCAGCGGATTTGTCCGTACCGGCACGGCGTGTCTTGAGAGTGACTTTATCGGCCACAATAAACGAGGAATAAAACCCCACACCAAACTGCCCGATCATGTTGGCATCTTTTTGTTTGTCACCGGAGAGCGCCTCTAAAAATTCTTTTGTGCCCGATTTTGCAATCGTACCAATATTGCTGATCACCTCGTCGCGGTTCATACCAACACCGTTATCAGATATTGTGATGGTGCCTGCCTTTTCATCGAAGGACACACTGATCTTGAAATCTGAGCTGCCCTCGTAAAGTTTTTCGTCCGCAAGGGCCTCAAAGCGCAGTTTATCGCAGGCATCAGACGCATTGGAAATAAGCTCTCTTAAAAAAATCTCTTTATTGCTGTAAAGCGAGGTGATCATGAGTCTTAAAATCTGTTTGACCTCGGTCTGAAAACCAAGGGTTTCCTTTTGGGCTGTGTCTGTGGTCATGTAAAATCCTCCAGTATGCTGTTGAAATTGTTAGTTGTTTATGTGGCTGAGCGCGTGGAATAGATAATACTTCAAATAGAATTGTCAAGGTCTGCGGGTTGCGACAAGGTTGGTCGTGCGAAATTCTGGGATCATACACGCCCCCTTCACTCCCATTCGATCGTTGCCGGGGGTTTGCTTGAGATGTCGTACACGACCCTGTTGATCCCCTTGACCTCGCTGATGATCCGGCCTGATATTTTGGACAAAAGCCCGTGCGGGAGTTCTACCCAGTCTGCGGTCATCCCGTCGACAGCGCTCACCGCCCTTAATGCCGCCGTGTACTCGTAGGTCCGCTCGTCACCCATGACCCCCACCGATCGCACAGGGAGCAGGACCACAAAGGCCTGCCAGATTTTGTCATACCACCCCGCATTTTTGATCTCCTCGATCGCTATATGATCCGCCCTCTGCAAGAGCTTGACCTTGTCTGGCGTGACAGGCCCTAAAATCCTGATCCCGAGGCCGGGGCCTGGAAAGGGGTGACGGTTGATTAATGCCGCCGGCATTTTTAACTGCCGCCCGAGCGCGCGCACCTCGTCCTTAAATAATTCGCGCAAAGGTTCGATGAGCTTAAGACCCATGCGTTTGGGAAGCCCCCCGACGTTGTGGTGAGATTTGATCACCGCCGACGGCCCCTTAAAAGAAACCGACTCAATCACATCAGGATACAGAGTGCCCTGTGCCAGAAATTTAACGCCTTTGATTTTTTTTGCCTCTCGTGTAAAAACCTTGATAAACGTGCGCCCGATGATCTTGCGTTTTTTTTCGGGGCACGAAACACCTCCCAGTTTTTTTAAAAATTCTTTGGAGGCATCGACAGGGCGCAATGTGATTTTAAAATTTTTTGTAAAGACCTCCTGCACCTGATGATATTCGTTGTGCCTCAACAGACCGTTGTTGACAAAAATGCAGGTGAGTTGGCTGCCAATAGCCTTGTGAATCAGGATCGCTGCAACAGAGGAGTCAACGCCTCCTGACAGACCAAGGATCACATGATCGTTTTTAACCCGCTCGCGTATCGCGCAGAGTTGGTGATTAATAAAGTCGTGCATGTTCCAGTCTGCCCTGACCCTGGCCATACCAAACAAAAAGTTTTTGAGAATGGTCCTGCCCTTGGAGGTATGATGCACCTCAGGGTGAAACTGCAGGGCCGCTATTTTTTTTGATGTATGGCAGATCGCCGCCGGTACGCCATTTGTTGTGACCGCAAGAAGTTTAAAACCATGCGGCAGTTTTTTTATGGAGTCGCCGTGACTCATCCAGACCGCAGATGACCTGCCCACGCCCTTAAGCAGGGTATCTGCCTGACGGATACAGATTGCCGCATGCCCGTACTCGCGGGCCTCGCTCCTCACTACTTTTCCCCCCATCATCTTGGTGAGAAGCTGCATCCCGTAGCAAATGCCAAGGACAGGTACCTCAAGATCCAAAACACGCGGGTCCAGGGTGGGGGCGTCTTTTTGCAGCACGCTCGCCGGACCACCAGAAAGAATGATGGCCTTGGCGCAAAAGTTCTTTATTTTTTCATAACCCTCGGTACACGGCCAGATTTCGCAATAAACTTTAAGTTCCCTGACCCTGCGCGCAATCAGTTGTGTGTATTGTGAACCAAAATCAATGATCAGCACTTTTTGCATTTGCGCGGGTATAAAATCTTTTATAGAAGATTGCAAACAAGTTACTTAGTACTTCGATTCGCAAATACGGTAACGTAATTTGATTACCATTGAATTAAATTTTTGCTCACTCAGTACTGAGTGCCGAGTGAATAAATATGTTGCCATATTTATGAATCGAGGCACTTAGAAAGGACCTCTCATGGATTTTGAAATCATAGAATGGAAGGACAACACCGTAATTATGCTGGATCAACGTCTGCTGCCCACGGAGGAAAAATACCTCACCCTTAACACGTATCAAGAGGTGGCCGAGGCGATTAAAAACCTCACGATCCGTGGGGCACCCGCTATTGGTGTGGCCGCGGCAATGGGCATGGCTCTCGGCGCCCTTCATTCCACGGCCGTTGATTACAACACCTTTAAAACAGAGATGCGATCGGTCAGCTCGTACCTGTACAAACAACGCCCAACAGCCGTCAACTTAAGGTGGGGGCTTGAGAGGATGGAGCGGTTGATCGATGCAGGCAAAGGGTTGTCCGTCCCCCAACTCAAGACAGAGCTGATCAACGAGGCAAAAAAAATAAGAGAAGAGGATATACAAACAAACCGGCTCATCGGCCTTTACGGACACGCTGTCCTTGACGACGGCGACACGGTGCTGACCCACTGCAATGCGGGAGCACTTGCCACAGCGGGCTTTGGGACGGCGATCGGTGTGGTCTATGCTGCTATCGAGGCCCACAAAAAAATCGAGGTCTTCGCCGACGAGACACGACCAATCCTGCAGGGGGCAAGGCTCTCCGCGTGGGAGCTTAAAAAGAACAACGTGCCGGTCACACTAATCACCGACAACATGGCGGCAACAATAATGCGACAGGGTTTTATTAATAAGGTGATCGTCGGGGCCGACCGCATCGCAGCAAACGGCGACACCGCCAACAAAATCGGCACATACTCGGTGGCGATCAATGCGCGTTACCACAACATCCCGTTTTATGTGGCCGCCCCGTTTTCGACCATCGACCTCAGGATCAAACACGGGGACCAAATCCCCATTGAAGAACGGGATCACAGTGAGGTCGCTGTCATTAACGGCAAACGCCTCTGCCCCGAAGGGATCAACATCAGAAACCCGGCGTTTGATGTCACCCCCGCAGCACTCATCAGCGGTATTTTGACCGAAAAGGGGATTTTAAAACCGCCATTTGAGACAGCTATCAGCGCACATCACGCAGAATCCGCGCTGTCATCTTAAACTGTCGCAAACATCATCATCCGACACTGTGCGCCCCACTTTTTTTTCATAACGAAATTAAAGCCATCTTTTTGACGATTTCGCCACAAGCACCCCCCCATCGTATTCAAAAAAAACAAGCGATATCAAAACACTAACAAAATAACAAAACTGGCCCGCTTTTTGCTTCTAAAGATTTATGTTGTCTACAAATGTAGGCTCTTTGTGTGTGTTTGAGGGCCTTGTTAAAGAAATGGGGGAAAAAATGAGGATTATAATTTACATCATCACATTGTCGATCATTGTCCTATTGGGTTTTTCGGTCCACGCAAAGTCAGGGGAGGTCACAGTGCCTCTTAAAGAACTTGATCGGCTGATCGCCATCAGTGCCCATGTGGACGAAGACGCCCCCGTGCTCATTAAGCCGTCCGAGATCCGGGAAAGATCCTGTTACTGCGCCTGCCAGCCCTCTCTTTCCGGCTACGAAGAAAACATCTGGATCTGCACCAGCAAACTGTGCCCGGAGTTTGAAAAAAAATGCACGGTGAGTTTTAGGGAAAAAGAAGAGGGATGACTGTCTGTATGAAAAGTCCCCCGCTTCGCTTAAGCCATTTATCCCTTTGAAGTCTTTCTGGGACCAAGAATAACCGAGAGCGTTCTCCCCTCCACCTTTGGAGGCACCTCGGGTTCGGCGATATCTGAAAGAGACTCTATAATTTTTGAAAGCATTTCTTTGGCACGGTCAAGATGGGCAATCTCCCTCCCGCGAAACTGAATGGATATTTTGGCCTTGTCTTTGTCTTCGATAAAACGCCGGGCGTGTTTTACTTTAAAGTCGATGTCGTGCTTGTCGGTGCTGGGTCTGAGCTTGATCTCCTTAACCACAACCTTGGTCTGTCTTTTTTTGTTTTCGTTTTCTTTTTTTTGTTTTTCGTATTTGTACTTGCCATAGTCCATGATCTTGCAGACCGGCGGTTTGGCATTGGGCGAGATTTCGACCAGATCAAGCCCTTCTTCCATGGCAAGTTTAACAGCCCCATCGACTGTCATGAGCCCAATCAACTGACCCTCTGAACCTATCACCCTGACTTGCGGACCCCTGATACGCAGATTGATTCGGGGTCCCCTGTCGGCCTCTCTGCCCCTAAATCTCATTTTTTTGATACTAATAACGACCTCCGTTTACTCATCGCAGAGTTGAGATTGCTTACTGACGGGCCGCGTTTGTGAATTAAAAAAACACAAAGCCCGTGGTATTTAATCTGCATCCTGTAACGAGTGTTGTTCTTTGATTAAAATTTCGAGAAACCCATCAAGGGTTAACGAACCCAGGTCTCCCTTTTTACTGTGCCTGACACTCAACGTACCTTCGGTGTTTTCTTTTTCGCCAATCACGATCATGTAAGGCACCTTTTGCAGTTGAGCCTCTCGTATTTTGTAGCCAAGCTTTTCACCGCGGCTGTCACACTCGACCCTGAAATTTTTTTGTTTGAGTTTTTCGGTCACCCTGCCCGCGTAGTCTATAAAGTCATCTGCAATAGTGAGAACCTTGATCTGCACCGGGGAGAGCCAGAATGGGAAATGCCCCGCATAATGCTCTATCATGACGCCAAAAAATCTCTCCAGTGATCCAAGCAGCGCCCTGTGAACCATATAGGGCCTGTGTCTCTGGCCATCTGCCCCCACGTAGGTCATGTCGAACCGCTCAGGCAGATTAAAGTCAAACTGGATCGTCGAACACTGCCACTTGCGACCAATGGCGTCTTCGATTTTAATATCAATTTTGGGTCCGTAAAACGCACCGCCCCCCTCATCGACCTGGTAACTCAAACTCTCGGCATCAAGCGCACGGCGCAAGGCCTCCTCTGACCTCTGCCAGAGCTCGACATCACCAACGTATTTATCCTTCGGCTTGGTGGCCAGGTAAATCTCGTAGTGATCAAATCCAAAGGCCCTGAGTATGTAAAGACAAAATCTGATTGTCCTTAAGACCTCGTCCTGCATTTGATCTTTGGTACAAATAATGTGGGCATCGTCCTGCGTAAAACCCCTGACCCTCATCAGCCCATGCAACACACCGGATCTTTCGTAACGGTACACGGTGCCGAGTTCTGCCCAACGATAGGGCAGGTCGCGATACGAATGAAGTTTATCTTTATACACCATGATATGAAACGGGCAGTTCATGGGTTTGATGTAATACTTAAGCTCGTCGATATCCATGGGGGAATACATGTTCTCGCTGTAAAAGCCCAGATGTCCGCTTGTCTCCCATAAATCGGCCCTGCCGATATGCGGCGAGTATAAAAGATCATACCCCGCCTTGAAATGTTCGTCCTTCCAGAAGCTCTCTATGATGTGCCGGATACGAGCCCCTTTGGGATGCCAAAGCACAAGACCCCCGCCTATATTTTCGTTGATGCTGAAAAGTTCGAGATCCTTGCCAATCCTGCGATGATCGCGCTTTTTGGCCTCTTCGATTTTGACCAGGTGTGCATCGAGTTCTTCTCTGGTAAGAAATGCGGTACCGTAAATGCGCTGCAGCTGCGCCTTGGTCTCATCGCCCCGCCAATAGGCCCCTGCTATAGAAAGCAGTTTAAAGGCCTTGACCTTTTTTGTGTAGCCCACATGCGGTCCCCTGCAAAGATCGGTAAAATCGCCATGCTTGTAAAGGGTAAGGGCCGCATCTGCGGGCAGGTCGTTGATGATCTCTACTTTGTAGGCATCGCCCCGTTCTTCAAAAAATCTGATGGCCTCTTCGCGGGAGATGGGGATCCTTTCGAAAGGGGCATTGGACTTGATGATTTTTCGCATCTCGTCCTCTATTTTTTGAAGATCATTTTCTGTAAATCCGGGCGGGTAATCAAAATCGTAAAAAAAACCATCTTCGATAACAGGACCAATAGTAGGCTTGGCATTTGGAAATAAACGGACAACCGCAGAGGCCATAATATGCGCCGCTGAGTGTCTTACGATTTCGGTGGGATTATCTTCGAATCCGGGGCGGCAGACCATAAATCAGGAGGGGTTCTTTCTGGGTGAGGGGTTTATCATTCGCACTACCCGTACCACTAATACCGGACGATTTACGATGTCAACTGATTAGAATCCCCGCAAACAACGCTTGCATAACACGAGAAGATTGGTGCAACATCTCACACATCAGCGCGCGCTCATGATTCCGGCAGATCTTTAAGCCTGAGCTCGATGGCGCTTGCGTGGCCTGTCATGCCTTCGAGATTGGCAAGATGCATGGCCGTTGGTCCCAGCTTATGCAACGCCTTCTCACCAAACCTGATGACCGGAATGGATTTGATAAAATCGCTGACTTCATACCCCGAGAAGAAACGGGCCGAACCATTGGTGGGCAAAACATGCGACGGCCCCGCAATGTAATCCATCACGCTCCCAGGCGTGTGCGGGCCAACAAGGATGGCCCCGACGTGTTTGATTTTTGAGACGATCTTTTCTGCATCTCTGGTGCAGATTTCCAGGATCTGGGGCGCCAACTCGTTGATCAGATCGATCCCCTCCTTGAGATTACGTACCAGCACAATGAGCCCGTGTTTTTTTATGGATTCGTTTGCGATGTTTTTGCGGCGGAGCCTTAAGACCTGTTTTCTGACTTCGCCCTCGACACGAATGGCATAATTGGAGTTTGTGGTAATCAGCAGCGAACTGGCAAGTTCATCGTGTTCGGCCTGGGAAAGAAGGTCACTCGCAACATATGCGGGTGATACAGTCCCATCCCCAAGGATAAAAATTTCACTGGGTCCGGCGATCATGTCGATATCGACCTCGCCAAAGACCATTTTTTTTGCCCAAGTCACATAAATATTACCCGGTCCAATAATTTTATCCACCTTGGGAACAGTTTTGGTCCCATAGGCCATCGCGGCAATGGCCTGTGCCCCACCAATGCGAAAGATTCTTTTGACACCCGCTATCTTTGCAGCCACAAGACACGCCGGGTTGAATTCGCCGCTGTGCCATGGCGAGCACATGATGATATCGTTGACACCGGCGACCGCTGCTGGAATGGCTGTCATGAGAACCGATGAAGGGTATCCCGCCTTGCCACCGGGGACGTAAATACCCACAGACTCCAGCGGGTATTGAACCACCCTGATATCGACATCGGATTTTTTGAGCGCCGTTTTTTCAACCTTTTGGCTTCTGTAATAGCTGTCTATACGTTCTGCGGTAATTTCTAGTACTTTGATGTCTTCGGGAGTGATTTCTTTACAGGCGTTGTTGATCTCCTTTGCAGAAACCTCCATCCCCTTGCCGGTTAAATCAAAAAAATCAAATTTGTGTGTGTATTTGTGCAGTGCTTGATCGCCAATTCTTTTGATGTCATCGAGGATGTTATCTACGAGTTTTTGGATTCCCTCGGGCACTTCGAGATTTTTTCTAAAGACCTTGCCAAAATCGTAACGAAAATTTCTATCTGTTGTTCTTAGTATTTTCATATTTTATTGTCTGGAACCTTGGAAGGTTTTTTCTACGCGTTTCGGCATCAATTTTTGCATGGTGCCCGCCCGCGTAGTATTTTCCGCTTTATGCGGGTTATGCACTGCAAAGTTGACAGAGCGCGGGCGCCTCCCTCGCACAACGGGGAAACCCAACCGCGACAAGTTACTAACTTGACTTTGACGCGGTTGAGTTTCCTCGTTATGCGAGGTATGCACCCGCGCTCTGTCGACTTTGAAATTCCTGGACATCAAGGTCAAGTGAGTCACTTGTTTTTTTGATTATTACACGCCGCCCCAGAGGAGCGCCATTAATAGACAATTTTTGATTAAAAGTCTAAGAAATTATTAATATCTGACTTTGGCCCGTTTAACCTTGGCCCCTAGTCTTCTTAATTTTTTCTCTATGGACTCGTACCCCCTGTCAATATGATAGACCCTGTGAATGTCCGTAACCCCTTTGGCCACAAGCCCCGCAAGGACAAGGCTTGCACTGGCCCTGAGGTCCGAGGCCATAATCGGGGCCGATTGCAGGCGCTCGACCCCCTTGATCACAACCATATTGCCCTTCACCTCTAATTGGGCGCCCATGCGGTTGAGTTCGGGGACATGCATGAAACGGTTTTCAAAGATCGTCTCGGTAATTGTGGATTGCCCGTTTGCAACACTCATCAGGGCAGTAAACTGGGCCTGAAAGTCCGTGGCAAATCCGGGAAAGGGCGCTGTTTTCACATCAACCGGTTTAATCTCTCTGGGCCCAATGAGCCTCAACCTGCTCCCGTTGGATTCGATGGTTGCCCCAGCATCCCTTAATTTTTGAGTCAGTGCATCAACATGCGAGGGGTTAAGGCCTTCGAGAATAACATCACCGCGTGTCATAGCCGCCGCAATCATAAACGTGCCCGCTTCTATTCTGTCGGGAATCACTGTATGCGAGGCCCCACCCAGATCATCTACCCCTTCTATTTCGATAGTAGAGGTCCCCACCCCTGCGATTTTTGCCCCCATGTGATTAAGGAGATCGGCAAGGTCTGTGACCTCGGGCTCCAAGGCCGCGTTTTCCAGAATTGTTCGCCCCTTGGCCAACACTGCCGCCATCATGATGTTCTCTGTACCTGTCACCGTGACGTCATCAAAGACAATTCTTGCCCCTTTAAGCCTCGGACAAACAGCGTTGACGTACCCTTCTTCGAGTTTGATCTTTGCCCCCATCGCCTCCAGGGCCTTTAAGTGCAGATTAATTGGACGAGCCCCGATGGCGCACCCGCCAGGCAGCGAAACACGGGCCTTTCCGAGCTTTGCCAGCAGGGGGCCGAGAACAAGAATGCTCGCCCTCATTTTACGGACAATATCGTAGGGTGCTTCGTGGCCACGCCTGCCCTTTGCCTGCAATGCCAGGCGCCCAAACATCATTGATGAATGAATGCCCAACACCTTAAGCAACCGCATCATGGTTTGGATATCCATGAGCGAGGGCACGTGACTTAAGATGAGCTTGGAATCGGTGAGCAGACTGGCCGCCATCAAGGGCAGCGCTGCATTTTTTGAACCGCTGATTTTAATTCTGCCTTTAAGGGGAAGGCCCCCCTGTATGACAATTTTGTCCATATGAATATAACTCCCCGGTCTGTCACCGGATCAAACAAGACCGAGCCTTTTAAAAAAAATTTTCGCAAGGGTTATATCTCAGATGGACAAAGAAAGACAAGTTACAAACTTGATTATGACGCGATTGCATTCTTCTATATTGCATTTAATGCGCCCGCGCTCGGTTGACTTTAATATTCCCACGTATCGAGTTACAAACTTGATTATGACGCGTCACCATCCCCCGAAACCAATCTGCCTTTTTTCGCCGTAATTGTTTCTGGCCTTCAGCTGTGCGGAATAAGACTTGAGTTCGTTTAAGACCCGCTCAAATGTGATCAGGGGTTTGATCTCTTCTTCAGAAATGACGCCGCCGTTTTCGTTGTGCAGATAACGGATCACATCAAGCTCTGCAGCCCGCCCGCGCTCTGCATGCAGGGTCTCTTTAAGACGCTCCATAAAGGTCTTCGCAAATCTCTCGATGTCTGCCCTCTGCGCATCCAGAAGGACCGAAGAGAGAGCGAGAAGCTCGTCCTTTGAAAGATGATCGATAATACCGTATTTTTTTAAAAAATGTTCCAACATATCTGCGCGCTCCTTTTGACCAGGTTGACCAAACGCCACAACATCAAGCGCAAGTGACCTGATCAAGCTGTTATCGAGCTGGTTCTCCTGCACATTGTTTGTGATCACGAGGACAAGTTCGGGGTGTTGTCGTGCATACTCCTTGAGTGTTTCCAAACACAGCTCACAGTAAGAGGCCATCGTGCTGTTTGAAACACCTGCCAATAAAAAACGAAGTGATTCATCGAGAATAACAAGCGAGGGCAGCCCCGTCCTGCGAGCCTTGAGAACACAGAGTTTGAGCTGCCGCATGAGATTTGTGACCAGATCGGTAATGTTTTTACCCTGCAGATCACCTTCTTCTATCTCGTGGACAAAGGCCCCTGTGCGCGCCCAGGCAAGCCCCAGGGCTTCTTTAAGGTGTTTTTTCTCCGACCCTTCGGCCCCTTCAAGGACGACGCCCTTTGGAAAAACCACCTCTCCCTCTTTTATTTTTTGTACCAGATTCCCCTGTTGACGACTCTCCGAGATGACATCTCTCAAACCAATGGCACGCAGGGTCGCCGTCAACGAACGACTGTCAACAAAGGCCCTTGAAAAAGGCTCTATGATTTCGTCGACGCCATACTCTCTAGGTTCGACTTGATAGGGAGAAACTTTTGCGGGTTTTGCAGCTTCTTCTGCAACGACAGGGGTCGCGTCGTCAACCTCAGCCGCTTGCCCAGGTTTTACAAGCCTTCCCTGCTGCCCTTCATCGGCCCTCGCCGTCACCGCAAACCTGCGTTGAATATTTTCGATTGACCGCTGCGACGCCTTGACCACCACACGCGCGGCATTTCCCTGATCTGCAAGATACCGGTTACCCGCGGTCGCAACCCCGCCTAAAGTTGCAGAGACAGGAACTCTTGCGGGATTTAAAGACGACACAGAAAACGCCCCCAGAGAGTTGACCGAACCAGCAGCAAGTGCGGTCGGCATGTTTGTAAAAGAAAGATTCATACAACCCCTTTCAAATAATCGTGATAAAAAAATCGTATGGGGTTTAAAAAATAATGCAATATCAAAACTTTACAGGATTCTGTTTATTTTTAACTCTTTAACGGCGATCGATATGTTGATTACGAACGGATCATTTGATTTATCAGGCGGGGCTTGTAAAAAAAAAGACAGGACGGGGTCTTTTGCGGGCAGACTTTAATTTGCGCTAGACACCGCCTGTTGAGTTGGATAGGCACGCACAAAACGACACGGAGGATTAAATGCTGCATTATGGAATCATTGGCATGGGCCCCATTGGTTCGGTCCTTGCCGCCCATCTCTTAAAGGCGGGACAACGGGTCTCGGCGCTGTGTTACGATCAGGCCATGCTTGATCTCTTTACATCAGCGCCCATCACTGTTTCAGGAAACATCTCTGTCACAGCAAAAGTAAATGATCTTTATCTGGACTTAAAAAAATTCATCGAGACAAAACCCGACGTCATCATCATCGCCACCAAGACCTGCCATTCCGCACCACTTGTGCAACAGATCAAAAGGGAATGCCCGCATAAGGATACCGTGTTTCTTGCGTGTCAAAACGGCATTGATGTCGAAGAGCAACTGGTCAACGCGTTTGGCCCCCATCATGCCCTGCGCATGGTGCTTAATCTGGGTTGTAATGATCTTGGAAACAATAATATCCGTGTTCATTTTGCGATGACCCATTATCTGTCAAAAATAAAATGTGTCGACCCGAACATCATAAAAAAAATTGCCGGTCATTTTAATACTGCTGGTTTCACAACCGAGATAAAAGAAGACTACCGTGCCTACGTTTTTAAAAAGGCCCTTCTCAATTCGTCCATCGGGACGGTCTGCGCGCTGACACGCATGACGATGCAGGAGGTATTGGATGAGCCCGACCTCGAACGCATGGTCAAACAAATGGTGCGCGAGGGGATATGGGTGGCACAGGCGGAGAAACTGGATATCAGCATGAGTTATCTTGACGAGGCCATGACGTATCTTAAAAAAGGGGGGAACCACAAGCCATCTATACTGATTGATATCGAAATGAACCGCGCCACAGAAAATGACTACCACTGCGGCAAGATCTTTAACTTTGCCGAAAAACACAATATAGAAGTTGCCGTGACCCAGACCATTTACTATCTCATGAAAAATCTCGAACAAAACGTCACCGGCCGACTCAAACGGAGCAAACAATGAATCTCAAAGACCTCATGAAGGATTATTTTCTCGATCTTGACGCCGCAGGAAAAGACCCCCATCAAAAGATTGCCTGGTGCACATCGGCCGGACCTGCAGAAATTCTGCGCGCCTTTGGTTTTAAGGTTTACTTTCCCGAAAATCACGGCGCGATGCTCGGTGCCACACGCACCTGCATGGACACAATACCAACGGCCAATGCCTACGGTTATTCACCCGATATCTGCAGCTACCTCACCTGTGACATCGGCGCACACCTTAAGGGTTTTACGCCACTCACAAGGGCCTACGGCATCCAGGCCCCGCCAAAGCCAGATGTGCTGGTGTACAATACCAATCAGTGCAAAGAGGTCATGCACTGGTTCGAATTTTACGCCAGAGAATTTAAAGCGCCTGTCTTTGGCATTCACTCACCCAATCTGCTCCCCGAAATCGCGGACAGCCACATCGACACCGTTTACAGGCAGTTTAAGGCGCTCATTGCCATGCTTGAGGGCATCTGCAATAAAAAACTCGACCTTGACAATCTTAAGAAAACCGTCAAACTCTCCTGGGAGGCAAGCGGCCTGTGGTCAGAGGTCCTGTCCCATTTAAAACACAAACCAAGCCCCCTTAACTTTTTTGACACCACCGTGCTGATGGGCCCCATCGTGATGCTCAGGGGAACAGAACAGGCAAAAGAGTTCTACAGTTTTTTAAATCTTGCCGTCCAAGAAATGATTGCCAGCGAGACCTCCTCTATCCCCAACGAAAAAAAGAGGATATACTGGGACGGCATGCCCGTCTGGGGCCGTCTTAAGTTTATGGCCGAACTCTTTAAAAAAAACCACACCTGTATTGTGGCCTCCACCTACTGCAACAGTTGGATCTACAAAGATCACGATGCGGCAGATCCCCTTCTCAGCATGGCAAAAAATTACCTCGACATCTTTATCAATCGCAACGATGCCTTTAAGGAAAAATATATTTTTGATACTGTTAAAGACTTTGCGGCTGACGGGGTCATTTTTCACGACTCCAAGACCTGCCCCCATAATACCAACAGCCAGTTTAACATGCCCAACAGGCTCAGGGAAAAAGGCCTGCCGTCACTGGTCATCAATGGTGACCTCTGCGACTTAAGATGTTTTTCGGACGAGCAGAGCACCACGGCCATCGAGGCTTTTTTAGAGACCCTGTAACATGGACGTTCTAATACAAAAATACTTCTGGGGGATCGATTGCGGAAGTTCTGAAATCAAGGTGGTCGTTTGCGATGCCTCCGGAAACATCATTGACAAAAGAAAACAGCCGACCCTTTTTCCACTCCTCGATCATGTGGTCCGGGCACTTAAGACCGATGATGACAAACCCTCCCCGTTCGACAGCAGCGGTTCACTCAAAGAGGGACACATCATTACGGCGAGCGGCTACGGAAGACATCACATTGACTTTGCCAGTCACAAACTCACCGAGATCAAGGCCCACTTTATGGGAGTAAAAAAACATCTGGGCCTCAAAAAACCGTACACCATCATTGATATTGGTGGTCAGGACTCCAAGGTCATCACCATCAAGGAAAACAACATCCACCATTTTGAGATCAACCGCAAATGTGCGGCCGGCACAGGTGCCTTTATCGAGGCGCTCGCCCACAGGCTTAAACTTAAACTCAACAACCTCACAACCATCGCAGAAAAACACGATAAAGAGATGACCCTCAACAGCTTCTGCACAGTCTTTGCCGAGCAGGAGGTCATCAAGATTCTCATGAGCGGTGAGAAGGTCGAAAACCTCATTCACGCGCTGTACAAATCAGTGGTTAAAAGGGTGCTCGAAATGACGGCCATCACAACCGATACAATCGTTTTTTCGGGCGGGGTCATCGCGTATCACACAGGGCTTGTTAATCTCTTTAAAGAACAACTCAAAGACAAAGAATTTTTTACTGTCCCCGAAACACAGTATTGCGGGGCCTACGGGGCCGCGCTCTATGGAATAGAGGAGAACCCATGTTCGCCAAACGAATGAATCAGCTCCAAAGCTCCAGTATCCGCAAAATGTTTGAGATGGCGGCAAAAATGAAAAATCCCGTCAACCTCTCACTCGGCATGCCAGACTTTGACGTCCCCGCCAATGTTAAAAAACAGGCCGTTAAAGCCATTAACGACGGGAAAAACAAGTACACCCTTACTCGCGGGATCCCCGAATTCACCCTGGCCATCGTGGACACACTTAAAAACGAAGGTGTCAACACCGAGTCCGTCATGGCGGTCTCCGGTGCCTCCGGGGGACTTGTGCTGGCACTGCTTGCCATGGCCGATGATGCGGCAGAGGTCCTGATTCCGGACCCCTGTTTTGTCTCGTACCAATACATGGTGAGTCTTTCCGGTGCAAAGATCAGGCGGATTGACACCTACCCTGATTTTCGTCTGACGCCGGAGCTTCTTGCAAAGGCGGTCACAGCTTCCAAAAAAGAAAACCCGGCCATCAAACAACGAATCCTTCTTTTTAATTCACCAGTCAATCCCACAGGGATCGCCTATCACGCCTCCGAGATTAAGGCGCTGGCCACCACTGCAAAAAAACACCACCTGCAGGTGATCTCGGACGAGGTCTACGACCGGTTCTGCTACGATTTTAAACACGAGTGCTGGCTTAAGCACGATACAAACGCCCTGCTCATCCGCACCCTTGGCAAGACACACGGCATGACCGGCTGGCGTTCGGGTTACGCTGCCGGTCCGGCCTCCATTATCGAACAAATGACGATGCTGCAGCAATTCACCTACGTCTGCGTCAACACGCCCACACAGTGGGCATCCATCGAGGCCTTAAAGACAAATGTCGATCACCTGATAAAAAGTTACAAGAGCAAACGCGACATGATTTATGAGGGCCTAAAAAATCATTACAATCTGCAAAAACCACAGGGTGCCTTCTATGCCTTTCCCGAATGCCCCGATGGCGACGGCGAAGCCTTTTTAAAAAAATGTATTGCAAACGAAATCCTCATCGTCCCGGGTTCCGCGTTCTCACAGAGACACACACACTTTCGCCTGTCGTTTGCGTTGAGCGATCAAGAACTGGAGAGAGGGATCAAGGCGCTGGTCAAAGTTTCGGGGGGCAGAAAGGGTTGACGACGATGACAGACATTTAACCTGCATCATGTCAACACCTGTCCCTCCGTGTCTGCTGTGATAAAGATTGTTTAGTCCGCATGCAGCATTGGAAGAATACAAGGCGACAGGAGATACGGGATTTAATTGGGTTCGGAGAGTCAAAGTTGCGCAACAAGCAGGTGAAGCACGGGAAGTCGCGTAGAACCCAATTAAAACCCGTATCTCCTGTCGCTTAGTAGCCTGGTTTAATTGCCGTTTGTAGATTTAAAGATGCGCGCGTGATTCCAGAAGACCCCTGCTTCCCACATTCTGTTGATGGACATTGCCCACCGTTTCAATCAGCAGGAGTTCTTTATTGGCAATGACCTCCTGAAGTGTTAACTGCAGTTCGGCTACCGTGCTGACGGGTTGTCCGTTGACAGATGTCACAACCGTTCCTGACAACAATCCATAGGGGTGTTCGCGAGTCGTTGAAGGGACGATAACGTAAACACCAGATACATCGGGTGACAATCCCAGTGTCTTTTTGGCCTGCTGCGAAAGATCGCCGGCAAGAAATTCGTAAGGTGTGCCCGCGCCCACATCATCCAAATCCATGCCCATGGCACCATCTTTTTTTCTGCCGACCTCAATAAGCTCCCCCGCCCTGATCACATTGAGTGTAAACTCTGTCCCGGTGCTACTGCGACCCAGAAAATCATCAATCGACTCCTCTGCAAAAAAATTGAACAACGGTGCTATGAGGGGTATGGAGGGAATCCCTGATTGAAAAAGTTTCTTTCCGTTATACCCTACAATCACATCACCGGGGTAAAGAGGATCATCCTCCGGATGCGCCCCGATGGCATCAAACTGCTCGGTCACATAAAGGGCCTGTTGCCCTGCAGAAAAACCAAGGGCATGCAACTCATCCGGTGTGAGTACCGCAGCCTTGATATTCAAAACAGGCAACACCTTACCCCTTTCTGAAAAATCCTCCATCAGCTCTGTCGCCACACGAAGGGGGTGCCCTGCGGACTCTCCCTGGACTAGCTTTGTAACCGCCACTGGCAGCCAGTGATTTCGCCCTTCATAAATCTGTCTATAAACCTCCACATTTGGAGTAGACTCACCATTAACCGCAATGATGATTTCACCTGCATGAACACCGCGGACGGTGGCCTGTGCGTTGTTTTCGTTATCTTCACCTTCTGTCTTGACAACCTGAACGCCGCCCACACTTTCAATATCGATATTCAGGTGAGCTGCGATTGTACTTTTTGCACGGTCTCCCAAATCACTGACTGCATATCCTTCCGCCGTCTGCCATGTCTTTGTGGCTGAGAGTGAGACGGGCTCGGTCACATACTCAATCACCCTCCTGTTGTTAAGATCCGTCATGCGGACAACCTCAAACTTGACAATACTGCCAACAGCCATTTGAGCAATATCCGCGTGCAGTCTCTCCCACTCACTACTCACAGGCAAGGGATTGCCGTTATACGATAAAATAACATCGCCTGCTTTAAAGCCCGCGCGTTCGGCGACTGACCCCGGGGGAATGGATATCACGTAATAGGCTGTTGTCTCAGGTAATCCAAGTTGTGACAGGGTATGAGGGTTGAGAACTTCGTAATAGACCTCATTAAAGTCGCTGCTGTGAACAAACTTTCCATTGGCAAAGAGGGCGTCAAAACTCTCCACGGCAAGATCTATGGGGGTGGCATACTGTATACTTGCCTTGGATTGGGTCTGCCGCTCTTCGTAAGTGTTCATGCCTATAACTGTGTTCGTTGTTAAATCCAGCAACACCGAGCCGCTCACCCCCTTTGTCCCCGGGCAATCAGTGTGAATTAAAGGATGGGCCACGCCCCCAAAATAATCACGCGGGTCGTTGATGGTGCCGGGCAAAAACACAACGCCTTGACCCAATTGATTGCCCACAATCGCTACAGGAACCTCGTCACCGGTTTGTATATCATCGGAATGTCCCGTTGGCAGCACGGCCATCTCTTCTTCGCTGATCACCGCAAACGCGGCAACGTCTCTGGAATAATCAACCCCATAAATCTTGTAGACAGGAAGGGCTACCTCTTGATTATTATCTTTTTTTAAAACAACGTGGCGAAATATCTCTTCGGACTCTATGCTATCTATCACATGGGCATTGCTCATGAGCCAGTACATCCACTTGCCTTCGCCAAGATAGCTCCTGTCCACAACCCACGCGCTCCCCTGCCCGCTGCCCAGTCGATCAACAACACCAACGGCCAGTACCCCGCTCACCAGCGCGGATACAGGGACAGAGATGTTAACAGTATCAGGGATCTCGTTGATCGCACCATCTAAGCCGTCCTGCTTGTCCAGTTCCAGGAGTTGTTCATACAGGGCCTGAAAATCCCTTAGCCCGTTGCGTTTAAACCTGTCACCCAGATCTGTCTCGACCCAGAATGAAAACAAGTTACCAACTTGACTTTGACGCGGTTGAATTCCTTCATTTTGCGAGGAATGCACCCGCGCTCTGTCGCCTTTGAAATTCCCATGTATTGAATTAACGGCCTCTGCGGAATTTTTTTTAAGCCAGGCCCTGTAGTCTGCTTCGGAGAGCACCCGATCAACGCCTTCCGCCCCTATATTGGGAATACCCTGATCAAAAAAAAGGACATCTTCCCTGTTGCTGTTGGCGATCTCCTGAAGAACGGTGTAGATGTCCCCAAGCCCTTCTGTGTTTACATGCCAGACTGCCATGTTTACTTATCGGCAACAACCAGCTGACAGTTGCTATAGTAATTCAACTTTTGCCAAGTACAGCAGTGCTTGGCAAAAGTTGGAAATTACTTATGATTGTAACAATTGATGTCTTATCAAAAAAACAAAAGAAATCTTTTTAAGTGAGTCCGTAGACAAATGGGCCAATTGCCTCGTTGTAGTTACCGACCGCAAAATTCGTGCTCGTATGCTGGGGCAAGAGTAATCGACATTGGCGACCTGATCCCC
>JADGCS010000044.1 GCA_015228875.1 Deltaproteobacteria bacterium | reverse complement strand
GGTTCGTAGTTCGTAATTGGTGGTGGGGATCAGCTTTGCGGGCTGATCACGCTGGTGTGTTTGATTCAAGGTCTTGAGTTTAACATGGGACGGTTAAAAGGGTTGTGACGGTTCATGTTAAATTCGGGGTTACTATCATGTCCGGTATTGGTGTTGTGCTTAATCCCTTTTCAAAGAAATACAAAAAAAATCCCGACAAGCTTAATCACATGGCCTTTATTATCGGGGACAAGGCAAGCTGCAAGCCAACGGATGACCTTGACGATCTCTACCGGGTGGCCGAGGAGTTTAAAACACGCAACATCGACGTATTAGCGATATCCGGCGGAGACGGGACCATTCACTGCACGTTGACCACCTTCATTAATGTCTACGGAGAAAAACCCCTGCCCAAAATATATTTTTTAAGGGGCGGCACACTCAACACCATCGCGGCGACCATGGGGATTAAAGGCAACACCGAGAAACTCATGTCAGACCTGCTCATCAGGTATCACGAGGACAGACCGTTTGATCACAGAAAACTCAGGCTTACAAAAATCAACAACGAGTACGGCTGTATCTTTGGCATGGGTGTTATTTTCAACTTCATGGATTTTTACTACAGCTATCCACAACTCAACCCTTATATAGCCGCAAAGGCGCTTGTGCGCTCTATTCTCTCCGCGGCCTGCAATGGTAAACTTATCCAGAAGATGTTCAAACGCTTTGACGCCGATGTCTATGTTAACGGACAAAAGTGGCCGTTTGCAAATTACACGGCAGTTTTTTCGGGTTCGATCCGTCAACTGGGTCTTGATTTTAATGTTTTCAATTCGATGCTGACCCAGAACGAACTCTTTCACGCGATTGGGATGAGCCTGACGCCGCACCAGACACTCATGCTGTTAAAGAAACTTCATGATGGCACACCGTCTGGTGATCCTGGATTGGTGGAAGGACCGGCACAGACGATGGAGATTATCTGCGCCGAGCCCATGCCCTTTACCATCGATGGGGATATGATCGACCGCGGTGTCAAAGAATTCAAACTATCCGTGGGCCCCGAGATTACGGTGTTGGTGTAATATGAACCTAGGTAGGTTTTTGCTACGCGTTTCGGCAACAGTATTTTACGAGGTGCCAGCCCGCGTAGTATTTCCAGCCTTGTGCGGGTTATGACAGGATCCTATGAACACAGAGACGCTGACAGCATCACAGACAGCCTTGATTACAGGGGCTGGCACTGGTATTGGCAGAGCCCTTGCTGTTCTGCTTGCTTTGCGTGGGTACAATCTTATCCTGATGGCACGCAGCAACTCCCGGCTCGAAGAATTAAAAGCAATCCTTCAGGCACGGCACCCCGCTCAAAAAATTCACGTTGTTCCTTCCGATGTCACTGATCATGAAAGGCACATGTTGCAAATAAAAGAGGCGTGCAGTCATTTTGCGACCCTTGATCTTCTCATTGCCAATGCAGGGATTGGTTATAAAACCAACGAGTGGGAAAATACATGGGTGCACAGTCTTCACACGTTTCAAACCAATCTTCTCGGCGCTGTTGCTACAATCGAGGCGGGTAAGGACATCATGCTCAGGCAGGGTTTTGGCCACATTGTGGGGATTTCCAGTATTGCGTCGATACGCGGTCTGCCGCAGACATCGGCTTACTGCGCCTCTAAGGCCGCATTTTCGGTCTTTATGGAGTCCCTGCGCACAGATGTGTGTGCAAATCACATTGCCGTAACGTCCATACACCCGGGTTTTATCAAGACACCCATGACCGAAAAAAACGGTTCCATGCCCTGGCTGATGTCGGCAGAGAAGGCCGCAGATAAAATCTACAGGGCCATCAAAAAAAAGAAGACCCGCTATTTTTTTCCGTGGCAGATGATGATTTTTGCAAAATTATGTTCTTTAACGCCTGATTTTATTTTTGATCTTGCGATGAAACTCACACGAAAGCGAGTCAGGGCCTTTAAGAAGAACAGAGTCTAAAACACTCTTTAAAAAACATGAACCAAAAAGAAGAATTTTTATCCTCGTATCTTCGCGGTTATCAGACCAGTGGGTCGTGGCTTTTAAGATTTCATGATCTCATGCATTTTAGGGTGAGGGAGATACTTCTACTCGCAACAAAATACGACGCGTTCATTCTTGGTGAGGATGGGCGGCTTGCAGAGCGGCTGTTTGTCGAGTATTCCGGTCTTAATTTAAGTTCGGCACCGAGAATCACCTATGTTTCGACCGGCGAAGAGGCCCTTAAACTTCTCAGTTCCAGACACTTTGACCTCGTGATGACGATGGCGCGTTTTGAGGACAGCAATGTCAATGATTTTGGGCGCAAGGTCAAGGAGATTGATCCCCAGATGCCGGTGGTGCTGCTCGTGTTTAATGAGAACGACCTTGCAACGATCCCGGGAGGCATTAATAAAAAGGCTGTTGATCACTCCTTTCTGTGGCGCGGTGACGCAAGAATATTATTGACCATCATTAAAATCATTGAAGACAGTTTTAATGCCCCGCACGATGTAAAGGTTGCTGGCATCAAGGCTATTCTTGTTGTCGAGGATTCGGTGCGGTATTACTCTTCCTTTCTCACGGTGTTGTACACGGTTGTGATGGCGCAGTCCCAGTCCCTGATCTCCGAGGGACTCAACGACCTGCACAAACTTTTTCGCATGAGGGCAAGGCCCAAGATTTTTCTTGCGACGAGTTACGAAGATGCCTTGGATCTCTATCATACCTATAAAGATCAGGTCATGGCCGTGATCAGCGACGTCAGTCTTCCCAGGGGCAGCGGGGCGACAGAGAACAATGCGGGATTTGATCTTGTGAAAACGCTTGCCGGGGAAGACCCCATGCTCTCCCTCATGCTGCAGTCATCAAAATCAGAAAATCTCGAACAGGCGAAAAGTCTCGGGATCAACTATGTAGACAAAAATTCGCCCCATCTTCTAAAAAAAATAAGGCATTTTGTTTTTGATTCACTTGGTCTGGGGAGTTTTGCCTTCAAATATCCCAACGGGCTTGAGATTGCGAGGGCGAAGGATGTCAAGGAGATGGAAAAACTCATCAAGACCATCCCCGCCGAATCCATAGAGTACCACTCAAAACACAATCACTTTTCCACGTGGTTTTATGCACGCAGCATGTTCAGCCTTGCCGATAAACTCAAGAAGCTCTCTGTTGCCGACTTTAAGGATATCGAAGAAATGAGGGAGTATTTTATCAAGTCCTTCAGACTGGCAAGAAAGCAGGAACAGCAGGGCGTGATCGCGGATTTTTCAACCGGGCAGGTTGGTCCCGAAAATCCCTTTATCAGGATGGGGACAGGCTCCATCGGCGGCAAGGGGCGGGGGATTGCCTTCATCAATTCGCTGTTTGCGCGGTATGGTCTTCACGAACGCATTTCAAATCTCGAAATCACCATACCGCAAACAGTGGCACTGGGGACGGACGAGTTTGAAAAATTTATGCTCGTTAACAACCTGTATGAAGAAATCGACAGGCTTAAGACCGATCAGGAGATCGTCCAGAGGTTTATTGTGGGCAAACTTTCGGAAGAGCACTGGGATCATTTGAAATTTGTGCTCAACAACATGACGGGACCTATTGCGGTGAGGTCGTCGAGTATTCTCGAGGACTCTCAGTTCCAGCCGTTTGCGGGGATTTACTCCACCTACATGCTGCCCAACAACCACCCCGATCCCAATGTGAGATTTCTGGAACTCTGCCGTGCCATCAAGGCGGTCTACGCATCCCTTTATTTTAAGAACGCCCAGAGTTACAGGGCTGGGACCGCCCATTCGCGCGAGGAAGAGAGCATGGCGATTGTGATCCAGCAGGTCATCGGGCAGCAGTACGGCAATCGTTACTATCCGCTGATTTCAGGGGTGGCACAGTCCTACAATTTTTATCCCATTGGTCACCAGAAGGCTGAGGATGGTATTGCCCAGATTGTCCTCGGTCTGGGTCACGCGGTGGTCCAAGGGGCGGCTGTTTTAAGATTTTCACCCAACACCCCCGAAGTCCTGCCGCAGTTTTCAAAACCTGCCGATTATCTAAAATACACCCAGAAAAAATTTTATGCCCTTAATCTTGCGAGAGCGACGATTGATTTTACTTCGAGTTCCGATGATGAGTCTCTGGATTTTGTCGACATCGAACAGGCAGAAGCGGACGGGTCCCTGAAACATGTGGCAAGTGTCTACTGTGCGGACGACGATGCCATCCGCGAAAACTTTAACCTGTCGGGTCCCCGCATCCTGACCTTTAATCACGTCCTCAAATACAATCAAATTCCCCTGGCAGGGGCACTGGCAGAGCTTTTGCCGGCAATAAAAAACGAGGTGGGTTTTCCCATTGAAATCGAATTTGCGCTGGATCAAAAGGGGAGTGGTGACCCTGTGTTGTACATTCTTCAGATGAGGCCGCTTGCGTCGCAGGTTTTATCTGCCGTTGTTGATCTCGAAGGTTATGATGACAAAGATATTATCTGTCGCACGGCAATGGCACTGGGCCACGGCACCTTCCAGAATATCAGAGATATTGTCTTTATCAAGAATGATACACTTGATTTTAGAAAGACCTCCGAGATTGCCGGACAGGTTGGCATGATTAACGAGGGTTTGCAAAAAGAAAAACGCCCTTATTTTCTTGTTGGTCCGGGCAGGTGGGGTTCATCAGATCCGAGTCTGGGGATTCCCATCAAGTGGTGCGATATCACGGGCGCGTGTCTGATCGCCGAGACGCCACTCTTTGGGCACATGGTGGAGCCTTCACAGGGGACACATTTTTTTCAGAACATTGTTTCAAAGGGCGTGGGGTATCTCACACTTTCGAACAAGGGAGAATCAACTGCAATCGGCAGTTCCTTTCTGGACACCGCGTGGATTAACGCACAGCCCGTGCAGTGGGAAGGCGAATTTATCAGGCATGTAAGGCTTCACAACCCGATCTCGGCACACCTCGATGGGAGAAAAGGCAGGGCTGTTGTGGTAAGACAAACCTGACAGAAATCAAGTATTATTCATCGATGTTAAACTGATCGTCCTTTACCCTGTATTTCATGTCGCTCGGTGTGCTTCAACTGTCGCATGAGGTTCACGCATTAAGATTCACCGAGACAGTCAAGGGACGGCCCAGACTGGATCCTGAAGTTGTCGAGTTAAGAAAAGAGGTGAAGGATTTGACAAGGGATCTTCATAAAAAAGACAGGGCCTTGGCGGAGGTCAGCGCCAGAATAGTTCTGTTAAAAAAAGTCAATTGTTGTGGGGGGAACCCGAGGACGACGAATAAGCAGAGAAGACAAAAAGCAATGCATGGATTTGATTGAGGAGGCAAACATGAATGGGTGTCGTCTTAAGGTGGCGTGTGAGGATCTTGGCGTAGATTTAAAGACGCTCAATCGCTGGAAGGAATCTCCTGATGACCAGAGACGGGGTCCCTTGGATGCGCCAGCAAACAAGCTGAGCCTTGAAGAAAAGGGAAGAATAATTGAGATTGCCACATCATGTGAATATCAGGATACTTCCCCTTGGAAGATAGTGGCCAGTCTGGCGGATCAGGGGATAACAAAGACGGAGCGAAGCAAATGGTGTTATTAGTTGAAAATGAAACAAAAAAAATCATTGCTACAATTCAAAGTGGTAAAAATGCGGGACGCTATGAATGTTCTCTTCTCTCTTGCGACAACCCTGTTTGTACTTGCGCGACTGTTTTTTTGACTCTTCAACTTTTGGGACCAAGAGACAACAATAATAAAATTAATTCATCCTATAAAATCGATATTGACATTGTTCAGAAAAAACTAAATTACAAAAATGAAGAAAAAATTTCCAATGAAGATTTGGAGTTTGCAAATTTCTTTTTATCTTTAATGGATGAATCTGATTTTGTACTCTTGTGGAAGTTTTATTTCTCACGCAAAAACAAAAAAACCGAAGAGGCGGCTGTTGATTCAATTGATGCTCACTTTGACTATGATGAGGTAGAACAAAACGGAATCATGTCTGCATATAACAATGTTCTGCCGTACGGAGATCTGCTCTTGGTTGATATAGACGGCAACAAATGTATAATTTATGACTATTACTGTCTATTACCTAAGTGTCCATGTACAGACACAGTATTGAATATTTATTCAAACGAATACAATAACCCAGGTAAGGAGATATGCACAGTACAACTGAATTACAGGAAAAAAAAATGGGGACAGCTCGAAAACAAGAGAATATCTATTGATAAAAAAACTGTTGTGTCGGCTATAGAAAAACAGATTGCTAATATCTACACGCAACTGCTTAATAGACATATAAAATTAAAAAGTATTTATGCCCACAGTAAGAGCAGGCATTTTGTTGATGGCACAAAACAACTTGATGTCACAAAACAACTTCATATGCCTGAAATTGGCAGAAACGATCTCTGTCCATGTGGCAGTGGAAAAAAATATAAAAAATGTTGTATGTAAAAAAAGGCGTCAACTATCATGAAATCTACCGCTATCGACGCAATGTAAAAGTCCTGCGCGCAATTTTTTTTAAGATCATGATGTCAATTTTTCATAAGAGAGCGTGCACTTATCATCCCCACCACAGGTACAATCGACGCTGTCTGTGTAATAATAAAGATAGCCCTCTTCGATCTGACATGTGCAATCAAGCTGTATGGACGGGTTTCCAAACGTGTTTAAAAACTGGATCGAAAAATCAAACGTGTTGTCAGGAAAGACCTGCGCCACCCACGCGAGATTGCCGGTGTTTGTTTCAAAATCGATATAGTCGTCAGATGAATGTGAATAACCACGTATGACGATAGGAAAATTGTAAGTGTTATCACACCTGTCGGAGATATAATCGTAACTCCTCAAAAAGTGGTGGTGGGACGTCGTTGCGAGGAGGGAACCGACGAAGCAATCTCTCTTAAAACCACTGGTTTTAGGAGATCGCCACGCTCCGCTCGCGACGACGATGCATTGACTGCCAGAGGTTATTGAGTAGTTACATCCTAAAAGCGATATTAAAAACGAACACACCTTCATCTATCGCATGAGGTTCACGCATTCAGATTCACCGAAACAATTTTTGAGATGCCGCGTTCTTGCATGGTGACACCAAAGAGGCAGTCGCTGACCTGCATGGTGCGCTTGTTGTGGGTGATGACCACAAACTGTGTGCGCTGTGACATTTCTTTAACGATGTCGTTGTAGCGGTCCACGTTGCTGTCGTCGAGTGGGGCATCGACCTCATCGAGCAGACAGAACGGTGATGGTTTGATAAGAAAGATTGCAAACAAAAGGCTTACCGCGGTCAGGGCCTTTTCTCCCCCGGACAGGAGTGACATGGACTGCAATTTTTTGCCCGGTGGCTGTGCAATAATTTCGACGCCTGTTTCTAAAATATTTTCTGGATCAGTTAATTGAAGATACGCATGTCCGCCCTGAAAAAGCCTTGGAAAGAGCTTTGTGAATTTTTCGTTGATCTGTTCAAACGTGTTTTTAAATCGTTCTGCTGATGTCCTGTTGATTTTTTGTATGGCGCGCTCAAGGGAAAGGAGCGATTTTTCGAGGTCCTGACGCTGACCGGATAAAAACTCGAAGCGCTGTGTGATTTCGTTAAGCTCGTCAATGGCCGCGATGTTGACGTTGCCAAGGTTGGCGATTTTGGCACGGAGCTCCGCTGCCCTTTCTTGTGCTGCCCCTTCCTCAAACAGGGAGGGGTCTGGTTTGTGATCTTGATAAATTTCGGACAGGACAAGTTGATATCGCTCAATGAGTTGTTCGTTGAGACGGGAAAGAGTGTTTCTTGTTTCGGATAAATTAAGCGTGGTTTTGTTTAAATCGTCCTTGATCCGGCTGTGTTCCTGCCTGTCTTTTTTTAAGGTAACTTCTTTTTCTGTGATCTCGTTGTGAAGAATTTCAAATTCGTTTTTCTTGGCCCTGTATTTTTGATCAACGGCATCCTTGTTCTCGAGAGTTTTGCGTATAAATTTTTCGAGATAAGCAAGGCGGTCCTGAAGAAATTTTTCTTTTCGTGATGTAAACTGCTTGAGCCCATGTGTTCTGATGATTTCTTGTTTGAGTCTGATCTGCTCGGCAATCAGGCGGTCGACTTCCTGAGCCAGAAAAGATCTCTGTTCTTTGAGCTGTGCCAGTTTTATTTTTTCTTTGGTGAGGTCTTCTTGTTTTTGCGCGAGTTCCTTGCGGCAGGATTCTTCCTCTGATTTTTTGTTTTTAAGAATTTCTGCCGACTGATTTAAAATCTGTTCGAGGTCTTTTTCGTTTTGTTCCTGCTGTTTGAGTTGGTCACCAAGGTCATCGATCGCCGTTTTTGTTTCGAAGATCTGCTGTGTGAGGCGGCTCCTTCTGTCGTTTAGGTTTTTAAGATCGTTTGTGTAATGCAGGATGTCTTTTTCCTGCTCGGCGAACCTGACATCCTCGACATGACAGGAGGAGCGGATATTTTCTATCTCTGATTTTGTGCTGTTTATTTTGGCGAGGAGCTCGGTGCAGACGTCTTCTTTGGACTTCACCTGCTGGACAAGCCCGGCAATAACCAGATGGAGTTCTTTGATCTCCCGCTTTTTTTCGAGGAGGGCCTTTGAGGTGTCTTCGGTGGAACCTCCTGTGATGATGCCGTCCTTTGAGATGGTCTCACCGTCCATAGTGACCACGGGGAAACTTGTGCTGGACCAGATTTCGAGGGCATTGGAGATGCGATCGGCAAGAACCACATCGCCAAAGAGAAGGCGGCCCAGATCCTGATACCCTTCTTTGAGTTTTATATAATCGGTCAGCCGGCCCATGACCCCCTTGAGTTTGAGGCCGTCTGGTAGTGCCCGTGGTTTGTGGTTGTCGTTATGAGCGGAGAGAATCTCATCAAGCCCCTCCTGCGGTTCGGGCCCTGTCCCGTTGAGGTAGTTTTCGGTATAGACATTGTACCCCTTACAATCTCTGAGAAAGGAGACAACGGGGTTTGCGTTTTCTGTTTTTTCGGCGGTGTTCTGTGACAGCGAGATCGGGATAAACGAACTGCGGCCGACGCTTGAGGCCTTGAGAAACTCTGCACACTGGACCCCTTCGGATTGATTTTTTACGATGAGGTACTGCATGCGTTCGCCGAGGACTGCCGAGACGGGGGTTTCGTAGAGGGGTTCTGTCTCGATGATTTCGGCGACGGAACTCATCACGCCGGTGATGTCTCCTTTTTTTCTGCTTTTGAGAATCTGTCGGGGACCTTCGTGATAGCCTTCAAAGTTGCGCTCGAGTTCTTCGAGAGATTTGAGTCGTGACTCACGGGATAAAAGTTCATTTTTGATTGTTGATAATTCGTTTTGTTCCCTTTTAAGGACTGTATCTTCTGCCGAAAGTTTTTCGTGAAGACTGTCGGTTTGTTGGGTGAGGGTGAGTTTAAGCTGTTTGATGGAGTTTAAATCTTTTTTTATTTCGTCGAGGAGGCGGCTCATTTTTTTGTGCTTTTGTGAGAGTTCGCCCAGTTCGGCCTGATCGGTGTTTTCCTTTTCGATGAGTTCGTTCAGGCGCGCCGTGATGTTTTCTTTGCGTGTTTTTGTCTGGGAGAGCTCACGACCCGCGTTGTTAAAGCTTTCGCGGGTTTCTTCGAGGACGGAGAAGAGCGATCCGCTTGATGCTTCGAGTACAGTGAGGTAAGCGGTCTGATCCTTGACGTTGTCATCTGTTGCGGCGCAGTCAAGCTCTGCCAGAGCGAGTTTTTCATTGACCTGGGAGAGTCCGTTTTGAGAGCCCTCACATTCCTTGCGGCGTTCGGCAAGTTCGTTCTCCATTTGCGTGATGGAGGCCCCAGATCTTGAGATGTCGTCTTTTCTGGTTTGTATTTTTGTCTCGGTAAGTTTGAGAGTATTGTCCCACTCAAAGACATCCTGTTGCAGATCATTAAGCTCGGTCTCGACAGAAACCAGATGCAGCTTTTTATCTTCGATCCAGTTTTCGTCTTCTTGAATTTTATTTTGGAGGGTTTGTTCCTGTGTGCTCAGTTCCCTGATGGTGGAGAGGGCGTTTTTTTGTTCGGTATCGAGGGTTTCGTACGAGAGGGAGGCCAGCTTGAGATCGAGATCTTTTAATTCGTCCCTGATGACTTGAAATTTTTCTGCCTTTTTTGCCTGTCGGGCCAGGGTGTTTTTTTGGCGGTCGATTTCGGTAAGGATATCGTTTAAGCGGCTCAAGTTTTGTCTTGTGGATTCTATTTTTCTCAGTGCGGCTTCTTTGCGTGCCTTGAATTTTGAAATCCCAGCAGCTTCTTCGATGATAGATCGTCTGTCTTCTGGTTTTGATTCGACAACCATCCCGACGCGGCCCTGCTCTATGATGGAGTAGGCCTTTGTGCCAACCCCTGTTCCCAGAAAGAAATCGGTGACGTCTTTAAGACGCACGGGTTGTTTGTTGATGTAGTATTCACTTTCCCCGGACCTGAAAAGTTTTCTTCCAATGGAAACTGCACTGAGCTGCGAGTATTGCGGAGGTGTGTTGGTCCCTGTGGTGTCAAAGGTGAGTTCGACCGAGGCGAGACTGTTTGGGGGGCGCTCGATGGTCCCCGCAAAGATGACGTCCTCCATCCCGCGCCCGCGCAGGTGTTTGGCGGATTGCTCGCCCATGACCCAGCGGATGGCATCGACAATATTGGACTTGCCACAGCCATTAGGACCGACGATACAGGTGATATCGTCGTCGAAGCCGATCATTGTTTTATCATCAAAAGACTTAAAGCCTTGAATCTCAATACTTTTTAGTTTCACGTTGACACCTTCGATGAAGCGTATAATTTAGATTAATCACCCTAGAACCAAACAGCAACAATTGTAAAGACACTAACTTAAAAAAAAATATTTATCAAATTTTATATGACGTTAGAACCTTGGAAGGTTTTTTCTACGCGTTTCGGCATCAATTTTTGCATGGTGTCCGCCCGCGTAGTGTTTTACGCTTTATGCGAGTTATGTCGCTGGGCTGAGGGCTATTCATATGGATAATGACGGCATGATTGACAAAGTCTCCCTCAAATCACTTATTGATCACAGGGACCCTCTTGAGCATTTAAGGCAGCTTGCGGATCATGTTGCCCGTGCTGACAGGAGGTATGGGCCCTCTCACGATTTGCAGGCTTTGCGCGATGGGTTCTATCATCTCATGCTCCATAATTTCTTTTTGCCCGAGGCCGCCATTCTCTGCCACAACTTTCAATCAGACGCTCTCATGGGGGGGCATGTGGCGTTAAGGCCCACCGATGACTTCGATAATCTTTTTCTCACACTCAAGCAGGTTTCTATTTATCTGCAGAACAACATCGATGTGGCTGTTGATTTTTCTGACCTCCGGGCGAGCCGCGCCAGGGTTGGAACAGGTGACCGCCAGAGCCTGGGTCCCGAGAAATTGATGGAGTTATACGAAAAAGCCCCGCGGCATGACGATCAGTCCTCGGTGATATGCTTTTACCTTAACATCGATCATCTGGATATCAGTCGCTGCCTTGCCTTTATCAGAGAGAGTCCAAACCAGAACCGTTTGATGATTGGTGTCAGCAGGGAGTTTGTCTGGGCCCTTTGCAATGGGGCACAATACGGCCTGAGACACAAAAGGCAGCAGGAGCCAAGCCAGTTTATTCGGGCAGATGACGTCTTTAACAAGATTGTGGATCTGCTTTGTCTGGGCAAGGAAATCAGTTTTTTCTTTGAGGACTGGATCGATGCCTTTGTTTACAACCACAGGTTTTCCATCCGACCTGTTGTGAATCTTCAGGGACAGCTTGTGGATTCCCACGAAATAACAGCCAGCGGCTGTCTTAATCTTCTTTCTTTTGCTCGCGACAATCATCTTGATGAAGAGGCCCTCTCGCAGACAATCCGCACAGCCGTTCATTTTCTGGATAACTGTATCGAGATCAGACCCTATCCCGACCAGATCACATCAGAAAAAAGCAGGAGAACGAGGCGCGTGGGCCTGTCTGTGTTGGGATTGTCAGCTGCTTTAGAGGCCATCAACCCGGAGGGCGGAGAAAAAAAGGAACAGCGCTGTCTTAAGTACATTATTGATTTTATCAACACGCAGGCCATCAAGGCATCGTACGAGCTTGGAGAACAGCGGGGGATCATGCAGAAGATCTGGTACAACGGCAGGTGGCATCCTGCACGTCACAGCCAGTTGATCACCCAGATTCACCAGGCTGAGTGGGCGCGGGTGAGCAAAACCCCCCTCTATTTTTTGTCGGACAATTTGTCTGGTGATGCTTCAGACAAAAATGGCGCCAGACACTCGTTATGGCAGAACGACTCTCACAACATTGCCTCTTATAAAATGGTGATGACACATATGGGGTACGGACCGCTTAAGGATGCCCTGATCAGGGCACACAGCAACCATTGTTTAAGCCTCGAACCGCAGATTAAGGCAGAAAGCGCAAGAGAGGCGGTTGTAAGGATTGCCTAAGATGTCACGGCGTCTTGTCTCCAATGACAGTGTCGAGCTTGTTTTTGATTTCGAGGATAGTTTTTGCGTTACTGCTTGTAGCCTCCATGAGGCTCTCGGTGAGTTCGCTCTGTTGTTGGGAGAGTGCGTTTTGGGATTCGATTATTTTATTGTCGACCTTGCTCATGTTGTTGGTGTTTGTGGCAATCAGAAAGATCGTCACCATAATCAAAAACATGCAGATGAAATAATAGACCCGCGTTTCTTTTTTTAATTTTTTTATTTCTTCGTTGATTGGTAAGTCGGTCATTTGGCCCCCTTAAAAAAAAGATCACAGACGGGGGCGAGTATAGGACACTTTTTTATACAAATCCAATATTTATTGCGTGGACTTTTCGTGCACACGTGTCAGTCCCAGAATCAAGATACCGAGTCCCCATAACAAGACATGACATCTGCCAGTTTGGGGGCTTTTTGGTATGTTCAGCGCACAACCGGGATGTGCAAGCGAGCCAGTGGTGAGAGGGCCAGTGTAAGGCGCAGCAGGGGCGGCGGCTGTTGTTGTTGCTGTGGCAATGGCAGGGCCTGCTGGATCGATGATCACACCATCAGCGGTGCCGTCGCTGTCTAAATCTCCACCGTCGGTTACCTGATAGGTGAGGGTGGCTATGGTTTCGGCCCCGACGGTTGTTGTTGAAAAGGTGGCATTGGGTATTTCTTCGAACACGCTATCTATATATTTGCGGGCCTCCCAGTCTGTGCTGTCGTAATCGTCTGACGATACGTGATAATAAAGGACGATCGTGGCGGTGTCTCCTGCATTGGCGCAGTCTATCGTAAAGGCGGTGAGACCCACAGGGTATTCGTAGTCTGTGTCTGTGCCGTACGTTGAAACCGCGTTTTGCGCGACAGCGGTGATGGATTCACACCCTGTTGTTGCAAGTGTTGTGTAGGCCCCATTACCGACAACCTCGTTGGGAAAAGACGTGACATTGGACTGCAGGCTGTCGATGGTGCCGTCACCATTGGCATCGCCGCTGTTTGGTGCGGCGTCTTCGATGGCGATGGTGATGTTGTCACCGTCATCTGTGTCTTCTTCAGCTTCTTCTTCAGCTTCTTCCTCAGCGGCCTGGATTTCTGCCAGTATGTCGTTAAAGTCGCGGTTATCGAGGCTTGAAAAATACACAAATGAATCTGATTCACCCGGGGCAAGGGTCCCCACATCAACTGTGAGGGTAATGGCTTGGTCCCCATCTTCGACGGTTCCCTTGGCCTTTGCTGTATCGTAGGCCAAGGTGGTGTAGGGGTCGGTGTTTGCAAAACCGAATGTTGAGACCTTGGCCCGCGTGTCGGAGCTGTAAAACACGATGGGTGAACGGGATGCCGTAGCGAGATAAATGGGGTCGCTGGCGTTGTTGGCCGTGTTGGCGCTCACAACCGCTTTGCCGTCACCAGCCGCGTGGGTGTAGAGGATTTCGTTGTGTGTGGTATAAGAGCCACTTTGAAGGACTGTATTGTCGGGGTCAAACGAGCGCATGTAGCGGACGTTATCGAGTGAGTCTGTTGTGCCGATATTTTGCAGGGTCACTGTGACGTAAAAAAATTTGTAAGACGCCTCAAACTGAATGACCTGAGTGATTTTAAGTTTGCTGTTGAGTGTGCCGATACTGGTTGCCTTTAATGTTGTACCTGTAGAATCGTTGGTGACGGTGTTGTCGGTGATACCGGTGGTGTTCATCAAAAAGGCGTTGCTTGCGGTGGTGGGGGTGCCGGAGATCTTGTAACCGACAACCCAACGCTCTTCGGGTGAGCCTGGGATAAAATAATCGATGCGGTAATCGGGTGCGACCCCAAAGCCTGCGGCGTTGGTGCTCATGCCTATGTAGTTATAGGTTGCTGTCCCGTAGAACCCTGCTGGCTTTGCCTGTCCTGTTGTTGTGCCGAACGAACCGTACTTGCTGATACCGACTTCTATATAATCCCCGCCAAGAAAAACATCGCCTGTCGTGTCATTTTTGTATGAATGAGCCCCGACAAGTGCGTGGGCTGTTGCAGATGTGAATACAAGGGCCAGTAAAAAATAAAATATTGTTTTTTTCATTTGCCTTCCTTGTTTTACAAAAGATTTAATCGCTTGAATTTTTGTCGTTTGTGAGTGTATACGGCCGACTACAAATAATTTTTTTCGTTTTTGCCTTCGCGTGGCTCATACTTTTTTTTGGGATGTGGGTCAACTTCTTCAAAGGGGTCAATGTGAAAAGAAATTTTATTTTTTTAGGTTTGTTTCTCATTGGTATTTTTGTCGTTATCTCAAGGGCAGAGGCTGCGACAAACAGATTTAACATAACGAGCGCGCCTGCAACACTCCCGTCAGATTACGCAACGGTGCTGGGTTCCGCCACATCGGGCAAAACGGTGCTGGGTATTTTTTTACAAAACGATTATATGTATCGCCCGCTCGAGGTGACTGTGGCAGGCAATCGCAATCAGGGTGTGATCGATCACCTCTTTGTCAGTCATCTGGGATTGTCCTACGGTCTTTTTAAATTTATGGATATTGAGGCGATGGGGAGCTTTGCACCGTACAATCGTTTTCAGACCCCCAACACCCCGGCCCCCGGATTTACCAACGAGACCACTTTGGGCGATCTTTTCTTTAGAACTCGTCTGCGTCTTTCCGATAAAACAAAACACACATTTGGTTTGAGTATTATCCCCTTTATTACAGCACCCATTGGCAACGAAAACGAATTTATGGCCGACAACAAAGTCAAGGGCGGCGTGACCGTGGCCATAGAGAGGCAGTTTGGCAAGGTGTTTGGCATGGCCCTTAATCTGGGGACTGTCATTCGCGAAAACGTCTCCATTCTCGATTACAACACAAAGACCCTGATTACAAGCGGGCTTGCCGCAAAAATTCAATGGTGTAAAAACTTAAGTTCATCGGTTGATGTCACCTCGTCCACCACGGCAAACAGACCCTATCTTGATCATGTAACTTCACCGGTAGATATTATGGGGGCCGTGCAGTACGCCTTTGGTCAATCGGGTTTTGTGCTCAAGGCAAGCGGCGGTTCTTTTCTCACCAAGGGTGCGGGCCGACCAACAGCCAGTGGTAATCTGGCGCTGAGTTTTCACACGCCCCTTAAAAAGGCAAAGCCGTTGTCGTTAAAACATTCGATCTTCTTCGATGTCGACAGCAGTCTCCTTTCATCAGATTCGAGCGCTGTCATCAGCACGGTGGCCTCGGTCTTTAAATCACAACGCAAGGCCCGCTTGATCATCAGCCAGGGTTATACTGATGAAACAGGTGACAAGGCCTACAACCAGCAACTAGCCCAAAAACGCGCGCAGGCCGTCAAGGATGTTTTGGTGATCGAACACCAAATTCCTTACGACAAGGTCGCTGTGGATGTGGTGGGTGAGGTTCCGGGCCTTTCAAAGGGTGACCGGCAACAAAACAGGCGCGTGGATATCACCATCGAAATTCCCTCTCGATAATAACTTTGCTCAAGGAAAATCCGGCTCCATAAGCTCAATAAAAAAACACGACCACAATGGGCCGTGGTATTGTTTGGGTGCTGGTTTGCGGGCTATTCTACAGAGACGACTCTTGCTATGTAATCGGTGACATCCTTTACGGTCAGCATTTTTTCGACGTCTTCGTCGGGGATTTCGATGTCGAATTCTTCTTCCATCTCCATGATGAGTTCTACGATGTCGAGGCTGTCGGCCCCAAGGTCGTCGACAAAACGGCTTGTGGGTTTGATGTCTTCATCCCTTAAGGACAACTGCGTTGCGATGATTTCGATGACCTTTGGTTCGAGCGAGTCTGTTGCCACAATCACTCCTTGGCTGTGTCTATGATTTCGATCCCCTTGTAATAACCACATTGAGTGCAGACGCAGTGGGGCTCTTTAACCCCATCGCAATTGGGACACACAGAAAGGCTTTTATTTTTAAGGCCATGATGCGACCTGCGCTGTTTGCGGCGTGAGTTGGATACTTTTCGTTTTGGAACTGGCATTTTGTACTCCGAGTCTGTTGTTGGTTCTTTTGGTTGAGCGCAAAACCGACGTTTGAGTTGGTTGCTCTTAAGTCAAAAATTTTTTGAAGGGGGACTATAGTCCTAGCCTTTAGTAATTTTCAAGTCTTTTAATGGTGCCCAGCGCGGGTCTGTGTTGTCATTAAGGCTGATGTGAGGATCCTCTGGCAGTTCGAGTTTACACCGAGAGGGGTCCGTGCAGTAATAGTTGTAGGGGAGCTGCAAGGCAAGCTCGTCATTGATGATGGTATCTAGTTGTATTTCTTCGTTTTTATAATAAATAGCCTCGTCGTCCTCGGTGTCAGCATCCTCTGCATCGTCATGCTTGGTATTGTCCGGTTTGTCTGTGGGAAAGGGGATCTGGTGTGTCTGAAAGTGAAGATGACCTGTCCATTTTGTTTCGTTGCCGCAGTGTGCACAGGGTGGGTGGGTGGTGATGTTAAGGTCTCCTGTGATATCAACAACTTGGTTTGTTTTTCTGAGCTTGATTTTGCCCCTGAAGTTTTTTTTGTCCAGGTTAAGTCCCGCGAAAATGGTATCTAATATATTGCCCAGCCAGTCTTCGTTGGGGTCCAAGGTGATCGTGAGTCCCTGTGTTGCCAGGATATGTTTGAGGGGGATTGTTTTCATGAGAGCCGACAGCTAACAATCTCGAATAAAAAAATCAATGGGGGTGGGTCAGGATTATTCTGGATTTTTAAGGTGTTCTTTTCTATTGCCGACCCATGAAAAAAATATCCGTTGCCAGTGATCATGCGGGCTATCTTTTAAAAAATGAAATCATCGGCCATTTACAAAGAAGAAAAATGCAGGTACAGGACCATGGTTGTTTTTCGGTAGAGAGCGTTGATTATCCAGATTTTGCGGCATTGGCGGCAAGGGCAGTGCAGGAGGGTACCTCCGACGGGGCTATCCTCATCTGCGGGACGGGTATTGGGATGGCCATCGCGGCAAACAAGTTTAAGGGGATCAGGGCCGCCAACATCACCGATTGTTTTCAAGCCGAGATGGGCCGCAGGCACAACAATCTCAACGCCCTCTGTCTGGGTGCAAGGGTTTTAAAGGCAGATCAAGCCCTGCCCATCGTCGATGTCTTTCTCGACACCCTGTTTCAAGGCGAGAGACACGCGCGGAGGGTCAACAAGGTCATGGCTTTCGAACAGGGGCAGTCAGCAACACCATAACAATGTGGGGTAAACATGCAGTTCGACATTTTAAAAAAACAAGATCCTGATGTGGCGCATGCCGTGCTCAAAGAGGTTGACAGGCAGCGATCCAAACTCGAAATGATCGCGAGCGAAAACTTTGTATCAAGGGCGGTGTTAGAGGCGCTGGGTTCGCCGCTCACAAACAAGTACGCCGAAGGGTACCCCTACAAGAGATACTACGGCGGTTGCGATTATGTAGACATCATCGAGGATCTGGCCATCGAAAGGGCAAAGAAACTCTTTGGGGCCGATCACGTGTGCGTGCAGTCCCACAGCGGATCGCAGGCCAACATGGCCGTGTACATGGCCGCCCTTGAACCCGGTGATACCTTTATGGGAATGAATCTCTCAGAGGGGGGGCACCTCACACACGGTTCTCCGGTTAATTTTTCGGGTAGACTCTACAAGGCTGTGCCCTACGGGCTCAATCAGCAAACCGGCATGCTCGATTACGACCTCGTGCGCGATCTTGCAAGGGCACACCGTCCCAAAATGATTGTCTGCGGGGCCTCCGCCTATCCCCGTAAAATTGACTTTAAAATATTCAAAGAAATTGCCGACGAGGTCGATGCGCGGCTTATGGCCGATATTGCTCATCCCGCGGGGCTTGTTGCTACCGGTCTGCACCCCGATCCTGTTCCCTACTGCGATTTTGTCACAACGACCACGCACAAGACCCTGCGCGGCCCGCGTGGGGGTATGGTGATGTGCAAAAAAGAACACGCCAAAAAAATCTCTTCCCGCAATTTTCCGGGCATACAGGGCGGGCCGCTGATGCATGTGATTGCTGCAAAGGCCGTCGGTTTTTTAGAAAACCTTCAGCCCGAATACAAAAAATACTGTGAACAGATTATCGCCAACACACAAACGCTCGCCGATGTTTTTATCAACAGGGGATTTAAACTGGTGACGGGCGGGACGGACAATCATCTGATTCTGGTGGATCTGACAGACAAAAACATCACCGGCAAGGAGGCCGAAGAAAGCCTTGAACGCGCCGGTATCACGGTCAATAAAAACACGGTTCCCGGAGAACAGCGTTCTCCCTTTGTGACAAGCGGCATCAGGGTGGGGACTGCGGCCCTGACAACACGCGGTATGAAAGAATCAGAAATGACCACGATCGGCGAATGGATGGTCACTGTCCTCAACAATCACACAAGTGAAACGATCAGCAATGAGATTTTAATAAACGTCAAAGAGCTGTGTCAGCGGTTTGTGCTTTATTAGGGTCTGCCCGGAAATAACTGTTCTTTTTTGGCGCTCAGATTGGGGTTAGATTTGGCCGATCTGAATAAGCAAAACCGGAGGAATAGCAGGGCTATTTTGAGGCTTTTGCGATTGAAGATCGGTCAAAGATGACCACAAGATGAGATGCCAAAATGAACAGTTATTTTCGGGCAGACCCTTGGTAGGTCGCCTATGAAATGTCCCTTCTGTCAAAGTCTCGATGACAAGGTTATCGACTCGCGGCTCTCTGCCGAGGCGGACCACATCAAAAGGCGGCGCGAGTGCGAGAGTTGTCACAGGCGATTTAACACTTACGAACGTATCGAAGAAATCCTGCCCATGGTCATCAAAAAAGACGGCACGCGGGAGGCCTTCGACAGAATCAAACTCTCAAACGGGATTAAAAAGTCCTGTGAAAAAAGACCGGTGGGCATTGAGTCGCTTAACGCCCTGGTGCGCCAGGTCGAGGAAAGCCTGCAGGAAAAGGGCTACAAGGAGATTCAGTCAAACGAGATCGGCGAGCTTGTCATGAGGGGTCTAAAAGATCTGGACGATGTCGCCTATGTGCGTTTTGCCTCTGTCTACCGTTCCTTTCGCGACATCAACGAGTTCATGAACGAGCTCAAGGGGCTTTTAAAAAAATAAAATGGGTTTGGACAAAACAGCAGACGACCATAAACACATGTTGCATGCCCTCACACTTGCTGCAAAGGGGGCGGGGCGCTGTTCGCCCAATCCCATGGTGGGGTGTGTGGTTGTCAAAAATTCTAAGGTTATCGCATCGGGTTATCATCAAAAATCTGGTTCCGATCACGCCGAGATCAACGCGCTTAAAAAAATCAAATATCATGCAGTGGGCACCACAATGTATGTGACACTCGAACCTTGCTGTCATTTTGGCAAGACACCGCCCTGTGTTGATGCCGTGATCCGATCGGGGATCAAGCGGGTGGTGATCGCGATGCAAGACCCCAACCCACTCACGAACGGCAGATCTATAAAAAAACTCGAGGCGGCGGGAATTAAAGTTTCTGTGGGGATTTGCGGGGATCAGGCAAAACAACTCAATCGTTTTTTTATAAAGGCCATCACCAAAAAAAGACCGTATGTGATTGTCAAGGTGGCGCAGAGTCTTGATGGCAAGATATCCACACACAAAGGAAAGCAGGGTTGGATCACAGGAGAGCGGGCCAAGGGGTATGTTCAAGACTTAAGGTCCAAGGTCGACGCCGTGATGGTAGGCAGAGGGACTGTAAAGATTGACAACCCCATGCTTAATGTTCGCGATGCAAGACGGCCGCAGCCAAAGAGGGTGATCCTTGATCCCCAACTCACTGTCAGTCTTGAGAGCCTTTTGTTTAAGGTCCCTGGTGGGGATGTGGTGCTGGTCTGCGGGTTAAGCACAGAACACCGCAGGGTTTTGAGTTTTAAAAAACACGGCGTGGTTGTTTTGTGCGTCAAAAAAAATCAGCGTGGCGGGCTTGACCTCGATGACGCGCTTCTCTGTCTTTATAAAAACGGAATCAACTCGGTCCTTGTGGAAGGCGGGGCAAAGGTTTTTTCTTCTTTTGCACGATCCAACCTTGTTGATGAGTGGCAATTTATTGTGGCGCCGCGTGTTGTGGGTTCTCAGGGGCTTGGTGCCTTTGAGGGTGCGGGGCCGGTCGGGTTTAAGGTTCTCGGGACCGGGAGACTTGGCGACGATATTTTGATCTGTGCATCTTCTCGCTGATTCTTAGCGGCACACTTAATCCATCTTCAAATGTCGGAGGTCATGCATTGACGCCCGCATGCTCTCTGCTTGATCAACGAGCTTGAAATTCCAATCTTTCTCTGAGCGCCTCTTCGATGGCCCCCGATTGGGTGAAGGCTATGAGCCTGTCTTGCAGTGCGGGACCGTAGCGGCGGGTGATGTCGTCAAGGCTCATGAAACACAGACTTTGCACAGCCTGTCTGACAAGGATCAATTTGAGTACCTGAAGTTTTCCCCTGGCGTAAACACCTTGTGTGATCTCCTCGATGTCAAGCTCGGTGCGTGGTGCTCGCAGTTGGTCGACATACATGTCCTCTGTGACCTGACAAACGACCTCTTCAATGATCAGGTCTCTGATCTTTTGTTCTCCTGTCAGGACTGTCTGCGAGTCCTGTGGGGTTCTGCCAAGGGCGGCCATCTCCTGTGTGATCTCATCGGCAGAGAGTGTCAGGCCGTTACCCATATTACCTGCGAGGTGTTTGGCCTCGTGGACAAGGGTTTTTTCAACCAGCAGGTCAAAGGACATGTAGTCCATTGAATCTTCGACCAGGTTTTCTTTGTTCATGTAGATGATCTTTGCGTCCTTGTCGATTGCGGCCCTTGCGTGGTTGGCCATCGAGTAAACGAGGTGGGGGGCATTACTGGAGTTGTCGGGGTTGTACAGCACAACACGGTAACCGTTGCTGTCAATGGTCTGCCACGTTTCCTCCATGATTTTATTTTCATTTGATGATGCGAGGGTTTGTTTCTTAAGGGTTTCGTGGAAATTGTCTGCATCCATATCCGGCCAGTAACCTGTTAATTCGTGAATCACCTGTTCAAGAGCACCCACCTCGGTGTCGAAATGGTTGTAATCTTGTATCCTGGTTGTGTTGGCAGTGTTGCCAAAGATCTTGTTGATGTTGATGACCTCGATACGGTGCTGGGCCCTTGGTGAATAATTCATCCCCTCAATAGAAAGGTGTCTGGATATTCTGTTCATCAACGGCAGATGCCCTAAATACGTATCCTTGATGGCATTGTCCTGATCTGTGGACAGTCCTATGCCGATAGCCTGTGTCACGTAGTAGACAACGCTGTCGCTTGGCTGATGACCCATCATGAGCGGTTGTTCAAAAACCATTTTTTCTGCGGCCCGCATGAGACTGTCTATGGCGCTGGGTGTGCCGCACAATGCGAGTCGTGTCAAAGATTGTTCGAGGAAAAGTAGGTCATCAAAATCCATTTGTCTGCCGGATTTAAGGGCCTCGCCGCGCAGGCGGATGAATGTGCCAACAGCCAGAGAGGCAATCTCTTCGATCATACCGCTTGGCAGGTTCATTTCTTCGGCGGCACGGTAAATATACGCCTCATCACCTTTTCGTTCCTGCCCCGGTGTTCTGTATTCCCCGCGCGCGACGCTTTTCATAAAATCAATATACATGTCCATGGTCATGGAGTCGATATCAACGCCAAAGGTTTTATTAAGTCCATCGGCGCTTAACCTTTCCAAAAGCAAAAGCGGCCTCTCGGTCTCGGGCATGGCGGCAGACTGTTCTTTTAAGGCTTGTCTTTCAGCGTATGTTGTTGCCTGTTTGATTACTCGTGCGGAGATCTTTCTTGCCCCTGCGTAATCAGGATTTTTTGGGGATGAGATCATGTTCTTAAGCTCATCAAGATCAGAGGCGATGGATTCTCTCTGCGCGTTGTCCCGTTGTCTTCTCTCGGACGAAGGACTGATCAGATAGGAGGACCGGCACCACGAGGCAGCAAAGGTCTTTTCACCTTTATCATTCTGGATCACCGTTCCTTGAACCCTCAGTCTGTCCCCCGTCTCCGGGACCAGTCCGTTTACGTTTTCGATTTCAAGGCCGTCTTCGATCTCTATATACCGCTGATCGAGGGAGACTGCGACAGACCTGTGGTCATCAAGGATGAGGGTGAGTCCGCCAGTCGTGTCATTGTCATAATTGCCGGCTGCGTAGGTCAAAACGGTTCCTTCATAATAGGCGGTATCGCCAACGTTGAGTTTGGAGATATCAGGTGGATTGATGATCACTTTTGTTTCGGCGGCGATGAGGGCGCCGCTGTACTTGAACATGTTTGAAACGTGGTAGGCGCCATCGTCCGTAATTTTGATAACGGCCTGAACCACAAGGCCCAGATGGGTCTCTACAAAGGTGTCGTAGTCTTTGGGGTCAATGTTAATTTCAAACGAGTCGGCATGCCTGATGTCCTCGACGACGTGTTCGCTGATGGTGAGACGCACCTTTGTTTTGTCGATCTCTCCGTCCTTTGTCAACACACGGCCGACGGAAAACAATGCCTGCACCACTTCACCATTTTTAAAGACGGGGGTGTTGCTGTTTTCCTGGTTTGTTGCCTGCTTTTTTTGCCTGTCAAACTTGGTATCGATCCAGCTGATACCCTGTTTAAAAACATCAACGGGAGGGGTTTGTTTTAACAGGTATTTCTTTTGCAGGTCTGAGGGGTCAACCCAAAACTCTTTAAAAGGATCTGCGAAAAGCCTTCCGCCCTTGAGCCCCGTGTCTGTGTATGAATCATCAGTCTGATCAGAATTGTGTCTTTGCGCAGGAGTCGATTGGGACAACGGGCCAAGTCGTGGTGAGTTTTTTCTTTGCAGCTCAGCAAGTCGTGATTCGAGTGTTACAAATTGTTGTGAACCGGCAACGCGCGTGCTCTCCCTCTCTGTCTTGTATACCCTGATGAATTGATCGAGCCCTTTGGCATCAAGGGGAAGCCTTGCCCCGCTTACGAGGACCGTGTCGATAAACAACTGCGCCACACTGATCTGACCCAAAATGTCTTTTTCAACGCGCCCGTTAAATCGCGGGTCATTGACCAGCGGGGTGTATTCCCATTGTGTATCGATCTCACCGTCTTTAACAATTGCCCGAAAGAGTTCATCCCATTGCGCGAGGCTGACCTCTGCGTCTCCCCACGACTTTAACACACCTTCGACATCGATCACTTGTTTTATGCCGGTCATAGGGGAGCCTTTCCTGCCATTAAAAAAATGATGTTCCTTTGTAGACCGAGTTTTCTTCCTGAGCCATGTGCAGTCTAAGACGCCCCATGACTGCAGCACATAATGCTTTCATTATAGTCTTAATCGATGGGAATGGAAAAGCCAAAATTTAAGGTGCGCACTGTTATTAAAGATAGTTTGCGTGGGAGATGCAGACCGTTGTTAAGGGTTGTTTCATCGTGTGGGTCGGTCCACGCAGTAATCAGACAGAAGATGATGCTTAAACATTCACAACGGCACATATCTCCCCGGAGAGATGATACCCTGCGGGTCGATGCTGGTTTTGATGGTTTGTAAAAAAACGGCATAGGGGGATTTGTCCGCAAATATTTTGGACATCGATCTGATCCCGCAGCGGTACGGGGGGTAACCCTCCCGCAAAATGGCTGCAAAAAGCTCATCATAACAGGTCAGCGCTGATTGAGATTCTGCGGGGTTTTCCCGGTCGTAGGCGACTGTCATCACGCAGTCGAGCGCGCGTGCTGTGATGGCTGTCATGGTGATGAGTGGTTCAAACCTGTATTTTTCAAAGACAGGTTCGACAATTTTTAAAATACGAAGGGCGTGATCGCCTGTCATCGGCACCACCGGTGAGACCCACAAAAATCCCCAGTTGTTGTCCAACGGGTCGGGGTTGTCTTTAAGCGTTTCACGCCTTGACCGCCAGCCTGCACCAGACAAGTGTTTGGGAGAGGGTCTCCCCATCAGAAGATCAAAGACGGGACTCACGGCATTGGCCATCTCCAGAAGTTTCGCTCCAAAACCAAGGCGTCTGGTGACACCGAGGATCTTGATGCCTGTCTTTAAAAGGGCCTCGTCGAAAAATTTGACCCTCGCAATACCCCGCATCGCTTTTTTAAGCTCCCGCTTAACGCCCCTGTTGGTCCCTTTTGTCCCGTAAATGGCGCCGACGACATTCCACGCCCCCAGCGACATCTTTTTTATCAGGGTCTCTCTTAAATTTTTTGGCAGCGGGGTTTGACCTTGAAGTTGATCCCACGGGTAGTGCCCGCGTGCAGACATGGCCCTTAAGTCGTTACCTATGTGAATGGCACTCTGCAGCAGACCCGCATGTCTTAAGGGTCTTAAGGCGTCCACACAGCGTGAGAGTGTGTTGTTGTCCTTGAGTATAATCGCAAAGGCAAGCACATGGGCAGGTCTTGACAGCAGAAAGACCCCCATTTTGGTGATGATGCCAAAATTGGATTGTGTAAAAAGCCCGTCCAGGGAAGGCCCGATCCCCGCCTTGTAGCAGTACGTTGTTTTTGCGTGATCATGATGGCCAAAGCCCGTGGTGATGACATTTCCGTCGGGCAGAACGACCTCGTAGCCTGCAGACATTGTAAAATGGTCACCGTAGGGCGTGTGTCCAAAACCGCGCTCAAGTGTGTTGCCGACAATGCTGGCGTCTGGTCCTGCACCCGTCACATCGAGAATGAGTCCAGGATGGTTATTTAAAAGATAATCAGATAACTGCCCCTGCGTCACACCGGCTTCGATGACTGCGTAGGCGAGCTCTTCGTTGACCTCGATGATGCGGTTCATCTTTTTAAGGTCAACAATCACCTGCCCGTCACTCACGGCACAGGCATCCCCGTATCCCCAGTTTTTGCCGCGGCTTAAGGGATACAGAGGGCAGTGGTGCCCTGCAGCAATGCGTACAAGGGCAGCGCAGTCCTGTGTGGTCTGGGGGTAAAGGACAGCCGCAGGGCGTGTCCCTTTGGGCATGGTGCTGCGCGCATAGTGATCAAGCGTTTGTGTATCAGATGCCACACCGCCGGTGCCTAAAAGCCCCGTCCATTCTGTAAGGGCTGCTTTAAGATTCATGCGGGCCTCTTCTGGACAAAACCGGTATTTTTCTCTCGTAACCCGCCCGCAGAGAATCCGTCTGTTGCTGCATGGCCACCATCCTTAAGGCCACAATCTCTGCCATGTTGCGGTAGATCTTTGCTGCCACGGCCGGAATACTTGAAAGAAGTTTGTTGAGGGTGTTTGAATCAAAGACCAGCACCTCGCAGTCTTCGACGGCAATCACATCGGCTGTTCTTGCTGTCTTTGCCAGAAAGGCAAGTTCGCCGAACGTCTCGCCCCTGCCAAAGGTGGTCAGCACCTTTTGTGCGCCGTCGTTGTTGAGGACAACTTTTACCATCCCCGAAAGCAGTGTGTAAATCTCGTTTCTCACTTCGCCAAAGGCGATGATCCTGTCCCCCTCTTTGCAGGTGAGGATGTTGCCCATGGCGGTCACCTGCTGAATTTCTTCTTTGGTCAGCGTCTTAAAAAGGTTGAGGGAGTCCAGCGCACCGGAGAGTTTTGTTGTTAAAATATCGAAGAGTTCTTCGTTGGAGAGCAGAATACGGGCGGGGCGCTTGGCGTATTCTTCGAAATGTCTGTAAAAAAACTGTCTTAAAGGTTCGGGGTTCTCATATTTTTTTGCAATGTCGTACATCGGCGCACCCACGCGCTCAAGGTGCGTGATGTCCTCTACAACAAGGACCATGGGCGTCATGTACCCCGCCTCGGGGTGATTGATACAGGTCTTGTACTGTCTGAATCCCAGGTGTTCATAAAGATTGATGAGATGAGGCCAGCAATCAATAAAGATAAAATTGCAGAGGTTGTTTTTTCGGATGTAGTCGTAGGCGAATCTAAAAAGTTCTTTTGTTACAAAACTGCCGCGATTTTGTTTTGCGATAACACATTTGGTGGCCATGCCCACCCCATCAGGAAAATAGGGCTTGAACTTGTAAAGATCGTAGAGTTTTTCGTGTTCCAGCGGCCCCTCTTTTTTAGAGTTCAGCCTCATGGCCCCCACCATATGGCCGTCTATCTCGGCGTAAATGTTGTGGGCGTATTTGTCGGCGGGTTCTTTAAGTGTTTTTTCGGCGTGATTGGCAAACTCGGGGACCAGACCAAGCTCTTCTACATAAATGCTGTATCTCAAATTGTATATTTTGTTTTTTTCCTGATCGGTTTGGGCCAGTTTCATTTCTAGATTCATGTGACCTCCCTGATTTTGGATGATTTCTGATGGATCTTATCTAGCCAAAACACCGCGTTTAATCAACTCATCAAAGAGCCTGTGCATGACCTCGATTTTTTCGACCTGGTCAAGATGTGTGATCCCGGGGATGTGGATGTGATGTTCGAATGGGTCTGGATAGGTAGCCGGGGACACACCATCGTGTCTCGTTTTGCTGGCGATGACCTTGCCAAGGCCCCTGAACATGACGTTGGCACCATCGATCAAGGGACTGCGCGCAAGCTGGATCATGTATTTTGCCCCGCTGCATACCATATCCTGAATGCCGTTGAAATTCATGACCTCGGTTGTCTCTACAAAGTCAAGGACCTCGTTTGGTTTGTAGCCTGTCATTTGATGCAGTCTGCGCATGGTGTCTTCGGTATAAAAATGGGCCGAATTTCCGGTCATGCGATTAAAACCCACAGACAGGACATGACGCTCTGCAAAGCGGAAGAACTCGCCCTGAATACCATACAAAGGCGCGCCCAGGGCGCCAAGGATATCGTCACAAAGTCCTTTGGCTGTTTCTTCGATCACCTCAAAAGGGATATCCTTGAGTATTTGTCTGCCGGCCTCATTTTTTAAACGCGCCACAAAATTATTTAATGTGCCGTCACGATAGCTTTGTCTTAGACAGGCAAGGACGTAGACCAGGTTACCTCCCTTGGAATGACCCATGATGATGTGTCTTTCGGGAATATTATTATGAATAGGAACTTGTTTGTCGATTTCGTGATCATGTCTTTGAAGCCTTTTGGCATACCAGATACGGTAAATCACTGTGGGAAGTTCGCTGATCCATTCGGGGCTCAAGGCAGCCTCTGCCCTGCCGATCATGTTAAAATGACTGCGCTTTGTAAAGGCGCCGTCCTTTGAGACGCTGACATGCGTCACATCATGCCCTGTTGTTTCCTGGATAAAGTTGAGCTGTCTGGCCCCAAAGGTAAAATTTCCCCACCCGGGGACAGTCATCACACCAAAGGCACGCAAGGCCCTCCTTTGGACCGGATCGACCGCGGGGATACTGGGGCTTATCAGTTCCGACCTGTCGCGCCTGTGGACATAAGTATCGATAGGCAGCGTGATGATGCGCGGGAGTTTACAGGGCTCGTGTAAGGCCGGGGCCTGTGGGTTTACGGAGTCCACGATAAACGGGGCAGTGTTATCGAAGGCGGCAACAGAAGAGGGTGCAAGTTTGCCTCTAAAATCCTGCCCGATCTGGACGGCGTTGTGCGGTGTGATACCGGTCAACAGCAACATGTGAGGTGTCCTTTAAAGACATTGATTTTCAACCAACATTCGGCAGTTGAATCGCACTGGGTGACAGGTAATACGGGATTTAATTGAGTTCTACGCGACTTCCCGTGCTTCACCTACTTGTTGCGCAACTTTGACTCTCCGAACTCAATTAAATCCCGTATCACCTGTCTGTTTGTTCATTGATGCCGCCATTTCCAAGTTTTCAGGGTACGATTAAGATTGTGCGGAGGATCACGCAAATAGTAAACCAAAAATTCCTGTGATTAACCGCAATGCGTTAAGTGCTGTGATTTGAGAGGGTTAAGCCTTGTTGCTGCCCTGTTGTTCGTGTTGCAGCAGCCACTCTTTGCGCCAGAGACCACCAGCATAACCGGTCAGGGAATGGTCACGGCCTATCACACGGTGACAGGGCAGGATAATGGCAATCTTGTTTTTGTTATTGGCCATGCCGACAGCCCTGCAGGCCTTGGGCTGATTAATTTTGCTGGCGATGTCTGCATAGGAGAGTGTCTTGCCGTAGGGGATTTTGGATAATTTTGACCACACGTTTTTTTGAAACGCAGTGCCTTCGATGAGGAGGGGCAGCGTGAAAACTTTTCGTTTGCCCGCAAAATATTCGTCGAGCTGTTTGATGCATTCTTTGATCACGGGGGTTTGGTATTCGCATAAGCCGCTGTCGTTGTCTACAAAAGTCAGTTCTGTAATTTTTGTATCGTCAGCGGTAATTTTGATCATCCCTATGGGCGAGGAATAACAGGCCGAGTAGTGATTCATGACAAGTTACTAACTTGACTTTGACGCGGTTGCATCCTTTCGTCATGCGAGGAATGTACCCGCGCTCTGTCAACTTTGAAATTCCTAGACTCCGAGGCAGCTAACATGAGACGAGGGACTGATCAATAAGATAAAAACCGGTAGTTGATATCAAAGCGGTAGCGGTCGGAGCCCACCACATCCTTGGCAGCGATGAGATAAAAATTATCAAACAGATGAAACCTGAGTTCAAAGGCCCTTTCTGGATCGCTGATGCCAAGGTCCGTTGTAAAGGTGAGATCAAAACGGTTTGTGAGGTGCTTGCCAACGGTGAGCCTCTGAATACGATCGCTCGAGCGTTCCTGCCGGGCACTGACTTTAAGCACATCGAGTCCCGAAATTTTATTGAGGGGATTGGCAAGGATGCTGGCGAGCTGGCTGATCGCCGCTGTCTGCGTGAAGTTTCTCCTGCTGTCCGGGCTCAGTTGATCCGGCGTCTGGCCGTAAAAAATAACGGAGAGGATTTCACGGTGGTTAAGCGCGGGTGACGAGTCAAGCCTGAGTCTCAAGTTGCTTGCAAGCCCCTCAATCCTTGCCGTGATATTGTAGCCTTGAATCTCTTTTTTGGCATTGACCAGAATATCGGGATTGATGCCACCATCTTTTTTAAAATGCGCAAAACCCGTGGCATTGTCAAAATCGAGGCCAAAGGCGTTGATCTGGCCTCCGAGAAAATCGATCTGCCCGGAGAGGTCCGGATTTTCTATTGTGCCGAGCAGACTAAGATTGGCGTTAAGTTCCAGATCGGCGAGGTTGTTTCTAATGAGAAGGTCGCCGGTGTTTTTTATTGTGAGTTTATAATGTGTATTCAGCGGCAGTCCGGCAAAGGTTTCTCCCTGTTCATCGAGATCGGATGATTTGGGTTTGATGATAAAATTGGTGATCACAAAATCACGGTTGTACTGTCCCTCTACGATGTTCATGTCGCCCTTGAGTGTCATGGTGTCGTGTCCTGAGAGCTGGAGATCGACGTCGGCAAGCAGGGAGAGTCCGTCATGCGGGTGGAGGGGGACCTCTTTCCCTGTGATCGAAAGCTCGGCTCCCGTGATCTTTTCGTAGTCCGTTGTGACGGAGCCGGTGAGCTTTACCGGGGCCTCGTCATATTCGAGCGAGAGGCGGTCAAGAATAATCCGGTTCCCGTCAAATTTAACAACCCCGCTTAAGTTTTCGAGATCGGTATGCATCTTTCTAAACCTGATTGTGTCTTTGTTGAACGAGACAGTACCGTAAACCTTTGGTTTAAAGATGTCGTCACGCAGTGTGAGATCGATACCGATGGGTAATTCGGATTCGGAGATGTAGGGATTAAAGTCGGCAAGGGGCGCAAAATCAACGGTTCCCTTGATTTTAAGGGCCGTATTGGACTCCATGCCCAAAGGCCCGTTAAGGACCATCTTGCCCTGACCCAGTGTGATGTCAAAATTATGAAAATTAAAGGCGCGGTTGATATAATCAATGCCGCCCGGTCTGTTGAGTTGCAGGGTGCCGTCGAGCGTTTTGATGAGCAGGGCGGTCAGATTGGATTTCATCTGTGAGGCCTTTGGATTGTATATGTTGTATTTGAGATCGATCTTGCCGCTCACGCTTGATGTCTCGGGCTTAAAGGGGAGCAGTGACGTAAAAATATCGAGAGGCATTTTTTGGGGTGTAAAACCGAGCTGTAGAAATTCCCTTGCCGCTTTTTCAAAGGTGCCCGTTATGGCAAGTTGGTCGGTCAGGTAGCCCTTAAAGGTATAACCCGCGGGTGTAAAATCAAATGCAAAACCTCTGCCACTTGTGAGTGTTTTTGGGGGATCGAGGAGATCAATGATCACTGGTTTGACCTCAAGGTGTTTGTTATCCAGATCGAGTTTAAAAGACAGATCCCCGACAGGGTGGTCAAAAAAGTGGAAATCAGATGTTTTAAATTCTCCCTTTGCCCTTACCTTTGCCTCGGCCCTGGAAAGTTTAAAAGTCCCGTCAATGGTGCCTTTGAGGGACTTTGCGTTGATCATCTTTGCGATGTCGGTATGGGCGTGTCTGGATTTAAGGTCCATGACACTGTCAAAAGAGGCAAAGACATCCTTGACGGTCATGTTGAGTTCACTGTCGCTGATATCACTGCCGGACGTTTTAACATCGAGTTTGAGATTTTTATTGTCGATGAGCAGTTTGCCGTTTGCCCGGCCAAAGTTTAAAAATTCGTAAGTGGCGTTGGGTGTGGTCATGTCAAGGCTGATCCGCGGGTTGTTGAGTTTGCCCGTGATGGAGCCGGTGGCATCAACTGTTGAAGGGATGTTGACGCTTGAGAAAAGGCGGACCATGATCAGCGCATCGATGTTTTTTGCGTTGAGCTTTGTGTTCGTTGTGAATTCTTTGATGTGAAGTTTTGTTGAGGCATTGATCACGCCGTCCTTAAGTTCGATGGTGAGGTTGTCCGAGACAAGATGGCCGCCGATGGTCCTTCCCACAAGCTCTGCAGTGATATCTCCGGCCTCAGGATCAATCATGTTGCCGATAAGTCTGGCTTTAAGTGTGGTTTTAAGGTCGTGTTTGTCCAGACTGATGTATTTACCATCAAGATTAAGATCAAAGCTGAATTTTTCAAAACTCTGCCTGAATTTGGACTGCCCCAAAGGGAGCTTTGACAGATCCATATCAGAGAGTGTTTTTAAATTGAAACTTAATTTTTTTCGGCTAAAGTCGATATTTCCCTTGCCGGCAAGGTAGGCCTGATGAAAATTGATTTTGACATCGTTGAGTTTAAGGCTTGTTTTTGTCTTCTGCGCGTCAATAGTAAGACCATTGATGAAGACATAGGATCTGTCTGCTGGTATTTGTTGCGGATAATAACTTTTAAGCAGGGGTTCGAGATCCTGATCCCAGCCGCGTTCGGAGAGCCATGGCTTGGGTGTGCGGTAAACAGCCAGCAGGGCGCGTTGGATCTCTGCTTTGGCAGAGAGCTTGGATTCGTCAAAGATTCTTGGTTGTGAAAAATCAAAAATAAAAAAACCGTTGAGCTCTACACTGTCGATAAAGGCATGCAGTTTTTTGCTCTGGTAGGCAATCCCTGTGGTCATCATCCTGAGAGGGCTTTTATACAGGACAGAACCAAATTTTGAAGTGAGTCTTATTTTATCGACAGTGAGTATGCCGTTGTCGGGGAGTTTCCAGATAAACTGATCAATCTTTGCCTCTTTGAGTTTGATGCGTTTAAGAAAATCAGGGACGGGTCTTTTGGGCGTCTTATTTTCCGATTTGATGAGACCGGATGTATCAAGCACAAACTGACTGGCGTAGACCTTTGTAATTTTAAATTTGGCGAGCCAAAGATAAAGGGGGTTGTAGTTGAGTTTAAATTCTTTAAGAGTCAGCGATAAATTTGTTTTTTCTGCGGTGATGGAGAGATCCTTTCCCGATACCTCTCCCAAAAAAAGTTTAAAGTGAATGTTGTTAAAGGCCAGCCTGGTTTTGGTGAGTTTGTAAACGAGTGCGGCGGCCTTGATCTGGTAGTGCTGGTCGTTAAGAAACCAGTTGGCGGCCCCGATGGCCCCGGTCACCATTATCATAAAAATCACGATCCAGAATATTTTGAGTTTATAGAATGTCACCTGCTCCTTTGGAACCTTGGAAGGTTTTTTCTACGCGTTTCGGCATCAATTTTTGCATGGTGTCCGCCCGCGTAGTGTCTGGCGCATAGCGCCAAACATGAAACCCTTCATGTTTGATCGCAATGCACTCCGCTTTATGCGGGTTATGAGGTGCAGATTTTAAACGTCCTGGAGGCAGGGTTTTGTTTTCTGGCGTTTCTGTCATTGTTGCTTTATCTCTCTGATCAATTTTTGATGAATGCCGTCAAACCCGCCATTGCTCATGACCAAAAGAACACGTGGCCTTTTTTTGATGGCCCTGATGACATCGATGATGTCCTGCGTGCCCCCGACAGCATGGGCAGTGATGCCCTGCTGTTTTAAACAGGCCACCATTGCCGGGACATCGAGAATCCTGCCGTCAGCAACCTTTTCGGGCTGGTTAACCGGTGCCATGATGACCTCGTGGGCTTTTGCAAAGCTCGCGGTGTATTCTTTTTGAAACACGGCCCTGCGACTTGTGTTTGAACGGGGTTCAAAGATCGCAACGAGGTGATGTGTGGGAAACATCTCTTTGACAGCGGTAATGGTTTTATCAACGGCTGTGGGATGATGGGCAAAGTCATCGATGATGATGGTCTGATCGTCCTGATAGAGTATTTCCTGTCTTCTTTTGATACCGCGAAATGTTTTAAGGGATGCCGCGGCCAGGGCTACATTGAGTTTAAGTGTGTTGATCACGGACAGACAGGCGGCCACGTTGTGCGCATTGTAGCGGCCAGTCTGGGGGGATGTGATGTGTGCCCGCTGTCTGCCACAGACCTGAATGTCAAACTCGGAGCCTGTGGCCAGGGGGGTGTAATTTTGGACTCGCCACTCGCTGGAATCATCCCCGTACATGACGATGTTTGATGTGGCTGCCTCTTTGACAACTTTTTTAAGTTCGGAAGATTCGTCGCAAAAATGCAAAGACCCCTGGGGCGGGATTATGCGGGCGAGTTTGATAAAGTTCTGCGTGATCTGGTTTAAGTCTTTGTAAATATCGGCGTGATCAAACTCAAGTGAGGTCATGATGACGTGCCTGGGGTTGTAGTGCAGAAATTTGGGGCCCTTGTCAAAAAAGGCGGTGTCGTACTCGTCCCCTTCGATCACAAAATATTCGCCCGTACCTGTTTTAAAATTGCTACTGAAATTATTGAGAACCCCTCCCACCATAAAAGACGGATCAAGGCCAAGTTCACAAAGCATATGCGCCATGAGTGCGCTGGTTGTGGTTTTGCCGTGGGTGCCGGTGATCACAATGACCTCTTTATCGGACAGAAAAAAATGATTAAGGGCCTCTGGCATGGAACAATACGGGATACTTGAGTGAATAAGAAAATCGGCCTCGGGGTTTGTTTTTGAAATCGCATTGCCAACGATCACCAGATCGGGGTTGACCCGTTTGATGTTCAGAGCCGCGTAGGGGGAGAATATTTCAATGCCCTGTTTGCCCAGTTCTGTGGACATGGGCGGGTAGATGTTGCTGTCCGAACCACAAACATGGTAACCCCTCTGCTTGAGCAGCCCGGCCAAAGACCCCATACCTGTGCCGCAGACGGCCATCAGGTAGATGGTTTTGATTGAAGGCGGGATTTTGGTTTTGTGATTCACAAAATCTTTCTGGTAAGGTTCGTATTCTCTTGAAAACTGCCACCAAATATATAATGTGGGCCATTCTATGAAAAAACCCCAAATTGATCAACTAAAGGATCTTAAACAGCATTTTAAATCCTTAAGTCCAAAGGATCGCGAGGCGATCAGCATTTGTTTTTTAAAGGTCAAGTTGGGGGTCCATCATCCTGACGATTTTGATGTCGTCACTGATTTTTTAAAAAATTTTGATATCGAGATCAACCCGGACAATCTTGACGGCATGATGAATTACTTTCACTCCAGTACCCAGTCGTTGCCGGAGTTTCTTGCTCTGGAGGATTCCATGAGCGACATCAAAACAGGCAAGATCAAGGTGACAGCGGCTGGGGCAGGGCTTGCTGATTACAACCCGGATGATGTCGAGACACTCAAAGAAGAACAAAAACCGCTCAAATAAACATGTCAACCCAAAATCATCTCAACGAAATCTACAAGCTCCTGTTCTCTCATTTTGGGCCGCAGAGCTGGTGGCCGGGAGATTCGGCATTCGAGGTCTGCCTGGGCGCCATATTGACCCAAAACACCTCGTGGACCAACGTAGAAAAGGCCATAAA
>JADGCS010000043.1 GCA_015228875.1 Deltaproteobacteria bacterium | reverse complement strand
GACGGTTATTTTTGATGGATCTTCTTTTCCATCACATCTCTTCACTTCAACGCTATAAGCCGTATCGAAATACCAAAACTTAAAATGATATCCTGGCCAGCTGGTTGGCAGATGTGGTTTGATGCGTAACTTGTCACCTTGCAAATCAAAACTTAAAAACGATTCAAGAATGGTGCGGTAAAACCACGCTGCAGATCCTGTGTACCAAGTCCATCCGCCTCGCCCGCAATGCGGTTTTGAAGAATAAGTATCGGCAGCAACAACGTAGGGTTCAACTTGATACCGAGCCACAGAGTCAGGATTTTCGCTATGATGAATTGGATTTAAAAAATTAAGCAGCTCCAAGGCTCGGTCATGGTCACCAAGACTAGCAAACGCCATGACCACCCATAAGGCGGCATGCGTATACTGACCGCCGTTTTCCCGGACTCCTTGCAAATATTCGCTGACATAGCCGGGGTTGGGTGTCTGGTGGTCAAACGGTGGATCAAAAAGTTGGATAAGACGATCATCAGTATTTACCAAATTCTGGTAGACCGCATCCATGGCCTGTTTTGACCGCGCGTCTTTTGATTCTCCCGACAGGACTGACCAACTCTGCGGTAAAGAATCAATGCGACATTCCTGAATTTTTGTGGAGCCTAGCGGAGTGCCATCGTCAAAATAAGCACGAAGATACCAACCTCCATCCCAACCGTTTTCGTTAATTTTGCTTTTGAGTTTGAGAGCCTCTTGCCGGCAAAGATTTGCAAAATCGCTTTCTCCACGACGATCTGCCAACAAAGAAAATTTGTTTAAGCTATCGAGCAGAAAAAAACCAAGCCAGATACTTTCTCCTTTTCCCTCATTTCCCACACGGTTCATCCCATCGTTCCAGTCGCCCGAACCTATCAGAGGTAATCCGTGAGTTCCAAATTTTAATCCATATTTCAAAGCCCTCACACAATGTTCGTAAATGGTTCCACGCTCCTCCGAAATAGTCGGCAGACTGTAATCGGAGTCCATCCCCTCCTTGAGAGGCTTTGCATTGAGATAGGGAACCAGTTCATCCAGAACGGCTGCATCTCCGGTCACCTTGATATAATGATCGATGACGTAAGGCAGCCAAAGATAGTCGTCGCTTATTTTTGTTCGTACCCCTCTCCCTTGGGGAGGATGCCACCAGTGTTGAACATCGCCCTCAGAAAACTGCCTGCCAGCACATCTGATGATATGCTTACGAACAATCTTAGGGGCTGAGTAAACCACGGCCATCATGTCTTGCAGCTGGTCACGAAAACCGTAGGCGCCGCCTGACTGATAAAATCCGGTGCGGCCCCAAATTCGACTTGCAATGGTTTGATAGAGAAGCCAGCCATTTGCCAAAAGATTGAGTGATTGATCGGGGGTATCAATCTCGATGCGCCCCAAGAGTTTTGACCACAATCGATGCACATCTGCCAAAGCGACCTGAACCCGACCAAGCGAACAGAACTGCTTGGCCAGGTTGCGCGCATCCTGGTAATCACTTCCGGCGCCAAATACAAATGCCAGCTCCTTGGTCGCACCAGGTTCGACTTCACATGTAATCTGCATGGCTAAACAGGGATCAAACAACGCACCTACTTGACCGCTTAAACCAACGCGCTCCATCGCAGCGGGGGCTGCAAGAGAACGATTGCGACCAATGAATTCGGACCTGTCCCCCGTAAAACTGCTCACAGGATCGGTTGCACCCAAAAACACCATACGACTACAAAACTCAGATAAAAAAATATGATGCCCACAAATCAGCCCATGATGGGCTGTGAACTCAGTCACAATCTTGGCCGCTGATTTTGAGCGTATTTCTCCCAAGACAAGTTCAAAATAGGAGGTGATTGAGAGATGACGCGTCCGAGAGCTGTGGTTTGTCAGTTTGATTGAGACAATTTTTACGGGGGCTTCTGCTGTCACAAACAGGGTAAGTTCGGAGCTGATTTCGTGGGCGTTCGTCGAAAAGGTACTGTAGCCAAAACCATGACGAGCTTCGTAGTCAGTATTGGCTGGCCTTGGAGAAGGTGTCAGCGACCAATATTTGCCAGTCAAATCATCTCGCACGTAAAAAGCCTCGCCGGTTGGATCGGTCACTGGATCATTAAACCAGGGGGTTAGCCGATGTTCGTGGGCATTCTCCGACCATGTGTAAGAACTTCCCGATTCAGAAACAAGGGTGCCAAATTCTGGATTGGCCATGACATTGACCCATGGCATGGGGGTGCTCTTTCCTGGCTTCATTCGAATGACATACTCTCGACCATTTGGGCTAAATCCTCCCAAACCATTGTCAAAAATAAGATTCTCTTTTTTGGTAGAATTTTTTGAGTTCGCTCGTCCCCATGCACTTAATTTTCTGTCTATCAACCGCGGTGACAATATTTTTGGCATCACTGAAACTGCACTTCTCGCAGCCTTGACCTGATCTTCCAGACCACCGCCTTGATCGTAAAGAGTATGTCTGGCTAAGGCCTGAAAAATGAGTCGATCTTCTTCGGGCATCTGGTCGGGACGCCTGATAAAGATTCCACCCGGTTTGTCCAGCATGGGTGCCGAAGAGGTTGCTGAGATAATTTGCAGCATTTTGTCGTGAAGCTCTTGTCGATATCCTGACGGATCTTCATTCCAGATGACCAGATCCACAGCCAGGCCTCTGCGACGCCAATAATCATGACCTGCAACGACCTGGTGCAATATTTTCAGGTTATCTTGATTGGAGAGACGCAAAATAATAATCGGATGATCCCCGGATATTCCGTAACTCCACAAAGTCGATTGCGGTTTGAGATCTGCCTGCGCGATTACCGCCTGGGCCTTGAACATGGGCCCCCCATAAACAAGAGTTCCCGCCATCTTCCCATACCAGATTGCATCAGAAACGGTGCAATTGAGTTGCTGCAAAAGAACATGCCCTTGAGTCCAGGCCAGCTCCAAAACACGATCGGCAATTTGCTTTTCTTCAAAACGATAAATAAGAGCGATTGCGGCGTCTCTTTCTTCGCTGATACCCAAAATACAATCAATAACAACGGTACTGCCCGGAAGAATAGTGACGCGCTTTCTGATTGAAATAACAGGATCGAGCACAGCTCCTGCGCTATTTGTTAAAGGATCGGTTAATGCCGCAGGAGAAGTCAGATCACGATTTCTTCCAATAAATCTTGCCCGGTCGGTCTCAATGCCGGCACTGACCGCCGAACCACCATGCACAACCATGGTGTGATAAAGCCACGGACTGATCTTGCCTGGTTCGCGTGTCCGTCGTCGGCAAAGTAGACCTTTCTGATGATCGACAATTTCGGTTTCTACAAATAAATTGCTAAAAGCCGGGTGAGACAAATCAGCCGCGGCAGGTGCGAGTACAACTTCAGCATAGGTTGTAATTTCGACGACTCTGATTTCATCTCCATGATTGGATAGAGAAAGACGACGCAATTCGGCATCATCATCGGGTGAAACAGCGATTTCAAGATGAGAAGCGAGCCCCTTGTCAGATCTTCTGATTTCTGCCCTTCCTTCGGTGAAGATGACTTCGTACTCTTCGCTCTTTTTCAGCAAGGGCTGAAAACCAACTGACCACGATTCAGAGTTTTTGGTATCTTTGATATAAATGAAATAGCCGTAAGAATCACGGACACGGTCTTCTCTCCACCTCGTCACCATTAAATCTTTCCATGTGCTGTATCCCGAACCCGCACTGGTGATCATGACATGATAGTTGCCATTGCCCAGAAGATGAACATCAGGAGTCGGTCGACTTGGGTCTTTTAAGACACGAAAAGTTTTTTCTTCAGCAAGAGGTGTGGTCACAATATCGGATCCGGCAAAAACGTCGGTGAAACGTGCCGATGCTTTTGGAACTCGCTCATGCAACAAAAGCTCTGTGGCTTTAAAGGTAGGCTCACTTTCAATGCGCCGTTGCATAGGTTCATTAAGTAAAAAACGAACAAGCGACAAAAAAGTCATGCCTTGATGATGGGCCATAAATGATCGGATAATGACATGATCGTGACCAACAGGCACACGAGAGGGAGTAAAATCAATGGCTTCATAAAATCCAAATTTACCGGCAAAACCTGCTTGATCCATCGCCTCAAGATTGTTGCAGGCTTCCTTTGGCTCGAGCATGAGCGCCATGGCTGACGCATAGGGGGCTATCACCAGATCTTGCTCCAGCCCTCGCTTGAACCCTAAACCCGGAACCCCGAAGGCACGATATTGATACGTATATTGGGCATCAGTGATGTTATAACCCGACTCAGAAATTCCCCAGGGCACGTTTTGATCATTTCCGTATTGAATTTGACGGCGAATGCATTCCCTGCAGGCCTGATTAAGAAGCGTTCCTTCATAACTTGGCAATATAAGAAGAGGCATGAGGTATTCAAACATCGAGCCGCTCCATGACAAGAGAATCGAAGCCCCGCGATGAGTCACCAACTGTCTGCCGAGAGCGAACCAGTGTTCTTGCGGCAGTGATCCGTTTGCAATGGCCAAAAAACTGACCAAACGGGCCTCAGAAGCAAGCAGGTCGTAGTATGATTGATCGCAGCGCGAATCAAAAACGTGGTAGCCGATGGCAAGCAGTTTGTTGTCTTTGTTATACAGAAAGGAGTAGTCCTGCTTCATCATTTCAGTGGCGCGATCAGCAAGGGCACGCAACGTTGCTCGCACAGGTTGGTCATTTTCAGCAGTCAGTGATGTGAGGCAGCTCTGATGATCCTCGATTTGTTTTGCAAGAATCTCTACCCATTCCTTTACGTCCTGATCATCAATCGGGCTTGTGTTTTTTTGAATTTCTTTGACAATGTTTTGCAATACCTCGAGGTCACCTTTGGTTTCGTTAATAGATTGTACTTTGTTTCTATCTTCAATCAGATCATGCACTTTTTTTTGTGCTTCGCTGATCCTGGATCGCATCTGTGTTGAAATATTTTCATTTGTCTGAACACTTTCATGAATGAGCAGCAGGACATCATCAAGTCCCTCCAAAATACGGTTTGACCATAAATCGCCATCAGCGATTTGGAGTAGGCCTTGACGGAGTACCAAAAGAGCCCCGGCAAGGTTCCCGCTATCGACCGTCGAAATATACTGGGGAACGAGCGGCTTTAGGGTTTGGGTATCATACCAGTTATAAAAGTGCCCTTTAAAGCGTTCCATTGTTTCCAGGGTATGAAAGATGTCCTCTGTTTTCTTGATAAAAGTTGTGAGTGATAGATACCCAAAATCAAAGGCCCCCAAAGTAGAAAGAAGTCCAAGTCCGATATTGGTTGGAGACGTTCGATGCGCAATAACCTCCGAAGGATAATCTTGAAAATTGTCCGGTGGCAGCCAGTTATCTGCTGCGGTGACAAAGGTCTCAAAAAATAACCACGTACGCCTTGCGAGGATTCTTAAAAACTCGGTTTGTGCCGGTAAAAGCTCTGCAGCTTTGTGTTTCATGGGTTGACTGATCCACCAGGCAACAAAGGGCGCGACAAACCATGCAGCACTTAAGGGGAGTGCCACGATGACATGGCCCCCAAGGTGATCCAAAGCAAAAACGGCTCCCAGGGCCGCACACACAGGTGCAAACCACATCAATTTTAAATAATCCCACCGAGTGTCGTTTGCCCTGCTTCTGGCGTTATCAGCAGTTTGCCATTGAAGTAATTTTCGTTTGCTGATCAGCAAACGGTAGAGACTGCGCCAGGCAGCGTCAGCTGAGACAAAGGCATCATAGGGCAATAAGATGATTTTAAATAGAGAAAGGACTGTTCCGCGACTGAGATTGCGCATCGTTTCACGAGCTGCCTGTCGATAGGAGATCGAAGGGGAACTCCACGATCCAAAATTCACGGCATTCAACAGCTGCGGCAGCGCCACAAAGAGAATCAACCACAATGTCAGTGTGACACTGAGTGTCGTCCCTGCATTCCAGATGCAGAACAAGAACAGAACCGCAGCAATGGGAGACAAACAACGTCTTAAATTGTCAAAAATTTTCCAGCGGGCGAGCCCAGAGAGCGGGTTGACACCCATCTTCCCGTTTTCTTTTGGTGCCATCGGCAACATCCAGGCAGCGATCTGCCAGTCGCCCCGAATCCATCGATGCTTGCGTTTTACCTCAGATGAATAGTTTGTTGGATACTCTTCAACAAGTTGCACATCGCTGACCAGTCCTGATCTGGCAAAGCCACTTTCGATTAAGTCATGGCTTAAGATGCGGTTTTGCGGAAAACGAAATTCCAGCGCCTTTTGAAAGGCATCCACATCGTAAATACCTTTGCCAACAAATGTTCCTTCGTGAAAAAGGTCCTGATAAACATCAGAAACGGATTTTGTATACGGATCAATTCCAAAATCATCACTAAAAAGACGTGTGAAGCGACTTGCTTCGGAATCTTGCAAATGAATGGTGACTCTTGGCTGAAGGATCGCATATCCCTTTTTTACCATCCTCGTTTTGTCATCAACACGGGGGCAATTAAGCGGGTGTGCCTTCGTTGCAATCAGTTGTCTTGCTGTTTCTCGAGGCAAAGTTGAATCGGCATCAAGAGTGATGACATAGCGAATTTGACCAAGTTGCTTTAAGTCGCCGACAAGCGATGTGAACCGGTCTCTGGCGCCACCACGAAGAAAGGCATTAAACTCTGCAATTTTTCCACGCTTACGCTCAAACCCCATCCAAACACCTTCCTGGGGGTTCCAGAGGCGGGGACGATGAAAAAAATAAAATGGCTGGCGCGTTTCGCTTTTGGCATACTTTGCATTCAGAGCCCTGATTCCGTTTTGCGCTGCAAAAACCAGATCGTCATCACTGATTGTTGTTTCAGTGTCGGCATCTTGAAAATCGGTGAGCAGAGCAAAAAAGATATTATCGTCACGGTTTCCCAAATAACGCACCTCAAGATCAGCAACTAATTTTTCTATCGTCTGTTTGTTTAAAATGATTGAGGGCACAACCACAATCGTTGAAGCCGTCGAGGGAACCCCCCTTACAAAATCCATTCTCGACCATTGTTTTGGCTTGATGATCAATGTTGTCACCCAATTGACCACGGCAAGAGCCGCCTGGCTTGCTGGCAAGATCATGAAGAGGGTGATCACCAAAACAAATGGCGTGAGACCAAACACTATCCACATACCGTGGAATGGGAGCCATGCTAAAAGGCAAGTGACCAAGCTTAAAAGGCCCAGATAGTACGTGAGAGGAAAAAGACCGATGAATTGTCGAATCCGATCAAAAAAGGGAGGTTTAACGTGCAATTGACGTTCAAATATTCGACGGTAAGGTCCCAGTAAATATTCTCCGATGTGCATCGCCTTTGATTGGCCACTCGCAGTGTCTGAATTTGTTTGAGCGAGTGTTAAAGCGGCGGTGGCTACCTGTAATTCGTCATGTTTACTAAAACGAGATGCATATTCTATCACGTGGCGATAGGTATCACGGGTTTCAAAATCCATTTCAGAATATGTGCGACTTGGATCCTGTTTCAATAGGGCATCAACCCCGCTCATTTTTTCGACAAAATCCCGCCAATCGATCTCGTTTAAAAAACGTAAGCTCGAGATGCTATTGCTCATCGACATTTGATCATGAGCCTGATCTTGGCTGGCAAGGTTCTGATGATGTTCAACCGAAAGCCCCTGATCACCAATGCGCTGCTCAACCCAGCCTAAAGGCAAAGAGGGACAATGGCAGTGTGTTTGAATGTGACGCGCAAACTCCGAAACGAAGGCACTTGAAAGCCGCGGCTCAGAATGGGCCATATCCGCAATATCAACAATCAGTTTGTGGGGTTCGTCCAGGGCCGTGTTTGTCATTCTCTCGGCCCAAAACTTGGCATTACGCTGATCAATATAACTGGCTGCTATTGATTCTGCAATATGCCGCAGATTATCAATAAGCCCTAATCGCAGCATAATAGGAAACGCCCACAGCTCTCCTAGTCGCAAAAAAGTTGTCTTTTGATACGCCGTGACAATACAGGTGAGGGCATCTTTGTCGAGTCGCCCATCAGTATGATTGATCAACTCTCTGGCAAGAACGTAAATGCGCGGCTGGCATTTCCAAGCCGGATCGTCGATCATCGGTAATTCTCGGCTGAAACTTTTTGGAAGATGAAATTGAGAAGTGCGTATTTGTTCTTCAATGACGTGAAAATTGTCGAGCAGCCAATCCCCTGCAGGAGTCGTCTTATGACCTTCTAAGAGCGACTTTGTGACCAACTTATAGGTGTACCTCAGGACGTCTTCGTTTTGCTTTAAACGATCAAGCAGTGAATTAACACCCATCCGAAGGTGGCCGTGATGTCGCGACGCCAACCCAAGACCTAGTAATTCAAGTTGATGGAGCGTGTAAACACCGGGTGGATCAAAAGTCTGTTCCATCATATTTTTATCTTCTCTGTCATCATGAGTGCGTCATGAAGCGACGGATAAAGGATTTCTTTTTTTTTTCGCAAGTTTTGTCATGGTTGGATAACTTAAGGCCATACAAAATAGCTCCCGCAAGTTCGCTTGCGTCCTGATCTAGCAGGTCGTGTAAACGTTGATAGATGTTTAAAACTTCATTGGGATTCGAAGCTGTCTGGTCCGAATCGCACTCAACCTTGGCCATACCCGATTGACACCCGACACGACCTGACGATCGATACTTTTGCTTCTGATAGTTGGACTGATTTTTTGTATTGAGTTCTGGTGTGCTCATTTAAAGTTCCTCCGTTTCAAGTTTTGTAACCAAAGAAACTACAACACAAAGAAGAGAAGAACTATCGGGAAAAAAAGGGGTTTTCTCTGGGGCTTTTCCCCATAATGATTCCAGCCAAACTGTTGTAAAAGATCAGACCTCAAAATATCCCAATATTGAGAAATCATGGGGGATCAAGGCAAACAGAAATTGTGACTGAGAGATTTCCCTGTGATTTATTTGTGAACAGTTTGATCTAGGGAAATCACCCATAACAAAATCCTGTCTTCCCCGATTGTAATTCAGGCGCCTTTTTGTAATTTTAGGCGAACAAAAAAGCAAAAAAGGCTTATGAAATTTTGTTCTCGGCCTCAATGGACCGGGTATGCAATCGAAGGTTCAAAAATAATCTTCCGCGCACACAGGTTTCAATGGTCATTTTGTATATAGAGAGTTAACAATCGGTGGTCGCAAGATCACCACAAAATGGAGAATTATTATATCAAAATCAGTAGCATGCACGGTCGATAACACGGCTCAGGCAACAAATATCCTCAAACAGCTTCAAACTGCTGGATTTCAAAATAAAAATATATCCGTGCTCTTTCCTGAACGGGAAGACACAAAACAGTTTGTGCAGGAAAAACACACCAAGGCCCCCGAAGGTGCAGCTGCGGGTGCGAGCACTGGTGGTGTCATCGGCGGTATTGTTGGGTGGCTGGTCGGTATTGGTAGTCTCGCAATCCCGGGAATCGGTCCGTTCATAGCAGCGGGACCCATTATGGCAGCCCTGAGCGGCGCTGCAATAGGCGGAGCCGTTGGTGGAATGACTGGAGCCTTAGTCGGTTTGGGTATTCCAGAATACGAGGCCAAGATTTACGAGAAAAAAATTAAAGAAGGCCAAATCCTGATCTCGGTGCATACCGAAGATTTTGAGGTGGAACGCCGCCAGAGTGCACAGATCATCTTCAAGGATGCAAAAGCTACCAATATATCCCAGCTCAAAGCTGCATAATCATCGATCTCTTCCAGCTTGTCCTCTTTTGTCTCCTCCAACAGGCGGGGACAAAGGGGGACTCAATGGGATAACCCCCAGGGGTATGATCAAATGGCTGATATTTACGAAATAACAAAAAAAGCTGTTTTGAGGTGGCTGAACGATGATTGTCCCCGCATGGGCGCCACCTTGTCGTATTACGTGGTTTTTTCAATAGCTCCGCTGATTTTGCTTTCAATATCGATTGGGGGGCTGGTGTTTGAAAAATCGGCCGTGCAGGCCGAGATCATTGGACAACTAAGAGAATTGTTTGGAGAACATAGCATTGGCGCCATCGAAATGTTGTTAGAGGTCTCCTATAAACCAACAGCGGGCCTCATTTCGACATGTGTGGGGATATTGGCATTGTTGATCGGGGCGTCCTGTGTTGTGATTGAGTTGCAAAGTGCAATCAATAAAATTTGGCGGATAGAAGAAAAAAAACAGGGATGGTGGGTGTTGGTTAAAAAAAGATTGCTGTCGATGGGGATGGTTTTAGGTACAGGATTTCTCTTGCTGGTTTCGCTCGTGATTAGCGCGGTACTTTCCGCCACGGGAAAATTTATGAGCGGCCTTCTTCCGCTTCCCGAAGGCACGATGCACTTTATGAGTATGCTTTTTTCCTTTATCATTATCACGGGGCTTTTTGCATTGATTTACAAGGTGCTTCCGGCCACTCATTTTGCATGGAGGCATGTGTGGCCTGGTGCCACTATCACCGCTTTTTTATTCACCGTTGGTAAATTTTTAATCGGACTTTATTTGGGCAAGGAAAGCATAGGCTCTTCGTATGGAGCGGCGGGGTCCTTTATTGTTTTTCTTTTGTGGGTCTATTATTCGGCCCAGATATTTTATTTGGGAGCTGAATTCACAAAGGTCTTGGCTGACAGATCCACCAAGCCCCACGTTCTACATCAACCATAATAGGCACAGGCTTCACATGATACGCGTGCCTTCGATTGGGACCGAAACGCCTTCTCAGTAGGGAATAATCATTAAATCACAATTTAATCATTTCCAGAGTCATTCGCTCAGGCTTGCTATACTTTGGTCCGCCATGCACCACGCGATGCCCTATGGCAGTCAGCAAATCATGCCCGAGACGTTCGTCGATCCAATCCACAAGAGCACCCACCGCTGCCGTGTAATTTAACGCCTGTACTGGCCTCATAAAGTTGTCCGCCTTGTTCAAACCTTTCACCCTTAAGATAGTCTCTGGCAGTCCAATCCGTTCAATCTCGCCTTCCAAGATCCGGCACAGCGGTTCACCGACCGCAAACAACGCAAACTTGATACTCGACGACCCGCCATTGATTGTTAATACGTTAGCAGGAGTCGCAGTTTCATTATTCATTGTCTTTTCTCCATCAATCAAATCATCAATTACGCTGATGATTTTTTTGTGATGGCCTCCATCAACTTATCAAAAGGCTCATTGAATTTTTTGACACCTTCGTCTTCCAACTCTTGTGTGACCTTGTCGATACTGATCCCTAGTTCCGACAATTGCGCCATGATCAAATCGGCTTTATTGACGTCCTGTTCGAGACGTAATTTTGGATCGCCATGATCACGATAATTGTCGATGGTCTCAGGCGGGGCTGTGTTGATTGTGTCAGGACCGATGAGCTGTTCAATATATTTTACATCACTGTAGTCTGGGTTCTTGGTACTGGTGCTGGCCCAGAGAAGTCTCTGTCGACGGGCACCTTTTGCTGCTAATTTCTTAAACCGTTCGCTATTAAATATCTCTTTGTAAATTTTGTAGGCCATCTTCGCACTGGCGACAGCCACTTGTCCGTGCAACTTTTTTGCAATTTCTGTTTTTTCGTCTCCTGCCTCAAAAAATTTCTCCACCAAAGGGTCCACCAGAGCATCAATGCGACTTAAGAAAAAACTGGCCACCGAGGCGATATGTTTTATTGACTTGCCTTGAGCCAGGCGCGCCTCAAGACCTGCAATGTAGGCCTCTGCAACCTGTCGATAACGTGGCAACCCAAAAAGCAACGTCACATTGACATTGATTCCTTCGCTGATAAGTTGTCCGATTGCAGTCAGACCCTCGGTCGTCGCCGGAACTTTGATCAACACGTTGGGTCTGTCCAGTGCAGCCCACAATTGGCGGGCTTCTTTAACGGTTCCTTGCGTGTCACGCGCCAGATGAGGATTGACCTCCAAACTGACATACCCGTCTGCGGCATGAGTCTCTTCATACAAAGACCTGAACTCATCGGCAGCGTTCTGCACATCGCGTTGACTGAGGATTTCATAGATCGTCTCTACATCTTTGTTTTTATGCGCGAGCTCACTAATCTCCTGATCGTAAATATGGCTTTCGGCGATCGCCTTCTCGAAGATGGCGGGATTCGAGGTCATCCCCCGCAATCCATCCGCCTCAATCAAGCGCCGAAGTTCGCCTTTTGCGATCAGATCGCGCCGGATGTAATCGAGCCAAAGGGATTGACCAAGAGTTTCCAATTGTTTCAATGGATTGTTTTTCATATTTTTGTCTCCTGTTTTTTTCGGCCAAGGATACTTAATAAGTCTGTAATCTAACAATCGGGGGGGGCAGGGTTTTTGACTGGGGGATTCCCCGATGTTCACTTGTTAACATAAAGGGGGGTTTAGCGGTTGGTAAGTCAGAAGTAATTTACAAAAAAACCAAATGAATGATTCCATAGATAGGAAACAAAACAACCGCTGCGTAAAGCATATACCCAAAAAATGAGGGGGCCTTGATCCCGCTGTGATCCGCAATGGCCTTGACCATAAAGTTGGGGCCGTTGCCGATGTATGTGTTGGCCCCCATAAAAACAGCACCCACACTGATGGCCATCAGAACTTTTGCAGAAATCCCCACAATTTCTGCGGGCAGTTGAAGTCCCTGTGCCATAGACAAAAAAGTCAGATAGGTTGGTGCGTTATCCAGAACCCCTGACAAGAGTCCTGTCCACCAAAAGAATTGCCATGGCTCTATGATTCCAAATTGAGGGGCGTTTTGTTTGAGCAACATGAGAGCAGGAACCATGGTGATAAAAACCCCGGCAAACAACACGGCCACTTCAACAATAGGACCCCAAGTGAACGCGTTTAATTTTCTGATTCTCTTTGGGGTTGTAATGTGTCCTTCCGGTGACCCTGCGTGAATCATGAATAAAAAGTTGCTATGCCTCCGGTTATGACAAAAACACGGAGGTCAAGATGGCAAAAAATAAAACAACGACACTCGCTCACGTAGAAAAGAGGTTTCTTTACTGGCGCAGGACCCGTCAGAAAAGAAGGCCCATTCCAGATAAGTTATGGGGGGTTGCCTGTAATCTTGCAAAAAAAATGCCCACTTCAAAAATTTGCAAAAAAAAAAAAGTACCTGGCACCCGATTTGTGGCACCCAATTTTATCCTAAAAATCCTAAAAACGTTGCCGCTCACATCAATGGGCCCCCCTGTGCTCAGATAAAAGGGCCCTTTCATTTACAGGCAACAGACTTGGATAATGTTACCCATTAGAAACCAGCAACGATCGTTTTGGCGGTGTTACGCGCGTAAATACAATTTGTGATCCTGTTAAAGAATGTCCAAGTGGGGGGATTTATCTGAGCGCAGAGGGGGGGAATTTAAGTGAGCGGTATAGCCTAAAAATCGATTCCGCTGAAAAACCCTCTATAAATAGTGTCTGTCGGGAAAGCCCCTGTTTCTCCGGAAGTTTGAAAATTTTGGCCGCTTGCAAATATTTCAAACCCTGAAAAATCATGTCTGTATGTTTTGTCACGGAACATGATTTTTCAGGACTCCTGCGAAACAGGGCATTTCCCGACAGACACTAAATATTTATAATCTCAGGTTCCAACTTTCCTGAAATAGGGGGAGACGGAGCAAAATCAAAAGTAAAAATCCAGACGGAGTAAAATCAAAAGAAGGGCAAATAATCAGCCGCAAACATGCAACACTTTGAAATTAATTGGTTTAAACAATTGCCGAATTTGTGTTGAGATTGATAGAAAATTACTCCGTCTTAGAGATTCTTAGAGATTTTTTAATCTCTTAATCTGCCGTTAAATGCACATCAACCTCTGGGCCGCGCTAGTTGCATATCAAAATGATAGACCCGACAAAAGATAGACGTTTTGTTAAAAACAATGATGGCTAAAAAATAAAACTATAACACATATCAGCGGCTTAAAACTATCATCCCATGGCACATGATTTGCAGGTTAATTTATTTGTGGATAAAATCCCTCCCAGCACACGACCCCATCAGCCTGTTGAATCTCAACCCCCTTTGTCTGCGCAGGGGCAAGACCAGCAACCCCCTGAAACAACCACATCATTTGATGTTGTCCCACAAAAAAACACCCTGATCGCACAAAATACAGGTCAATGCAGATATGCTAAACTCTTTACAATTCAAGAAGGGGTCCAAAAACAACTCCCCCTTACTGTTCAATTTAAGGGACGCACTCACAAGCTTAATCTCACACTGCCAAAGGACCACGAACGCGGCGTCGGAGGCTGGTTTCCCGGGGGGATATACGAGACTTGGTTTCTCCCCGGCGGTGGTATTCACTATGCCATAAAATTTGACGAAGGGCAGAACGAACTCGTTGCAACGCCAACCGGTCAGGTGATCAGTATCAAAACGGGAGTCTTTGGCTTTGTTAACGAGGATTGCAAAGCCAGTTTTCAAACAACCTTTGGTGAAGAAATAGAAGATGCAAACAAATACCCTCAAGGCACCATCAGACAGGGCAAAGCCAGCCAAGACAAAAACCGTGTCCATGTGAGCTTTAGAGACTTAAATCTCATCAGCCTTGCCCTCCATGATATTACAGTCAACAATCAGTATGCCCGCCTAGATTTTCTGGCAACAGAAAGAGACGCCGGCATTTTAAGAGAAAGCGTGAGATTTGTCTGCAATCACATCAGCAGCGCAAATCAACAACAGGCGTTAAGGGCATTAAGCCCTGTTTTTTCAAATCCCCGCATCAGCAAAGAACAACAAAAAGAGATTATTTCCGCCATGCTTGGCACCGATCTTTCCAGGTCTTTTGGTTTTGGATTTGGTCCTACGACCTTGGCCACTAAACAGGCCGTGTATGAACTTATGGAATCATGGCTTGGCGATCAGTACCAACAGGATGGGTCCCTCTCCAAAGAAACGCGCACCAGGGCAAAACTCCGTGCCTGCGAGATGGTACCGATGATGATTGCAGGCAAGACAGACGTCAGTCTCGAATCCAGTCAAATCTGTACGATCGTCCAAAAACTCTGTGTCTTAACCATGGATGCCAACAATGATATAAAGCTTGGCGCCTTCTCTGCATTAATGCGCTTATCAAATCGTCTCACGCCCTGGGATAAAAAAAACCTACTCGAAGAATATGCAGATTTTTTAAAAACAAACATCAACACAACGGAAGATAAAAAGGTGGCCCTGGTTAAAATTAATTTTGAACTTGGTCTTATGGATTACAGGGATCCCTTTTTTTTTAGTGGTCATTCTCTCAGTGATAATTGTGAACTTGAAAAGACCGCCATCTGGGAATCTATTGCGGCACAGATTAATAAAACAGGATTAGCCAAAGAAAACCTCGAAAGGGGAATATCAGCGGTATTTGCCATTGGTTCTTCGGGCATGGTTACAGAACACGAAGAAATATTTTTACGGCATCTGTTGGTGAAACTGGCCAATGAACACAAAAACGACGAAAACCACGAACATCAATTACAAATTAATGTTTGCAGAATCAACGATGCAGAAGTCCGCAAATGGATAGAAGACATCATCACCGAAGAGATACCAGCCTTCACCTTCTGCACCCCCGTTAAGGTGTCCGAAGAAACAAAGACAAAACCCTCTTCAGAAACACAATCCGGCCCTTCTCCGCAAAACAAAAGGACAACAACCTTAAGTCCTGCGAGATCTGATAACAAACCAACAGGCAACACTTACGACCTTTCTTTTGTAGAGGACAAGATAAGAAACAGGATTGTCCCGCCAGAACTCAAAGATGCCCTCCAAAGCGGTGAATGGGCAGAACCTATACGTAAGGATGTGATGACCACCCTGTTAAATACGGGCACCAAAGACTGGTTTGAGGCGGGCTATCGCTTTGCACAACGGTATCACATGCTGGATGCGTTGCACAAATACCTGCGGCAATTCTTTGGTAAAGGAGTTACTGCTTATTCCCTGGCTGTTTTTTCCCCCGATTTTGAAGGCGCTCCGGATGACAAAGAAACACGAGACATTGTAGAAGAATATGCAAAAAAATATTTTAAAAAAAATGATCCCGAACAGTCTCAGCAGAACTTTGATCTGCTCAGGGCCCTTGCCCTTCCGGTCTTTCTGCCTCCTGACGACTTTACGATCGAGACCGCCTCAAGACTCCTTTCTATTATCCTCGCTCCAGATGAAACAGCCCCCAAAAAAACCGGTGCATCAAGACCTACATCTCTTGACTCTTATCCGCTTGAAAATCGAATAGCTGATCTGGAAAAACTTTTATCTCTTGATCTTGTGGCTAAAGACAAACTCAAAGACGTTGAAGCCTTTGTACTCAAGGCCTATGATCAAGAAGACGTCGCTGAAACATTCATGGCTGAAACCATCCTTTCTGTTACAGACAAACTTTTGCAGGCCATGCAAAAAAACGAAATCAAACCCGATAAGAAAATAGCCCTTAAAAAGGATGATTACTTAACCTTCGGGCATTTTTACAAAGGGGAGATCATCAGCGCAGAAGAGCTTAACAGAAGCATCGAACGCGGCAGTAGTGATGATGCCTTTGGGGCCCTAGACAAGGCCACTGCCATCTTTTTAGAAAGGGATTTTACAAAAAAACTATTAGGCAAAGAGGGACTTAAGCTTAACGATCAAAAAAAATTATTAAAACTGGAACAGGCCTTAGGTCTTGGACTCTTTCACCATTCTGGCAGGGTTGCCGACAAGGCCGAGGAGGTGCATGCCCGCTACAATGCCTGGAAGTTCCTGGTCATTCCTTCAGATGAGGCGGGTGAAACGGCAAGAACAGTACTTTTGGTCAGACAGCCCGAAAAGCAGACAGGGGGACCAAGCAACAAAAGCTCCCTGAATGTTTTCATGGTAGATGTCAGTGGAAAAATATCCAGTGAAACTGCTGATCGGGTTATTGAGGCCTTTAAGCTCCCCAGAGCACACACAAGAAAATTTATTGCTATCGAGGGATACAAAAGAAATCCGCAATTGGAGAGCCACAATCTGAAAGAGTTGGTTGTCCCGGTAAATCCTGACAAAAAAGGGCATACAAACCACTATGCCATGAAACTATTCGAAGATGTTGGGCTGGACACCGTAATTCATGCCATCATGCACCCTGTCTGGGATTACTTGACCGCTGGGGGGCAGACTCAATTTATAGAGCTTCATATGCGGTCTCAAGACCCAGATGATTTTTCAGAACCCTACGGTCAAACCGATTACCTCGAAGATTTTGCCACGCTGGGAGAGGCTTGGGCGCGTTCAAGCGCATCCACCCTTGAATCTGCGGTGTCTCTGGCGCGCACTGGTGATGCCGACAAGTTGAACAAACTCCTGCTGTTTCTTACCGCCTATTCAACGGGATCGTCAGACAGCATCCCCGCTCACCAGATTGCATTTGATCCTCAAAACAGGGAAGAACTCAATTCATTTAATTATCAGTGTATCAAACAAAATGGCCGGGTCATACAGATCAAAACAGAATTCACAAAATACACCTTCAGATACACAGGGGCAGTCGTCACAGAGGTCGTCGAAGAATGGTAGACTTTTTCGGAGTGCAGGTCAAACCAGAAAAAATAAGACGGAGTAAATTTTTATTTGCAATGACGGCCAATATTTTGAAATTCTGGAATATAACAGAATCGTTGCAGAAGGATGATTTACTCCGTCTTAGATGATTTACTGAGTCCGGAACAACTGGTAGTGAGCGCACACGAATTTGCGGCCACGCCTCCTTTTACCGAAATGTATTTTAAACAAAGTGCCGATAGCAGTGTTGTCGAAATAAAAAATTCACCCATTGTATTGGCCGCACTACGCGCAGGTCGCCTTGCCGCGTGGTTTAGGGACCACGGCTTGCCGCTGTGGGATTTGGCTTAGGGTTTTAATTAATTTTTAAAGAAAAAAATTAAGACGGAGCAATTTTCCATCAATCTCAACACAAATTCAGCAATTGTTTAAACCAATTCATTTCCAAGTCTGCATGTTTGCGGCTGATTATTTGCCCTTCTTTTGATTTTACTCCGTCTGGATTTTTTGCCAACGCGAAGACGGCACAGGGAAAGTCTCCCCTGGATCTAGCTCAAGAGGCAAATCAAGCGGATACCGTTATCCTTCTCAAAAGAAAAGTTAAGTAGGCACACACCTTCGTTTAGAAACGTTTATCTGAAACATTTCTTCCATACGAAATAATAAGTCAAAGCATCGATGATGCAGATTCCAATACACACCAAAACGACCCCAAAAAACATAACAAGCATGTCAATAACAAGACCATGCAAATTGATTCCCTTATTATTGAAGTGAAATGCCAGTGAGGACAGAAAAGTATAGACTGGCAAGATTATCAGGCCAAACAGGACGCCAAAACAGACCACTCTTTTTTTGTTAAGTTCCTGTTTCTGCCTTAACAAAAACTTGTGGTACAAAAAGAGGAGCAAGAGCCAGACAAAAGAAACAACGACACTGAGTATACTAAAAATAACTACGTACAAAGTAAGGTTTTCAGTTACCGCAAAAATATCACCAAACGAATCGATCATGAACATGGACACCATTGAAAAAAACAGCGATGCCACCATACCATAGAGGTATCCAAAAAACGCATAGACAAGGATCCTGATCAATAAATAGACAACAACAACTGTTTTTTTATTCATTTTTCAAACGACCGCCATTTTGGCCGTTTCTCTAACTAAGTGCCTAATCTAGTCCCGCACTGATCTCACCGGTTTTAGCGTTGATGCGAACCAAAAAATTAAGCGGGTCTTGTTCGCAGGAGTTGGTACAGTAACGATGGATGCCGGTGAAATGCGCAGTGTAAATATCGCCCACATCTTCACGATCAAGACAGAGCTCTGATTCGAGATGCCAGTAGGTCTCGATGATTTGTGATTCAAGAAGAAACAAGACAACTTGGCGTGGCGGCATAAAAGAGGGTTTTAAAAGTTTGCCAACCAACAAGAACATCTTAGGCATCGCACGTGTGGCATCCACCCTTTGAAGGTCACTGAAGTACCCGGCATGAATGATGGCGCGTCTGCGGACCGTGTCAATTCCGAAGAGGGGTTTCTGGCCTGCACGATATTTATCCAGGATCTTTGGGTATTCAAGTTTTACCTTTGATGGGAATTCGGCCTTGATTTGTTTTGCGGCCTCCTGTTCTTCGTGTCCCGATATGACGGATTGCCAAAGGCTGTCGCCGCGACTTATACTGATTTTCAGAAGACAATTTGGTCTGATGGGTTCGGCAACAGATTTGCAAGAGCATGGGAGAATAATAATCAGAAGAAACACAAAGGTTTTTATGTTCATATCCTTGACACCTAAAACACTGTTTACAATGCCCTGTCAATCTCTGTGGCTCATCTCCCTGTTCTGGATTATGATCCCTCTCGTGACCGCAGCCTCCAGCGCCCCGTCAGTCCATCCGCCGCTGGAACAACACGCAACCCAGGCGAAGGCGATCGGCACCGCCCGGATGGAAACCGATGGCACCATCGTCCTACAACTCCGGGCCGAAGGGGTCGCGGGCGCCTTGGGCGACGCCATCTTCCGCTACCCGCCGTCCCATCCGGAATATAAGAAACTCCTCAAACACGTTGGCGGTCTCAAGCCCGGCGAAGAGAAACCGGTCCCACCGTGGCCCGAGTAGAATAGGAGTCGTGCATATGAAGACGAAATTTTTTTTAAACCCCGCGTAGCCATATTTCCCCTGGGGTATTTGAGAGGATGACTCATGAAACTGGAAAAAATGCGGTACGCCGTGACCAAGTGGGTTCGAGATTTTGATTGCGACGGAGTGACCGAAGAATTTGCGATCGTCGGGGAAACAAATAAATTAGAAAAGGCCAAGGAACTCCTTGTTTCACACGGGTCGGCGCTTATCAAAAATGAACTCGCGGGCCACAGCAACTGGAAACCAATCGACATCGAGCAAAACGCTCGGCCCATCGTGGGCGGCGATCCCAATAAATCAAATACCATCGTTTATCAAGCGGCCCACAAAATCGGGGACGGGACGAATATCAACTCCATCTATTTTTTCCTCGACGTGATTGAGGTGCCTCTCAACGCCCCGGTCGAGCCGGCAATGTTTAACCTCGCCGAATGCAAGTCCGAGGTGGAGGCTTTTTTCAAACCCTTGCGCGCTGAAACGAACGAAAATACACGGGGCGAGCTTTCTCCCACACAGCAGCGCGTTATTGGCACTGAGATGACGACCCAGATCATCCTCTTCGGGATCTTTTTTTTGAGCTTCACCCCGATCGGAGTGCTGCTCGCTTCCGGGTTCCCCAAGATCCTCTCGGTGTTCTCGTCGGGCATCCCGCTTTTTGCAAAGCTCCTCGTCGTCCTCGTCGCGCTTTTCTCGACCCTCTTCTTTCTCGCCGCGGGACTCGGGTATGGATGGATTGGCCTAAAGTCGATCCCCTTTCGGCGAAAAATTTCCCAAACGAAAGTTCTCTGGTATGAGGGCACACCGATAAAAAAAGTCTTTCACTATCGCCCTTCGTTCGCCTCGGGAGCGACGACGGTCTATGTAAGTCCGCAGGCCTTTGGCGCGTGGCTCAAACACGATGGCATAAAATATGCCGTCGACCTCTCGTTTCTGTATCAGATTCCAAACGAGGGATATTATCGATTTTACTATATTCGCCGTCCCGGCCTTTCGATTTTTTTCTCTCCGTACCGCATCGTCCACTTTGAACCGTTCGGGGCCGAATCAAAACCAGTTTCGGCGATAAAAACAACCCCGCCTCCTAAAAAATGCAGCGCGAATAATAAATACTACACCGTCAATGACCGCCCCGTCCGCTTCGTCGTCATGCCGGATGGCGGAATGGACGTCGAGGCCCTCAACATGGCCACGGGAATTTTTGAGCGCGACATGAGCTATCTTTCGAAGTGCTCAGGAGGAGAAGGCGACATCGACTCGTTTACCGAAGCCGAGTTTAATGAATATGTTGATGAGATTCGAAAAAATTTAGAGGAAAAAAAATAAGACGGAGTAAATTTTTATTATTTGCAATGACGGCCAATATTTTGAAATTCTGGAATATAACAGGATCGTTGCAGAAGGATGATTTACTCCGTCTTAGAGATTTTTCGGGTTTGGTAAGTCGAAAGATAAAATCTTCAGGAAACCGGTACTTGTTGCGCTTGATGGGGGAACCTGAAATCATGAATCTATCATGGAATAATTTTTGATAAAACAGAGAAACTTCTAGCAAAATTGCTCGATAACAGTACTAAGGATTGACGAGCCTTGTTGGCGGTTTTGCAAAACCACGCAGTGGGTTCGTTCAACAAAATAAATTGCAAGGTCGTCAATCACGCACAATTATTGATTCATGCGTGAATCAATAAACAATGACTATGTTTCAGACAGTAGCAACAAACTTGTTACATGCAGAAGCCCCACTCCTCAAAGTTTCTTCAGACATCACTCCAGGCGACACCGTAAGGGCAGTGGCGGACCAACACTGGCCGCCTTATTTTTGTAATGGCAGGCAAAATGTTTTTGTTCGTGACGAAAGAGATTTGAATTTTGCCTTGGTGAGAAAACCATGGAGCAAAATTTGTCTTGGCCGGGCAGAGGATTGTCGGGGTTTTACCAACTTAGACACTCGCGCGTTTCGTTTGGCCTCACAGATGCATCAAGTGGCAAAGGTGCATGGTATTATTGGTCCAGAAAACGTTGATATGGATGACATGATTGAAGTGATGTATCCGGAAGATATGTTTACGGCGAAACAGTGCGGTAATACTAAAGCTCGCAAATTGCCAATAGATACTGTTGCAGAATACACGGAGTTTGCAAGGCGATTAGAACACCAAGTCAATGTTGTGTCAAATGGCCGCAGACAGCCCAGACATGTGATTTATCCGTTTGCGGGATTTGACCTTGCAACAGCGGTAGCGGCCTTTAGAGAGGCGGAGACGTATGTGATTATAGATCAATACCCGTTTCTCAAAATCACAGATTTAGATGCCTTGCCCACAGAAGTCGGGGCGTGTGGACATCGGGGTCATGATGTGGGCACAGTCATGGAAGCCGATGTAGAATTGTTTTCAAACCAAGCAGGCGGGATTTTGCCACTCATATTGGCAAGGATGCGTCAATATTACGAAGGATTTAAAGTCAAGCACATACAGTATTTTGTTGAGGGTGAGAGGCCATCTAACCGAGTCTTTTGTTCGCCAGATGAATTGACGTGCCATGGCATCATGAGTTTTGAGTTGGGGGATGGAACTGCTACTAAAACATTGTTCTTTGTTAATACAAATATCTTTGATCGTAATATGTCTACTTTATTTATTGGCAGTTGCGTTCGTCACATGGGTATCGCGCTTGATTTGAGTTTTGTGGATGGTTGGGTTGTCAAGGGGACAATGAATAATCTAACTCAGGGTGGTGGCGTAGCAAATATCAAAGAGAGCCTGATTGAGATAATAAGACAAAACAGAGGTGTCGTGGTAGAAGGACGAGCAGCGAGTCCAGAACAATATGGAGAGCTGTGGGAACAAGATAGCGTTTTTCCTGCAGGGACACAAATACACAATGACCCTCATTTTTTGTTTTCGTATCACCGGGGTTTGCGTGTGGTGTGGTTTAAACAGGGACCCACTGATGAGGTCGCCGTATGATGTTTTAAATTAATAACAGCCTTCAAATTGTCATAAATATTGCAATATCAACAAAAAAATAAGACGGAGTAAATTTTTATTATTTGCAATGACGGCCAATATTTTGAAATTCTTGAATATAACAGGATCGTTGCAGAAGGATGATTTACTCCGTCTTAGGGATTGTCTTCTCCGTCTTAGGGATTGTCTTCTCCGTCTTAGGGATTGTCTTAGGGATTCTGTTAGGGACAGTGCGACATCATTTTTTTTAAATTTGCCAACGCCGGATAAGTTATTTAATATCGCCGCTATGACTGACTCATCAAAAACAACGGGTCCCGATAAAACAAAATCTGAGATCGATTTAGAACTCATCAGGGAAAATTTAAAATTGTCTTATGAAGAACGGATGGATCGACATCAGGAGATGCTCGATCTCATAGACGAACTCAACAAAATCGGAAAGGCGCACCGTGAAAGACTTAAGAAAACTCCTCGATCTACTGGCAAAGAGCCCGCTTGATTTTGTCCTTGTAGGCGGTTTTGCGGCGGTTCTCCATGGTTCAACACATACAACGCGTGACCTTGACATCTGCGTGCTGTTTTCAAAGGATGAAATTGATCTTCTCTATAAAGTATTGAAACCCATCCACCCTGTCATGAGTAAAAACCATGACGAAGCACCTTTATCTCAATCCTTAAACGATGGTTCTGGCTTTAAAACCATCCGCATCAACACCGACCTCGGCATCCTTGATGTTGTGTCACATATTGAAGGCGTTGGAAATTATTATGATGTGTTAAAAAGTTCAGAAGAAATAAAAATTTTTGATGATGTCATCCGCTTGATTTCTCTCGATGATCTCATCAAGTGCAAAAACACACTTGGACGACACAGGGACCTCGCCATTGCCGAGGAGCTTGAATCTTTAAAAAAAGAAAGGGAGACATGAACACCGCTCATGGTGAGGTGAACATCCCACTCGTCGATGATATTATGGTCCTGGTGGCGAAGGGCACAACCTCTCTCGAAGGGCTGGATCATTACAAACCAAGGCACGGGATCGTGCTGCCGCACCACCCCGCCCTTCTCGTTGCACCGTATGTGACAAAGAACACAAACCTCTGAACACCGTCAGTGCAATTTACTTTTCTTTTTCCTTTGCCTCTTTTTCCTTTTGGGTCTCTTCGACAATCTTGGTCACCATGTGCGGCGGGACGGGCTCGTAGTGCGAATAGCTCATGGTATAAGTGCCGGCGCCGCTGGTCATCGAACGAAGTGTTGTTGAATATTTGTACAGCTCTGCCTCTGGCGCCTGTGCCTTGATGATGTCGACATTCCCCTGATGATCCATGCTTTGAATACGGCCGCGTCTGGAAGACATGTCGTTGGTCACGTCCCCGACAAACTCTGACGGGACAAAGACCTCGACGTTCATCACCGGCTCTAACAGCTGCACTCCGCAGCTTTCCATGATCTTTTTAAACCCCATTGATGCGGCCATTTGAAAGGCAAGGTCTGAGGAATCGACATCGTGATAACTGCCGTCAAAGACTGTGACACGCATATCCTGCACCTGATACCCGGCAAGGATTCCTCGTGTCATGGCTTCTTTAACACCCTTTTCTACCGACGGAATAAATTTTCCGGGGATAGAACCGCCAACAATGTTGTCGACAAATTCAAATCCAGTGCCGCGCGAAAGTGGTTCGAGCTTGAGCCAGCAGTCCCCATATTGGCCATGGCCACCAGTCTGTTTTTTGTATTTACCCTGCCCATCGCCTTTTTTGGTAATCGTCTCGCGGTACGCGATATGCGGCTTGGCGAGTTCGGGTTTGACGCCATAGCGCTGGTTAAGACGCTCCACAATCACATCGATGTGTTGATCACCCATGCCGGAGATAATGGTCTCAGCAAACTCTTTGTCGATCCTCATTTTAAACGTGGGATCTGTGGCCATCAGTTTGGAGATACCAGCACCGAGCTTGTCCTGCTCCTGTCGGGATTTGACAAGCATTGCAAACGACAGTGAAGGTTCCGGATACGGAAAATTATCAAACTGCACGGTATCTTTTTTTTCACAGAGTGTGTCTTGAATCCCCACACTTTTAAGCCTTGCCGTGCTGACGATATCACCGGCAAACACTTCTGCCACTTCGATTCTCTCCTTGGCACGCATGGCAAACAGGTGTCCCATGCGTTCCGAAGAACCTTTGGCAGCATTGACAAGATCAATCCCGCTCGCCAGTTTTCCCGAAAAAACCTTGAGATAAAAAATTTCGCCAAGACCGGGATCTGCGGTGACCTTAAACACCTGCACGGCCACAGGCCCGCTGGAATCCTGACGCAGCTGTTTCTCTTCGTTTTGATGTCTGCATTTTGGAGTAAGAACCTCGGCTGGTGACGGAAAAACATGAACCAGGGCATCCAGAAAATTTTTAACACCGATATTCTGGGAGGCACTCCCCACAAAAACGGGGAAAAAATCTCTTTTGACAAATCCGCTCACAAGGGCCTTGGTTAATTCGGCGTGAGACAATTCACCGGCTTCGAGGTATTTATTCATCAGGGATTCATCGGTTTCGGCTGCACTCTCCTGTAATTGTGTGTGCGCGGCCTTTGCCTCTTCGAGAATGTCTGCAGGGATGGGCATTTCTTCTACCTTGCCGTCTTTAGCTGTATAGGCCTTCATCTCTAAAAGGTCGACAATCCCATTAAAGGATTCACCCTCGCCGCAGGGCAGTGTAAAAAGAACGGCGTGACTGCCGGTCATCTCCTGAATCTGTTTGAGGCTTTCGTTTTGATCGGAGCGACTGGAATCGAGCCTATTTAAAAAGAAGCAGAGGGGTTTGTTCATTTTTGCGCAGATCTCGTAAAACTTGCCCGTGCTGATGGTCACATGACGTACCGTATCGAGCATCAGACAGGCCGTATCTGCAACAGCGAGAGCCGAAACAGCCTCGCCAATAAAGTCGGCATACCCCGGGGTATCGAGCACATTGATTTTGCGGTCCTGCCATTCAATGGCAACGGGTTTCGCAAGGAGAGTCTGTTTACGGTCGATCTCCATAGGGTCATAATCAACAACTGTGTTGCCCTCATCGACCTTACCAAGCCTTGTTGTGAGTTTTGCTGTATACAACATGGCCTCTGTACATGAGGTTTTGCCAACACCCTTGTCACCAACAAGGCATACGTTACGTATGTTTTCTGTAGTGTAAACTTTCATAATGAATGGCCGGTGCCTTGATCATTAAATCATGTTTGCAAACGCAAACGTCATTTAACATCAGAAACACCCCGCTGTATTTATTGAAGAAAGCCCATTAAACAGCTTCACATCAGACGTCAATATAAATAAGGACACAGAATAAAACACGCGGCCCATCATGTGTTAAAGTATTTCATCGCAAAGTACCTGGCACCAAGTTTTTGGCACCAAGTTTTTTGGCACCAAGTTTTCACAGCAAAGTACCTAGCACCAAGTTTATCGCAAAGTACCTGGCAACAAGTTTCCACGGCATGGGTATGTGATACCTGGACACAGGGTATTTGGCACCTGGGTATGTGTACGCACGGCACGGGACAGCGGTGGACAAGGTATGTGGCACCTGCATGGCAGGGGTACGTGGCATCTGCATGCAAAAAAAGGGGCAGCTGCATATTACCGTTATTATTAATATTTATTTATTGATCAAAATAATTGTTATTTTTTTATCCAGATTATTGTAAAATAAATTAACACTTTTGATTGTGTCCTCACCAACTCTCGTGAACCTCTTGGTAGAGTGAGGACCTTTCAAAAACAGTCTCCCCATTTATGAGTGACACAGTGCTTAAAACAAGCTCAGGCGACTATCAGATCATCAACAAGTCTGAAAGTGGCAAGTCAGGTGAAACCTGCCATGTCGTAGACCTTGCAGACAAGCAAGAGGTCGCTCTCACATTCTTACAACAAAACCCGCTCGATGCCAAACACAGGGCTCGCCTAAAACACGCATTGACCCTTTGGTCAGAAATAGATCACCCCCATATTGCCCGGATTTATCACTTTGGCTCAACAAGGGACGAAAAAAGATTTTTTTTCACCTCGGAAATCTGCGAGGGCACCGAAATCATCAAGGCGTGCCAAAACAAACCCGTCGACTTCTTCGAAGAAATATTAGTTCAAATACTGACCGCCCTCGACTGCATGCACGCGCGCGGTCTGTTTCATTTTGATATCAAACCAAAAAAAATCTTGATCAGGGAAGATCAGCACCATCCTCACGTCAAACTCCTTGCCCCTCAAATGGAACCACGACTCAAAAATTTACACAAGCTGCCCATAGAGAACCTCCCCTGCATGGCGCCCGAAGCGATCAAGCAGTCACAAGACAGGGGCGAGCAAGTTGACCTTTACGCACTCGGCATGTTGTGCCTGCGCATCCTGTCAGGTCAATGGCCCTTTGATCCCGCAAATCGTAGCAAAATCATCGAATGGCACCTGCATCAACATGGGGACAGGAATGTTATCGGGGACAGAAAAGACATCCCCCCTTACATGACAGAGTTCATCTCAACTCTCTTAAATAAAATACCATCCAAACGTTTTGCGAACGCCAGAGCCGCCTTGAGCTTTCTCAGTGCGTCCCATCAACATAAATACGGGGCCACCCTGCAAAAATTTTCCCTGCATACCCCCCCTCATGGTCCCTTGGTCGGCAGAGATGCCGTCATACAGGACATCCTCAACACCTATCAATCTGTGATACAGAAAAAAAATATCAGACATCACACCTGTGGAGTCTTCGGGGCTCAGGGCATAGGTAAAACCAGAATCTTGAAAGAGTTGAGAACTCACCTTGAACTTGATGACGTGCTGATTGTGGATATTCAATGTGACCGTGCGTCATCTACATGGAAAAAGATTGAAGATAAAACAGGCCGTTTCTTTAAGCACGAATCAGACACGCTCTTGAACACCGCGGCATCGGTCGACAACAAACTCAAGCTGCATCGCAGATGCGATCACATGATCGATATTTCGATGCAAAAACCCCTCTGCCTCATCCTTGATGACTTTCACTTGGCAGACAAGGACTCCGCAGATTGCATCAAACACCTCGGCGAACGATTGGAACTTGCAGAAGATGAAAACCTCGATGCCCGGATTCTTATAGTTCTTGCGGTTCAGGAACCTGCTTCGGGCTTGGTCAAACTTGATCCACTCCAACCCGAGGATGTCCTCCATTATCTTAATCAAATCTGGGGACCGGACACGGCATGGGAGCCACTCGCATCTCTCGTACACGAATACTCGCAGGGGATTCCTCTCGTGATGCGAGAAGGGCTCAAACTTCTGGCACCGCACATCCCGAAGGACACGAATCAGATTCAGAGGACGGATTTAAAAAAATTCCTGCCACCGTCAAATATCAAATCTATCTACAAATCAAGGGTCGACTCGCTCGATAGAACACAGAAGGATCTGTTAAACATCATCTCCCTCATTTTTAGGTCGGTGGCCGAGAGGGAGCTCTGTGAGATTCTCCGAGCTGACACAGAAAATATTCTTGCCTCTTTAAAACAACTGCGTGACCTCGGACTGATTACCAAAACACACGAAAATCACTATCGCGCTGCCAGTCAAACACTGGCCCTCGAGATTAATAATTCACTGACGGGGCGGCACAAGAAAAAACTCCATGAAAAAATCGCCACGGGACTTGGGCACTCACCCAAAATCAGTTTTGAGGAACTTGGGTTTCATTTTGTGCGTGCCGGGCTTAAAGAACAGGCGCAAAGGGCCTGCATCAGAGCCAGTCAAGGGTTGGAAGAAAGCGGCGATTTTTATTCTGCAGCCCGTTGCCTCACACGACTCCTGTCCTTTTATAATAAAAACACAAAAACTTTTGTCACGCTCGCATTAAAAGCCGCGACTCTCTTGATCCATCTTGGGAATCTCAAGGAGGCTCAAGCCCTCCTCAAACAATCCCGTGAAATTAAAAGCAGCTCTTATTTTGAAACACTGGGATTATTTTATTACAAACAGCAAAAACTTCCCATGGCCCGCGAAGCCTTCGAAAAGGCCCTGGAGGCTTCATCACAAGATCATGCCCGGAACACAGGCCTCCGCAACGCCATTGCAAATATTGATCTTCAGTCCGGTCACTACAGACAGGCCCGTCTGATATTTGAGAAAACTCTGACAAAAGAAACCACAACAGAAGCAGACAAGACAAATATATCAGCAGAGTTGTCAGCAAACAATTTATGTCTCGCCCTGTGTCACGAAGGACTGTACGATGAGGCCCTGAAACGGTTAAAAAAACAGACCAAAGACAGCGACCAAACTCAAATCACAAAAACAATCGCCGCCCATGGCACAAGAGGCTATGTACTGCTCCGTGCCGGCCGTCTGACAGAGGCCATCGCAACACTCACTCAGGCCTTTCACTTTGCAGAAGAAAAAAAAATCTACCATTTGATGATCCCTATCCTTGGTCATCTCATCACCGCGCACACAAAGAAATGTGAGTATGCCACAAGCCTTAACCTGCTCAAAAAACTGGCGGGTTATCAGGCGCGTTACGGAAACAAAAAGACACTGTCCCAAAATTTATTAATGCTCGCCAACACAGCACAACAGCTTGGGCTTAACGATGAAACCCTCAAATACTTGAGGAGCGGCCATAAGCTCGCCAGTGACATTGCAGACGAGGGGCTTTCGGGCTGGTTTGATCTCTCCGTCGGCTGTATGTGGCGTAACCTTGAGGATGACGACAAGGCACTGTCGGGGTTTAAAAGCGCCCTCAGAAGGGCCGAGAAAAACAATCTGTCAGACCTCGCAGCATGGTCTCTCCTTAACCTTGCCGATTTAAAACTTGAACGCAGGGAATATGCCGAGGCAAGTCATCTTTTTAACGAAATCGCGCCCCCGTCAGACGATGATGAATTCAAGTCGGCATACGACCTGCTGCGAGAGGAATTAAATGAAGTACCTGATATTGACAGAAATGAATCCGCGCTCATCCCGCCCTGTCCCGGTGATCTTGAACTTGTAGAACGCGCCGAAAAAACTGGACAAAGGGAATTTCTATGGCAGGTCTACCATTTCATGGCTCGTAAAGCGGTTAAAGAGGGTGATCAGGACAAGGCCGGGGCGTATTTTACAAAGGCAGACTGCATCATCAATACAATCGCATCATCACTGCCGGATGAGTATCAACAGACATACCGCGGGCAATCTAAAATAAAACGTTTTCTTGAAGAATGCGCAGACTTCAACCAACAAAGTGCCTCCCCGACCGCAGGGCAGCCCGAGCCTTCTGTCAGTCCGCCTTCTCCCCCGCAAGGCGCCGACACCCCCCCCCTCTCTCTGAGCCGTTCGCTCATCAACACACAAGACCCTCAAAAACTGCTGGGGCTGATTATTGACAAGACCCTTGATCTGGAAAACAGTTGCAAGTCAATCAAGAATGAGCTTGGTCTCATGATCAACAATTCTTCACAGACTGGACAAACAAAAGCCCCTTCCGCTCAAGACGGTTTTGCATTTAATCCCAAAAAAACACTGCAGGATTACGAAAAAGAAATTTTAATCAGGACCCTCAAACACTTTAACGGAAACAAAAGCAGCACAGCAAAGGCCCTGGGGATTTCAAGGCTGACTCTCTATAAAAAAATAGAGGAATACAAGTTACTCACTTGACTTTGATCCGGTTGAATTCCTTCAGAAGCCTCCAGAAACACCTCCGTCGCCGAGTGCCCCCTGAGTTAAGCCTCATCTCCGCCAAGCCTAACACCCAACCTCTTGGAATTACTATATTTAAAAAATAATAAAAACACCTTTTACCAAACACGATTTTTTGTGCTAAACTAAAAGGACTTTGTAAACGAAAGACAGCGCAAGTGAACGCATCACAAGGCATCGATACGGGGGGAAAGTGTGTCGGTGATTTAGTTTATAATAGTGGATACTGTTGAAAAATGTGTTTTGCAAGGCATCCTGGATGCCGTGGGTTTGCAACAACATGTCTTTTTTCCGCGGTGAGTCTCGGCGCCCGCCGGTAGCGGACACGGTGTGTGGTGCCCTTGGCTTTGTGCCGGTTGGAGTGGTATGTATTTTTTAGAAAAGTTTTTCTTATACTGTTCGGGTTCCAATCTGGACATCCTTAAAAAATGTCCGGGTGAGTACAACAAATACATGGGTATCGGTGCCACCGTCTTCTTCACGGGGTTCTTTGCCTTCTTTGCCGGTGCTTACGCGCTCCATACTGTTTTCAGCTCAAGTATTATAGCGGTGTTGTTCGGCGTGGTGTGGGGAAGCATGATTTTTAATCTCGACCGCTTTATTGTTTCGAGCATGAAAAAGGAAGGAAACTTCTGGATTGAGTTCCGTCTCGCCTTCCCGCGTATCATTCTGGCGATACTGCTGGCCATCATTATTTCAAAGCCACTGGAACTTAAAATTTTTGAACCAGAGATCAACGCAGAACTGATTCTGATGGAACAATCAATCTTTAAGGAACAAGAAGACAAGGTGAAGGCAAGACACCAGCCCCGGATTGACAGACTCAACAAGGAAATCGACAAGTTTAGAAAAGAAATCAACGTCAGAACAAAAAAACGGGATGAACTCCAGATCGTCGCTCAGCAGGAGGCAGACGGCACAGGCGGCTCCAAGAGGGCAAGCCTTGGCCCCATCTTTAAAATAAAAAAGAAACACCTGGATCTTGCAGAAGAGGAACTGGCTTTGACTGTTGATACATACCAGCCATTGATTGATGCGAGACTGGAAGAAATCAAGACCATTGATACCACGCTGAACTCCGATCTGGTCAATCTTGAGCGGGACAAATACAACGGGCTTGCAGCAAGACTCTATGCCTTGAGAAATATCTCTGACAAAAGCGATCCTATCAATATGGCAAACTGGTTTATCATGTTCCTTTTCATGGCAATTGAAACAGCCCCTCTCTTTGTCAAACTGATCACCAGCAAAGGACCGTACGATGATCTTCTCAAGGTTCACGAGCATACCTTTGCCGTTTTTAATCTGGAACAGATCGCAAAACTTGATCATCAGGCACAGGAGAAAATCAGGCTCCTGACAAACAGAAACTCTGCCGACAACGATGCCCTGAGAGTGGTCAACCGCAAGGGTTAGTGCTCCATGCGTGCCTCAATCCCGTCCCTTTTTTTCAATCATTTCTGTTTACATTCGGCCTTGTCTTCTGTTAGAAGCCCCAAACATTTTAACAGGAGACAAATCTGTGCTTATCAATCAACCAAGAGAAGAAAAAAAATTAACCCCTGCTGTTTTGGCAAAATTATTAAGACCCGGTTCCAGGATTTTTATTGGTTCAGGTGCCGCGTGTCCTCACACACTCATCAATTTTTTTTTGGAACACGCCCCAAGTCATTTTGACCTCGAGGCCGTTCACATCCTCACCATGGGAGACAGCCCTTGGACCACCGAAAAATACAAAGACAAAGTCAAGGTTAATTCCCTCTTTCTCTCTCATGGGAGCCGCGAGGCTGTCTGCAAGGGGCTTGCCGACTACACCCCATGTTTTCTGTCCGAAATCCCCAGTCTTTTTTTAGAAGGAATCCTCCCCATCGATGTGGCACTGATTCAGGTCACACCGCCAGATGAATACGGGTATTGTTCGCTTGGCGTCTCCATCGATATTGTCTCTGCAGCCTGCAGGGCTGCGCAGCATATCATCGCGCAAATCAACCCGCGCATGCCCAGAACATACGGACAGAGTTTTATCCATATCGATAAAATAGACGCCTGTATAGAATCCAACGATCACCTGCCCGAACTCTTCCCCGCCAAACAGGACGAAACAACACTCAGGATCGGACAATACGTGGCCAGCCTTATCGAGGACGGCAGCACGCTGCAGATGGGCATTGGCAAAATTCCAGACGCGGTTCTGCAATGTCTCGGATCACACAGGGATCTCGGCATTCACACCGAAATGTTCAGCGACGGCGTGCTTGATCTCATACACAGTGGTATCATCAACAACGAAAAAAAGACCATTCATAAAGGTAAAACCATCACGTCCTTTGTTATCGGCACTCAAAAGACCTACGATTTCTGTCACAACAACCCACATGTCGAGTTCCATCCCAGCGAGTACATAAATAAACCGACCATCATCGCTCAAAACGACAAGATGGTGGCGATCAACAGCGCCATCGAGGTTGACCTGACAGGTCAGGTGGTATCCGATTCCGTCGGACGCCGTTTTTTCAGCGGTATTGGCGGACAGGTTGATTTTATCAGAGGGGCAGCCATGAGCCGTGGCGGCAAACCCATCATTGCACTCCCCTCAACGGCCAAGGGAGACACACTTTCGAAAATCGTCCCCTGCATTTCAAAAGGCTCCGGTGTCGTCACCTCAAGAGGGGACGTCCACTATGTTGTTACAGAATACGGCATTGCCACTTTAAGAGGACGCAGCGTCCGCGAAAGAGCGCTGGAACTCATACAAATTGCGCACCCCAAGTTTCGCGAAGAACTCATGAAAGAGGTCAGAGAGTCCTTCTGGGTTCCCGCATACCAGACAAAAGAACCTGTCGAAATGAAGGAACTCGGCGATGTCGCGCTCATCAAACTCAAGCTCAAAGACAACAAAGAATACATTTTGAGGCCCCTGCATTCCTCCGACGAAAGGCGTCTTCAAGAATTTTTTTACTCACACAACAAAGAAACGCTCCTGCAACGCTACCGTTATGTTCCAAAAAACATGACGCGCGAAAGAGCCTACGATCTTGTCAATGTCGATCAAAAAAAGAACCTCGCCCTCTGCATCATAGAAAGACAGGGCCCGCGCGAGGTCATTCATGCTGTTGGCCGTTATTTTTTAAATCAGGAAACCAACACTGCCGAGTCAGCCTTTGTAGCCAAAGAAAGCAAACGCGGCCTTGGTATGTCCAGCGTTCTTCTGGAACACATGCTTAAAATTGCCACAAAGCGCGGTATTGCAAGGTTCTCCGGTCTTGTCAGATCCGACAACGGTGCCATGCTTCACGTCTTTGAAAAGATGAAATTTGTCTGCAAGACCACCGATGACCCCAAAGAAAAACTCATGGAGCTGGAATTAAAATAGGGCCCATCCTTGCCGTTTGAACCAGCCCAAACCCTTCACCCACTTCGATCTGATCAGATGAGAAGGAGATGAATGAACAAAGGGATTTTATATGCGGTTGGGGCATTTGGACTGTGGGGTCTGTTCCCGTTCTACAATTAAAATGTCACATTAAAAAAAGGCCAACAAAAGAGTATCAGGACTGTAAGTGGAACAACAAATACAAAAGTCACAGCACGGCCAATGCCCTGTCGTAGTCGGGTTCTTGGGTGATCTCGTCAACCTGTTCGGTGTAGAGTACTTTGTTGTCTTGGTTAAGTACAACAACAGCCCTGGAACACAGGCCCTTGAGTGGAGAGTCTGTCAAGGCAACACCGTAATTTCTGGCAAAGTCGGAGCGAAAGGTTGAGAGTGTCTGAACGTTATTTATCCCCTCTGCCCCGCAAAAGCGTTTAAATGCAAAGGGAAGATCCGCAGATATGCAGAGGACCACAGTGTTATCCTTTTGAGACGCCAGAGTGTTGAATCTTCTGACTGACATAGCGCAGACCGGGGTGTCAACGCTGGGAAAAATATTAAGGACCTTTTGTTTACCCCCAAAAGAGGCAAGGGTTACTTCTTCAAGGCTGGTGTTGACCAAATTAAAATCAGGGGCCATTGCACCCGTCCTTGGAAGGCTGCCAATGGTATTTGCGGGAGTACCTTTAAATTTTATCTGTGTCATAAATCTATTCTCCAAATTATAAATCAAAAAAAACCCCGCTACCTTGCGATAGCGGGGTTCTTTAAATTAATCCTGGCAACGTCCTACTTTCCCACAGGGGTAACCCAGCAGTATCATCGGCCCTCACGTGCTTAACTTCCGAGTTCGGAATGGGATCGGGTGTGACCACGTCGGCATTATCACCAGAAAATATTGCAGGTGGCCTTACCACGCACACCTGCTTTAAATCTTGCACAGGAGACCATATTTATTTTTGCATCAATAAACATGTTTCGTAAATTAAACGAAACGAGCGTTTCAAGGCACGTCATTACAATTCCGTTTGAGCGTAGGTTGCAAATTTTCATTTACTACCCAAGCCATAACAAGAAGATGACAAGCCTCACGACTTATTAGTACCGGTAAGCTAAATGCATTACTGCACTTACACACCCGGCCTATCAACCTTGTAGTCTACAAGGAGTCTTAAGGGGGCACAAGTCCCCGGGAGTACTTATCTTGAGGTTGGTTTCCCACTTAGATGCCTTCAGCGGTTATCCATTCCGAACATGGCTACCCAGCTGTACCACTGGCGTGATAACTGGTGCACTAGAGGTTCGTCCATCCCGGTCCTCTCGTACTAAGGACAGATCCTCGCAATACTCCTACGCCCACGGAAGATAGGGACCGAACTGTCTCACGACGTTCTGAACCCAGCTCGCGTACCGCTTTAAATGGCGAACAGCCCTACCCTTGGGACCTACTTCAGCCCCAGGATGCGATGAGCCGACATCGAG
>JADGCS010000042.1 GCA_015228875.1 Deltaproteobacteria bacterium | reverse complement strand
GGTCAATATCCCCCTATCTTGAATGCTCTTCGGCTACTCTCAGTGCGCATTACCGGCCCAAGGCTACGGCGAGACGAGGCATCCATCATTCATTCAATTTCCTGATCTGGAATTGATAAAAGGCCCTGGTGGCATCAGCCACAATTGGGCTTGCAAAAATACCGCGGCCTGTTTCCAATGCCTGATTCGCGGCTTGTGTGATTACGTCGTTCCTAAAATTGGGGTAGCGTGGTGTGGTTTGACCTGAACCTATAAAAAGCAGGAACAAATTGAGAAAGGTCCTGTCTTGTTGATTGAATTGACCTGTCCAGTCTTTTGCAAATTGTTTTACCGTTTGTTTGTCGTAAGTTTTTCTTGGATCAGGTACAATGGACAGGAATTGTTCGGTGACAGTGTTGGATTCTTCTTGAGTCAATTGATACTGGGGATCATGAAGCGGTTTGAGCTTGTCTCTGATAGCGCTTAAATTGTTTTGGTAATAACGGGATCCTTCGTTTTGCACATATCTCAAGAGTCCGTATTTTTCATCAGACAGGTATTTGGCGAGGACATCATTGCCCACGGTGTCCCAATTAAGATCACGGCCGTAGTAATCCAGTATTTCCAAACTGCTATTTGACTTGTTGACCTTTCCATCCGTGTATTCTGCGGCATAGGATGGTTCATTTCCAAAGATTGTTTTTTTTGATTTGGCGTATGCGACAATGTCCTTTAAGAGCTGTTTTGAAAAATCACCAAGGGCCATTGTGATGGCATCGAGGGCTGGTTTAAGGGCTGTTTTAAGCTCCGCCTTGTCCAGCTTTGCCGCAAGGTCGGGGTTTGAATCTCTGAGACTGCTGTTGATTGCTGACATCAGGCCATCAGACTGCCTTGACACCTTGTCGTTGGGAATTGTGACGAGGGCCATACAGTGATTATCGGAGGAGCAATACTCCGCATTGACTTTAGCGGGGGCGGTGAGTTTTGAGATTTCGTCCTTTGTTCCTTTTTTGATGACTGTGATGCTTTCAAGTGTTTCAAATGCATCAAGCGCCACAAGGCGGGACGCGCCGTAAGTGACGGCTGTGTCCCATTGAGATTTACGGATCAGCGTGTCGCCGTCTTCTACGGTCAGCACATCAACTACCGGTGTTGCTGTTGGATTATTGTCGGGTTTGAGGGGGAAGTATTTTTCCCAATTGCTTGCAAAGAAATCACATAAAAGGGTCCTTTTGGTGGAGTCTGTGATGGTAAGGGGTTCCCTTGTCCTGCCCATTGCATAATAATAGTCCTGACAATAAAACTGTTCATATCTCCATTGCTCGGCTATGCTTACGGTTGACTCCGTAAGCTCCATTAATTCCTTGAGTCCCTCGGGCGTTGAGACTTTTTCCAAAGGCCATGCGGGGTCTTTTCCGACGATTGTATCAGCATCTGTAAAAAGGTTTGAATTTTTATCCAGCCTTGGTTCGTTGATATAATCAACAATGACCTTTTTGATTTCTCCCCTTGTGTACTTGGCCCCATAATAATCATCTTTGTTGGCCAGATAAAATGCGTAAACTTCATCGGCCATTTGATCTATTGTTACACGAGATGAAATAGTCATATTATATTCCTCTAGCTAAATTTTGCGTATGTCGCATAAGGAGTGGTGGTGTCAATAACGAAATATTATGTGGCAATAAATGTGTCGTGATAAAGGTGTTATTCATAAATAAGTCAGACAAGAAAAGTTAGGCGGAGCAAAAAAGTAGGCTTATAAAGAGGGCAATGCCAATATAATATCTAAAAAAATCTGTCTGAGTTATGAGCCTGTTTATTCTGAACTCGATTTGTTTAAAAAAATAGGCCTTATCAACGAAACAAAGCATGGACGATCAAAAGTATTTGCTATTAACAGGCATTTTTTGCTTAAGGTTTTAAAACCACTTGGAACTTAGTGCTTATTCGAAAACTTCAGCCTTAAGATTAAGATAATACCCCGCACGATTTTGAATTTCACTTCGCCATTCATCATTTGATAGGCACCAAGTAAAATGTTCTTCCGTGGATATCGATATGTTCTTTAAGAGGTTGCGAATTGATTTGGTTATAGATGATTATGTCAAATTTATAGGGCAGAGGGATTTCGTTTTCGAGACGGTCTATGATTAATCTCAGTGTTGTGCCAGATATATTACCTTTGAGGGCGATGTCTATATCAGAGCCTATCTTTTGGTTTCCCATTGCGCGTGATCCAAAGACCACAGCCTCATGAACATCTTTATATTCTCTAAGTACTGACTCGATAAGTTTTTGATCATCTGGCGAGAGGCCGTGTATCATGATTGAGATTTGTTTTTAAAGTTGGAGTAAAAATCATTAAGCAATAAAAAGTATTTTGATCGGATCAGATGATCTATTTTGAGGGCTGTGGATTCGTCGTAGGTGTGAGATGTAAGATTGCGGTCGCTCAATGCAGCAAGCCATGCGTGACCATCAGAGATAAACTGGCTTTGAAAAGCCTGTTTGATGGTGTCGCGCGGGGTATTTGTTAAAAAGCCCTCGGATTCGAGAAAGTCTTTAAGGGTTTTCCATGCCAATTCGTAAGATATCTCGAAAAATTGAACCAACCCGGCCTTTTCTGTATCATTTGGGTTGGGGATGTTAATGGCATTTCTAAGGTGAAAAAAAGATTTCTCAAAATTGGCAAAGCGCTGTTGCCAGCGTATTTTTTTGTCCATGATTAACTCCAGCCAAGCGAGAAAATAAACAGCTTCGACTTGTCTGTCAATGAGAGACGACAACATTTTGCTGATAAGCAGCACATCTCTCTGAGGCACGGGGACAGTGGTGGTGTCAATAACGAAATATTATGTGGCAATAAATGTGTCGTGATAAAGGTGTTATTCTTAAATCCCGTATCTCCTGTCGCTTAGCGTGGTTCAATTGCCGTTTGTAGGATGATACCGCTCATCCCTCGTCCCTGTCGAACGTGTTCCATAAAATGCGTGTCGGGGATCTTTTGATTGTTTGCTTGTCAAAATGCGTCTCAAATGAGGCGGTCCCTGCAACAACGATCTCATCTCTATCCACGGCAATTGAGTCCCCAGCCTCGCGATAACGGACCTCAACGCGGGGGTATTTTTCTTTAAGCCTGCGGATAAAGCCTTCGTCAACACGGCCCTCTTTTGCAAAAAGAACAATGCGGGGCTCCTTGATGCTGTAGTCTTTTGCCTCCTCAAACGCCTGCTCCCACGCGCCCTGCTCGTGGCCCGCGATTGTCCTGACAAGCACCAAACCATCAAGGCTGTAATCCCTGTCTATTTGATCTGGCGTCAGGTTTTTAAGGCGGCCCTTGACCACAATAACGGTGTCAGCGCCCCTATCCTCCGCAACAATCGCGATACCGTCATATGTTCTGTCTGAGACAAAGGCGGTATTGGGCCCAATGTTAAAGACCTGCCTCTTGCCAAATTTAACCTGTGTGCCCACTGGTTCCACACCATCTCCTTGGCCTATGGGGAAGAACCTCTGAAACCCGTAATCAGGTGGCACCACAGGTTTGGGGTGAATCTGGCTTGAGATTATGTGCGCATGATTAACCCCCCTCATAAAATTAATAAGGCACGTGGTTGCGTGGGACCGAAGCCCGTGTGCCCGCCATTTTTGGTGTGCCACAATGGCCGCGGCATATTCAAAGACCCGCACGTTGTACTTCTCCAACTCCTGATAGGGCGCGGTCATGCGTTCGCTTGCTTCCAGCAATGCCTTGACCCTTTCCAGTGTTCTCCACCCGCGCCCTTCGCTTTGAAGGGCCTCTTTTTGCCCTTCAAGTCCTTTCTTTTTTGCCTGTTGATCTTCGCTCAGGCCAAAATATCCTATGGCCCCTATTTTTTTTTCAACCACTTTTATTTTTTTATCGATCTCTGCAATCTTTGCAAGATTCACGCGCAGCACCTCTGCGACATCCTGTTTAAACTCTGGTGCCACTTCATTGGGAATGAGTGATTTAAGTCTCAACACCACGGCGATATCCAGTGCCCTTTTAAACAGGTCGCGTTCGACAGATCTATAGCGGCCCTCGTCCCTCCATTTGAAATATTCGAGTGACTGGTTATCAGCAAGTTGAAGCGCGGTCTTGAGGACCTGCCCTTGTTTTTCTGTAAGGCCAAGGGCATCAAAGATATCTGTATTGTAACCATTAATTACATCGGATCTGAGTTCATGAATTCCACTGATCAGAACCGCGAGGTAGAGGAGCCTTGTGTCTTTGCGGTTGTGATCGCCCGATTTGATCTCGTTTTCAACAAAGCCAGCCAGGGTCATGACACGATCGATCTCGGCCAGGGCCCTCTTTTCGGAGAGAAAGGAGTCTTTTCTTTTTTTGGGGTTGGGATTGATCTCGGGCATGATCCCGTCCAGCAGGCCCGCACCCTTAAGGACGTCGATAGTCTCTGTGACCCTGATGGGGGAGTTGGGCCTAAGCCCCGTGGTCAATAGTTCCCTAAAAAATTTTTTAAACGCGGGGTCCTTGGCCACCTTTTTTCTTGCGGTCTCGGAGAGGCTGTTAACATACCTTAAGAGATGGTGGGCGTTCATGCCCTGTGCCACCGCGTCCCTTAAGGATTCGATGACTGTACCCACATCAACATCAAGCGGGTGGCGGCCCCTTCCCACGGGAAAATTAAAAACAAAACCATGCTCACCGGCCAAAAAAACAACTGTATCCGAATTTATGATCGCTGTCTTTAAGGAGGCAAGATCCATCTGCCCTGCCTGTGAGAGTGTGTGTTCAAGCGGGGCGTAGACGTGTTCGTAATAGGCGGGGTTAACTTTCGAGCGCTTGATCTCGTCAAGGGCATGACGCAGTTTGTTGATTAAAGTTTGTTTGTCGTTGGGCAATACCCCTGCGGGCCGCTGTTTATCTGTTAAAGACGTCCTGTCCATCAAATCCACAGCGTTTAATATTTCGAGCTTGGCGTCTGTCTCGATACGCTGAAGGCGCATGAGGTCCGTGATGATCTCGGCAACGGTCCTGCGTCCCACAGGCACCTGTCGCTTGTAGGCGTGGGCAGGGATTGGTTGCAGAAAGGCTACGGCCAGTGAGACATGGACATCCATTTTGGTCTCTTTGGGGGCCAGATGGTAATCAATCTCCTGAATCACGGTCTCGCCAGAGGCTATTTGAACCCCCGATCTGTCTTTTTGAGCGGCCTCACCCCCCTGCCACCCGTAGTGGATGACCGCCGTTGTTATGGCCCTTGTGGTGTAGCGGGCATCGGCATGGTCGTTTTCACGGGTTCCCCTGTAGCCGGAACCCAGTATCTCAAGACGCGGGACAAGGAGGGTGCCCAAAGGAGGGCGCGGCGATTTTAACAATGCCAGCCGCGTCCCACCGTGGGGAATAATGTTCATGCTGTCCAGCAGGTCATCAACGGCAGATATAGAAAGATCAAGGCCCGCCGACCGCACATAATCAAGGACATCGCTCACAAAAAAAGGTACAGAAACCTCTTGATCTGCCATGCCTTCAAGTTTCTGACTCAGCGGCACAAGCCTGTGCGGCGTCACACCCCTTTCAAAGAGCTTGAACATATCGGTGTAAACAGAAACAATGCGGTTAAAGTGCACATTAATATACGCCTGCGCAAGGGTCGGGGCCGCGACGTTGAGTCTCTCTTCCTTGACCATCATCGCTACATTTGCAGGGTCACTCATCAGGACATCAAGGGCCATAACATCCCCCGCATTTGCCCTTTGTACAAGACAATCGTAATATGCCTCGCTGTTTTTAATGCTTTCTGCGACAAGTTTTGATCCCTTGTGCTCAAAATTCTGCAGGGCCTTTGCGTGCATCCTGATGGCCGTATCAAACAAAAACTCACGGTCGGGGCCGTTATGTTCTGCAAGCTCAATCATCACGGCACCAAGGGCGTGCAGTGTCTTTGTGTACTTTGTGTAGTCAATCCAGTTTGAGCGGTCATCAAACCAGAAACCCCCTTCAATGTTATGACCGGACATACTGCCAAAGGCAATCAGGATGGCCTTGTGCGCCTCGCTGGTTTGCACCTGATCCATAAGCCTTGCCAGCCTTGGTGCGTAATACCTTTTGGCGGCGGGGTGTGTGAAGTGTTGAAATTGTTTGTCTCCAAGACCGGGAAAAAAGTCTTTTTCAAACTCCGGCGAGAGGAGTGCGGTCATCACAGATTCGTCCAGAGTGAGCCTGAGCATATCATAGAGGGGGTACTTGATTCCCCTGAGTGCCATAACCCTTTCATCATTTTCATTTGGCACCATCCCTTGCGGGATCTTTGCCCTTGCCTCATCGTAACGCAGTTTAAGCGGGCGCACGATTTTTGTTGTGATAAAGTCGATAATGGACACATTGCCGCGTTCTATTTCTCTTTTAAAAAATCGGGACAGGACCGAGGTGTCTGACAGGCGCAGGGCCGAGAGATCAGACAAGGCGTTGTCGATCTCGCGGGTAAAAAAAGCAAGGGCCTTTGGACCGCCAATCTCAATCAGGGCTGTCTCAAACCTGTGTTGTGCGCTGTATAACGGCGTGATCAGGCCCTCATGCCTTTCAGCCTCGGCCCTATGTGCAGGGTCCTCTTGCGGACGTTCTTTAAGGGCTGTGCGGTTATTATCGTGAATCCGATAGGCCTCATCGATCTGCCCCTTTACCAAAAGGTATGTGTTAAGGGCCGTCTCAAACCCCTCTTCGCCAAGGACAAAGACAAACGCCATGACAAAAAGTGTTTTCTGTCGGGCGCTAAAGCGGTACGAAGGCGCATCGGAAGATATGAGTTCGTCCTTGAGGGCCTCAATCACAGCCCCCCTGTTGTGGCGACAGAGGGCGCGTATTAATCTTTTATCGTGGGATGACAGCTTATCGGCATAATCACGAGACAGCAGGGACTTGAGAACACTGGCCACGTCTTTCCTGCTAAGTTGTTTGTCGATTTTCACAAGCAGGCGCAGGACCTGCGGGTCAAATATTTTTTGCAAACTTGACACGCGACTCTCGGTATCCTCATACATGCCGTTGCCATTGATGGCGCTGATCAGGGGATAAAGCAGGGCGTGTGTTGCGGGAAACTTAAGGATAAAGCTTGAAATGATGGCGATAAAAGGACCTCGCCAAAAATCAACGCGACGGCGAAGGGCCCATGGATCCTTAATAAAAAATTCCATTGCATCAATCAGATCGTTCAAGGCTTTTTTGAGATCCCTCTTTGAACCATCGATCAGGCCGTAGGCCCTGACGAGCATCTCTGCGTGCGCCCTGTCTGCGGGGTCTGAAAATCTTCTCTCAACGTCACGGGGTTTCATGGCCTCGTCACGTTTTTGTACAAGGCGACAAATGACCGCGTGGTTCTGAGGCAGAATCTGTTTGAGACTATGGAGTAAACTAAAAAATTTGTATCCGTTGGCTTCACGGGCCTCGCTCACCATGTCACAAAAATCGGGTGGGGCCTGCATCTCTTTGCGGCCCCCTTCAAATTCATACTCCAGGGGCCCCACCATATCAAAGATCTGGCGGGCGATGAGGGCCACAGTAACGGCAAGCCTTGACGAGGAGGAAAAGACAGATATCTCCGGCGGCACCACCACAAGGCCGTCCCTTTGTCCCTCAACAAAAAAACCACCAGCGTTGTCTACGAGGCTGATCACCAGAGGTCCCACCTCTTTTGTGAGCGCTGCGAGTCTTTCAAAAAATAGGGTCAAAAAAATCCCGCCAAAATGATTGGTCAGCTCTGAATGAAGGGCATCTTCAAGCGCACCCTGCGTCACCTTAAGCCTTGCAGAGAGCCCCTTATCGATCAAAAAAGGGATGCGAAGCGCGTCTTGTTTTACGCCTCTTTTCATGATCTCGTGTGAAAGACTCATCATCCTTGCGTTTGCGGCCGTGGCCTTTTTAATGGCATCCCTGCCGGTCAGGCCGTCGCGTACGGGGGCGGTCTTCTCTGTTAAAGTCTTGGCGCCGCTTGATAAGGATGCCGCGCCCTGCGGAGGGGCCGCCACCATTTTTGCGGGGTTGTCTGCAGCTCCCTGCACCGTGCGTGAAGCTGAGGCAAAAACAGCAGCGCTGTCCAAATAATTTGCGGCGCGCCCTTGTGTCCCTTGGTGATAAAAGGCGTTATCAAACCTGCCGGCCTCTCTTTTGGCAACAGAGACAAGGTCGGGAGTTTTAAACCACGGGGTCTGCACAGGTGGCAGAGGCACAGCGGGTCCTTGAGGCGCATACCCGTCTACAAGGGTCCTCACATCTGTTTCGGGGTGCAAGTAACGGGTGGCCTCGAGGACAAAATTCTGCCACGGTCTTTGCGCGCCTGTGCCAGGCGATTGATTAAAGAGATGCAGTCTCATAGGTGATGAGCAATCGTTGTGATTAAAAAAAAGGGGTGTTTCCCCATGCAACTTGTGGTGACGTATCGCAAAGGAGGTTTTGAGGTTGCGTGTTTTTTTGGACTAGGATGCCCCGACTTAATTTTGCTCCGTCTTGTGGTTCTTTGTGGTTTCTGTCTTATGGTTTCTCCCCAAATAAATTTTTGTTGATTTGGTGCGGGTTTGTGATAAAGTAAAATGGCGCACCAAATAAGGTTATGTTTATTTGGTGCGGTATTTTAAGCGGGGGGCGTTATGGATGGTTTTATTGGCAGACGCGAAGAATTAAATTCTTTGAGAGGCCTGCTCGATAAAAATATGGCCAGCTTTGTTGTCATTAGGGGAAGGCGTCGCATTGGCAAAAGTCGGCTTTCAGAAGAATTTGGTAAATCTTTTAACAGGGTTCTTGTTTTTACAGGGCTCCCGCCAGAAAAAGGAGTCACCGCACAAACACAGCAAGAAGAGTTTAAACGAAGACTCCACGAATTAAAAATCCCGCATTTTGCAAGAGATGACTGGGGGGATCTTTTTAAATCTCTTGCCGACGCCTGCCAAAGAGGCAGGGTGCTGATTATTCTTGATGAAATCTCATGGATGGGAATGAAATCCCCCGGTTTTTTGGGAAAACTCAAAAACACTTGGGATTTGCATCTCAAAAAAAACCCAAAACTTGTGTTGCTTGTTTCGGGATCGCAATCAACGTGGATTGAAAAAAACATCCTTAATCACACCGGATTTATAGGCCGTATTTCTCACCAATTAACACTTAAAGAACTCTCACTTGAAGAATGTAACCTGTTTTGGGGGTCAAAACGTGATCGCATTTCATCATACGAAAAGCTAAAAATATTGTCTGTCACAGGCGGCATTCCCAGATATTTAGAAGAAATCCAAACAAATCTTTCTGCCGAAGAAAACATCAGAAGGCTTTGTTTTAAGCAGGAAGGGCTGTTGTTTAACGAATTTGACCAGGTTTTTTCAGATTTGTTCTCAAAAAGAAGCGGCAAATACAAAGAGATTCTTCGGGTTCTGGTCAAAGGAAAAGCCAAGTTTGATGACATTTTAACGGCGCTTGATCAAAGTAAGGGTGGCGATATCAGCAATTACCTCAACGATCTCTGCCAGACGGGATTTGTGACCCGGGACTATACATGGGATGTCAAAACAACTCAACCATCCAAATTAAGTGAATATCGCCTGAGTGACAATTATATCCGTTTTTATTTAAAACACATCGAGCCAAACAAGCAAAAAATTATAAGCAGAGATGTTGCAAGTTTGCCGACAGCATGGTCTGTCATCCTTGGGCTTCAATTTGAAAATCTGGTGTTGTCACCAAAAAATCGTACGGGGCTCTATCGATTGCTAGATATTCCCGAAAATGAGGTCATCTGGGCAAATCCCTATTTTCAGACACAAAGAAAATCTCAAAAAAAATGTCAGATCGATTTGATGATACAAACCAAATACAATACGCTCTATCTTTGTGAAATAAAATTTAAAAACGAACCGCTGGACAAGGCCATCATTCAGGAGGTTGAAGAGAAAAGAAAGAGGCTCAAGATTCCAAAAGGTTTTTCGATCAGACCGGCATTGATCCATGTCAATGGCGTGAGTGAATCGTTGATTGAGCAAGACTACTTTGCCAAGATTATAAGTTATGATTGTTTGCTTGAAACAACGACATAGTTACGTGGCACGAACTTGATCAAACCAAGAATTTCACAACAGCCAAAAACGGGGCCAAAAAACAAAAAAATCTTGAATGTTATTACGAAAAAAATGCACCTTAAACTCGTAAGAAACTCGTAAACTCGTAAGACGGAGTAATTTTCTCTTTTTTTATTCATATTAAGTTCCGAACCTGATTTTGATGCCCCGAAGGAAATCCCCTTGGGGGACGCGGTGGGATTCCTCTGTCATACGAGAAATTAATCCACCCTTGCCCAAATAATCGCGGATGCACAGGGAGCGTTTTTTTTCGTTACACACGAGGGACAAACAACCGTATTAAGACTATGGAGGCTGCCGTTTCTGCTACTGCACCCACATTTTTTTAGCAACTGCCCGCAGGTCTCGGGCAAGGGCTATGCAGAGAGTAATCTCAAATGACGCATCTCAAATCATTTCAAATGATGAAGGTCATTCCAGTGAGTTAACACCTGAGGTGTCTGTGAATTTACGGTTGATGCCTACTGTTGACGGAAACATAAAAAAACAGTAGTGCTTACAAATTCTTAGACATTAAATTCTTAGACATTAAACGATGCAGGCCTCCCCCTTAAAAAATGTGCCCCTTGAACGCAGACGCAACTTTTCCATTATTGCCCACATCGACCATGGCAAGTCCACACTCGCGGACAGGTTTATTCAGATGACAGGAGGTCTCGACGAACGAGAAATGAGAAGCCAGGTGCTGGATTCCATGGACCTTGAGAGGGAGAGAGGGATTACCATCAAGGCGGCATCCGTCAGGCTTTTTTATACTGCCAAAAACGGACTTGAGTACGAATTCAACCTGATCGACACCCCGGGCCATGTTGATTTTCATTACGAGGTCTCAAGGGCCCTCGCGGCATGTGACGCTGCGATCCTTGTTGTTGATGCCTCACAGGGGGTGCAGGCGCAGACGCTCGCCAATGTTTACGCGGCACTTGATCAGAATCTCGAAGTGCTGATTGCGATCAACAAGGTTGATCTCCCCAATGCCGATCCCGAAAGGATCAGGGACGAGATAGAAAAAGTCGTGGGCCTTGACGGGAGCAGGGCCGTGCTCTGTTCGGCAAAGACTGGTGAGGGCGTGGTTGATGTTTTTGAGGCATTGATCACCGACATGCCGCCGCCTGCAGGCGACGAAAACGCGCCGTTGCAGGCCCTTATGTTTGACTCGTGGTTTGATTCTTATCAGGGTGTGATTATTCTCGTGAGGGTCAAAAATGGGACCATCAAAAAGGGTGATGCCATCAGGTTTTTTCATTCGGACAAACAGTTTGAGGTGCAGCAGGTGGGGGCCTATACCCCGAGGCCCGAGAGTTTGCCGATGTTGACCGCGGGAGAGGTTGGGTTTGTGATTGCCGGCATCAAGGAAATCGCCGACACCAAGATTGGTGATACCGTGACCCATGTTAACAACCCCTGCGCCACGCCACTCCCCGGTTTTCGCGAGGTCAAACCAATGGTTTTTTCGGGGCTCTATCCCACGCAACCCAATCAATATGAGCTGCTAAAAGATTCGTTGGAAAAACTGCGTCTCAACGATGCAGCCTTTTCGTACGAGCCGGAGACATCCTTGGCGCTGGGCTTTGGGTTTCGGTGCGGTTTTCTTGGCCTTCTGCATATGGAGATTGTTCAGGAGAGGCTTGAACGCGAGTTTGACACCGATCTTGTCACAACCTCACCCACGGTGGTTTATCGTGTCTTCAAATCCAGCGGGGAGATGATCGAGATTGACAACCCTTCAAAACTTCCCGACATGAATATCGTTGATCACATTGAGGAGCCCTTTGTTAAGGCCATGATCCATGTCCCGTCAGAATATGTCGGCAACATGATCCAGTTGTGTGAAAGCAAGAGGGGGAGACAGGACAAGATTGATTATATTACCAAGGACCGCGTTGTGATTTATTACGATATCCCGTTTCCGGAGATCATGTACGACTTTTACGACAAGATAAAATCCATGACGCGTGGCTACGCCTCTCTCGACTATGAAGTAACGGGCTACAAAACATCAGACCTCATCAAACTGAATGTGCTCATCAACTCCGATCCGGTTGATGCCCTTTCGATTATTGTTCACAGGGATAACGCCTACAACAGGGGCAAGGCGCTTGTACAAAAACTGCGCAAGTTGATCCCGCGTCAGCAGTTTGATGTGGCGATTCAGGCGGCGATTGGTGGCAAAATTGTTTCCCGTGAGACGGTCAAGGCCTTAAGAAAAGACGTGACAGCCAAGTGTTATGGGGGCGATATCACACGCAAACGCAAACTTTTGGAAAAACAAAAAGAGGGCAAAAAGAGAATGAAAAAAGTCGGCAACGTGGAAATCCCGCAGGAGGCGTTTCTGGCGGCTTTGAAGACAGAATAGCATGGCAAAAAAAAACGAAGAACCCAAAAAAACAAAGAACACCTTTCAGATAATTGCCGAGTATATTCAGGCGCTGTTTAGTGCAGTGCTGCTTGCCATTCTCATACGCAGTTTTGTGTTTGAACCTTTCAAGATCCCTTCGCAGTCCATGGTGCCGTCGCTGCTTGTGGGTGATCATATCTTTGTGGCCCGTTACAAATATGGCCTGAGGGTTCCCTTTACCAAGTTCTGGCTCAAGGAATTTGAGGGTCCCAAACGCGGCGATGTTGTTGTCTTTAGTTTTCCGGATGATGAAGATGTTGATTTTATCAAAAGGGTTGTGGGTCTGCCGGGCGACAGGATCACCATAGCCGGCGGCAGGCTTAATGTTAACGGCGCACAGATGGACGAGACAGCTTTTTTTGTTGAGGGACAAAACAAAGATAACCGCTGTGTCATGGACCTGACTGCAGGGTCTCAAAAAATCCTCCCGGATGAATTTAAGGCGTTTCCCCACTACATAGGGCAGGATCTGTTTACTCATTTTGTTGAGACGTTCGACAATGGCCAGAAGCACATGATTCAGCATGCCAGGCACTTTCTCCCGGGTGAGGATTTTGAATTTGTGGTGCCGGAAAGGTCTTATTTTGTCATGGGGGATAACCGTGATCAGAGCCATGACAGCCGTTTCTGGGGCGCGGTCCCGCGTGAAAATCTTAAAGGCAAGGCCGTTTACATCTGGCTGTCCTTGTATCAGCAGGACAAGGATGAAAAAAACATGCAGTTGGATGACAAACTCCCAAGATGTCCCTACAACATCACAGACCCGGGCATCCTGCCCAATGTGAGGTGGGATCGTTTTGGACGCAGGATTATCTGAACCCGCCCATGAAGTTTTTTTCACGTATCAAATACATTTCTTTCTTGTTTGTTTTTTTTGCCTTATTGGTTCCTGGTTTTTTGCGCCTGTTTTTTTTTGTTTTTGAGCCCTATAAGATTCCGTCAGAATCCATGATGCCGACACTGCTTAAGGGTGACCACATTTGGGTGAGGCGCATTGCTTACGGGATCAAACTGCCACCCCTCACCGGACATTTTTTTAAAAATGAGGGGCCATCCAGGGGCGATGTTGTTGTGTTTACCATGCCCGGAACTTCCGATCTTGATTATGTCAAGCGTGTGATGGGGATTCCGGGTGACAGGATTGCGGTCACAAACGGCGTTGTGTTCATTAATGGCTTTAGGGTGGACGGACCTGTCATAAAGACAGAAAGGGCGTTTGCGGGTGATGTCTGTACCGCAGAACTCTCGGCAGCCTCGAAGGCACAGGTTCCTGATGAGATGGAACCGCTTCCCTACGCTAAGAGGCACGGACAACATGTTGTCAAACTGGAAATGTTGCCCTCCGGTCACAAATATTTTGCGCAGTACGATAAACAGCGCGCTCATGCAGACACATTAGAAATCACAGTGCCCGCAGATTCGTATTTTGTGATGGGGGATAACAGGGACAGCAGTTCAGACAGCAGACAATGGGGCTTTGTCCCGCGAAAAAATATCGCGGGCCAGGCCACGTCGATCTGGCTTTCGATAAATCATGACAGATTAAACTGTGCGGGCCCCCTCGGGAAAAAAGACGGCGGCCCTTCGGCACTCAGATGGTACAGATTTTTTCGCAGTATTTATTGAGATGGTGGATTATTTTTTATCTGTTTCTTCGAGTAGATCACCTGTCCAGTGAATGAATTCGTTTTCGGGATCAAGGCCCAGCTTGATATTCCAGTGCCTTATTTTTTGCGTGATCTGCGGGACAAGGCTGTCGGTGACAAAAAAGACCAGGTCATCGACGCGTTCGTTTGTGCCCTTGTCGCTGTCAAAAAGAAAGACCGGAAAATCCTGCAGAAAGTCCTTGCTGGTCCTTTTGACCCTGATGGTTTCGTTGACGGCTGCAAGCAGAAAATGCTTGCCCATGATGTGCGCATTGCGCGGCAACGTGATGGGAGTGACGTTGGGGGCGTTGTGAAAAAAATCGATAAAGGCTGATTCGTACACCATGTCAAAGCCGATGGTCACAAGATCCCGGGTGGAGCCGTTGGGGTTGTAAAGTGAAATAAACTGCGTTTGTGTTAATGGCTCTGCGGATGCTGTGAGATAATCCTTGGAGATGACTTCTTCTTGTATGGACCTGCGAAAGACGGTGAGCTGCGATTGAGGATAGACGCGCTTTTCGCGGTTTCCGGCAATGTAGTCCATGGCAGACATCCCCGGTTCCATCAGTATTTTAGAATAAAAATCCTGAAATCCGTTGATGTATTTGAGATCGTACGAGTGCATCTCGACGATATCGGACGTCAGCGGGTCTGGCGCGGTTTCGTACACCAGTTTTTTGTGCGTGAGCTTTGCCCTGTGTGAGAGTTCGCGTAGCTCTGCAATGGGAACGATAAAGAAAAGGCCGGCAACATTGAGCAGTCTCTTGCGGATCGTGATGCGGTCCTCGTTTGTGGCCTCCCACTTGTAAAAATCCACGAGATCCGAATAGAGGAGACTCAGAAAATTTGACTTGGCGTTCTGAAATTCTTTTGATTTTGTGTCCGACTGAATGACAAGGTCTTTTAACAACAGTTGTTCTTTAGGGTTGTAATAAGGAAAATTTTCGGAAATGGATTTGTCGATAGAGTTTTCGCTCATAATAATATTTATACCCAGGAACTTCAAAGTTGACAGAGCGCGGGCGCATTCCTCGCATAACGGAGGAACTCAATCGCGAAAAAGTCAAGTTAGTAACTTGTGAGGCTCTGGCGTTCTTTGGCCTGTGTTTTTATATTGGACGTCAAAAACTATTGGGCCGGTCACTATTAATCTTCGTCTGCTTGAAATTCAAGTAATACATGTTTATAAGGGTGGTACATGAAAAAGGTTAATAATATTGACAAAATACGATCCAAGGTCGATGCGGTAGATACCGCGATACTCAAACTCTTGTCAAAAAGAGGGGGGCTTGCAAAAAAAATAGGGCAGATTAAAAAGGGCAGCGGCAAAAAGATATACGTCCCTTCCCGCGAGAAACAAATTTTTGACCATCTTGCCGACCTCAACAGGGGACCCTATACCGATGCGGCTGTGACGTCTATATTCAGAGAGATTATTTCTGCCACACGCGCCCTGGAACAGCCGATCCGTGTGGCTTTTTTGGGACCCGAATCGACCTTCACACACATGGCGGCCGTCAAACACTTTGGTCACGGGGCGATCCTCTGCTCACAAACAGATATCTCGTCTGTATTCAGGGATGTCGAGACATGTCGTGCGGACTTTGGTGTGGTGCCGATCGAAAATTCTACAGAGGGTGTTGTTAATTATACACTGGATAAATTTATAGACTCCGAACTTAAAATCTGTTCGGAGGTTGTGATGTCTGTGGGATTGCACCTGCTGTCGGCACAGACGGATGCAAAAAAAATTGAGAGGGTTTATTCTCACCCTCATGCCTTGGCGCAGTGTCGGGAGTGGCTTGGAAGCCACATCCCCCGCGCGGCCTGGTATCAGACAGAGTCAACATCGGCCGCTGCCGAAAAGGCAGTACAAGACAAAAACGCTGCGGCGATTGCGAGCGGCCTTGCGGCAGACAACTACGGGTTGAATATTCTCGCAAAAAATATTCAGGACCAGATCAATAACTTTACACGGTTTCTGGTATTGGGAGAAGAACAGGCCGAGAGAACAGGTCACGACAAGACCTCCATCGCATTTGTCACTAAAGATAAGCCGGGTGTGCTGTTTGAACTGCTGGCCCCTCTTGCCAAGGCAAAGATCAATCTTACAAAAATCGAAAGTCGGCCGCTTAAAACAAAGGTCTGGGAGTATATGTTCTTTGTCGACCTTGACGGCCATGCCACCGAAAAGCGCATACAAAGGGCCTTTGAAGTCCTGAAAGAAGAATGTGTTCTCTTCAAAATCCTTGGTTCTTACCCGAGGTGCGTGTGAGCACAAGTGACTCACTTGACTTTGACGCGGTTGGATTTTTCCACATTGCGAAAAGTGTGCCCGCGCTCAGTCATTTTGAAATTCTTAAACATGAAGACATATCACACAGTCGCCCTTGTGGGCGTTGGTCTTATCGGCGGCTCCCTCTCGCGGGATCTCTTAAAAAGAAAAATCGCTGATGAGGTTGTGGGTTTTGATACCGACAAAAAAAATCTTGCCTATGCCGTCAAGGCGGGCATTGTTTCGACTGCGGGCCGCTCGTTAAGAGACACTCTGGGCAGATCAGATCTGGTGATCCTTGCCACCCCTGTGCTTGCGCTTGAGGAGAGAATCAAGTCCCTGGCAGAATTTATCCCTGCACAAACTCTGGTGATTGATGTGGGTTCGACCAAACAAAAAATCATCAGGCTTGCGGATCGTTTTTTTTACGATGGAAATTTTGTCGGTTGTCACCCGATGGCGGGGGATGAAAAATCCGGGGCCAGAGCAAGCAGATGCGATCTCTTCGATCGCGCGCCATGCCTTATTGTTTGTGGTCAAAAGACACGGCCCGCATTTGCAGGCAGGGCAAGGGTTCTCTGGAAATCTTTGGGGGCAAGGGTCATCGAGTTGTCTCTTAAGGATCACGATAAATATCTCGCGGCCTGTTCACACCTGCCTCATGTCCTTTCGTTTGCACTGATGAGTTCTGTGGGAAAAAAAATATCGCCGGCGGCACTTAAAAAAATCGCGGGGCAGAGTTTTAAATCGTACACGCGCATTGCCGGTTCCAACGCACGCATGTGGCGTGATATTTTTATTGCCAATCAAGAGAACACCCTCTCCCAAATTGACGAGTTTCAGACCGAGCTGGCATCTCTTAAAAAGGCAATAAGCAGCGGGGATCACAAGGGACTGTTTAAGTATATGGAAAAAGCGGCCCGGATGTGGCGCAAGATGTGAATTCAACGCACTCTACCGCTGGTCACAACGACGGCCAGCCTTTTTAAAACAAGGGTTTCCTGTTCATGATTGACCCAATGAGATGATCATGCCGCGGCTGTTGCCTCTTTGAGCCTTGGGACATTCACGCGGGCGATGGGCTGGATTCTCAAATTTTCACTGAGTTCCTGATAAGAAAGAACAGAGAGCTGCGGAAATTCAAGCTCTATGATTTTTCTAAAGTAGCGCCTGATCTCCGATGTGGTGAGAATAACGGGGGGCTTTGCCCCTGGGGGAAACGGGTGTGATGCGATTTCTTTTCCGACACATTCAATCAATTCCTGCGTGATCTCGGGATCCAGCGCAAGGTAGTTGCCCTTTTCTGTTGTCCTGATCGCATCCTTGACAAGATCCTCTATGGACGGGTCGAGCAGATAAACAGCGAGCGAGTTGCTGTGTCCTGCGTATTTGTGGGTGACGTACCTCTTGAGACCGGAACGGACATGTTCTGTAAGAAGCAGCGTGTTGCGCTCAATCTCGGCCCATTGCGCGAGCGTTGAAAAAATATTTTTTAAATCCCTGATGGCAATCTCTTCCTGAACAAGCCTTTGAAAAATTTCGGCAAGCTGCAGCACCGTGATGACCTTGGGGACAAGCTCTTTGACAAGTGCCGGGTGTGATTTTTCCAGTTCGGTCAGGAGCGTCTGAATCTCCTGCAGACCCAAAAACTCATGCGCGTGTTTTCTAAGAACATAGGAGAGGTGCAGGATCATGTACTCGGAAATATCCCACATGCGAAATCCCGCCTGAACACAAACCTCTTTAAAGGCCTCATTGGTCCAGGTCACGATCGAACCATCGATCGGGTGAATGGTTTCTTTGCCCTCGATATTAAAGAGCTGCAGTTGTTCCAGTGGTTCGCCAACAAGGATGCACCCCTGCATGATCTTGCCGCGGGCAACAGGGACTTCGTTGATGTTGATGATGTAGGCCTCCGGCTCCATATCGACAGTCTGGCCTCGAACCTGAATACCGGGGAAATTGACCCCCAGTTCGTAATACAGGCCGTGCCTTAAGAGTGGGATGAGCTCGTTGATGAAGCGGCCGCCGTCCTGAGAGTCGTCAACAAAGGGGATAATGGCAGAGCCCACCTCTATTGATATTGGGCTTGGCAGGATAAAGGGGAGCTGGTCCCCATGTTTTTCGATGGCCTTTTTGATCTTTTTTTCCTTTGGTTCCTGCAGGATCTCCTGAATCTTTTCCTGTTTCTTTCTGCTTTTTGACCAGGCAAGAAAGGCAAAGACAGCCGAAATAGGCCAGAACGCTGTGTGAGGCAGACCAGGCACGGCCCCGAGGACAAAGAGCAGGATGGAGCCGACCAGAAAGACCTTGGGGTAATTGGTGAGTTGTGTCAGCACATCCTTGCCAAGGCTGGAATCCTTATTGTCGCTGCTGACCCTTGTCACAACAATACCGGCTGACAGGGAGATAATAAAAGCGGGGATCATCGAGACCAGCCCGTCACCGATACTCAAGATGGCGTATCGTTCGGCGGCCTCTTTGAGGGGCATGTCCATCATGGTGACCCCGATAATGAGACCCGCAACAATGTTGATCACGGTGATCACGATACCGGCAATGGCGTCGCCTTTGACAAATTTCATGGCACCGTCCATGGCGCCGTACATCTGGGATTCCCGCTGCAGTGTGCTTCGTCTTGACTGTGCCTCTTCCATTGTGATGTTGCCGGCCCTCATATCGGCATCAATGCTCATTTGTTTGCCGGGCATCGCATCGAGAGTAAATCTCGCGGCCACCTCGGAGACACGCTCGGCCCCTTTGGCGATCACAAGAAAATTAACGAGGGTAATAATCAAGAAGAGAATACCGCCAACAACAAAGTTGCCGCCGGCCACAAATCTGCCAAAGGCGTCAATGACCTCACCGGCGTCGGCCTGCAAAAGGACGAGCCTTGTTGATGAAATATTCAGGGCGAGCCTGAAGAGTGTCGTGATGAGCAGGATCGTCGGGAACGAGGCAATTTTTAACGCGTCAGTGATGTAGAGGGCGACAAGCAGGATGGTGATGCCAAGACTCAAGTTGATTGCGAGTAAAATATCGAGGATCCATGTTTTCATCGGGATCACGATCATCCCGAGGACCGCGGCAATCATCATGGGCATCAAAAAGTCGGCGTATTTTGAGATAAATGTGTTGATGTCAAATTTTTTTAAACTGAACATAGAATTAAAGGACATTACCGTCAGTTTACATGATTTAGTAATTCTTACCAAATACTTATTTTTGTAACGACGGCATTTTTAACGGTCTGTGTGGGGTGCCCATGTCAACACGCTGAAATCACTACAGAATATATTTATTCTGCCCACACCTCATCCCGTACATAATAGGATTATCGGCCCGCGCTTTGTCAGAGTTGATTGATTGTTGATGTTGCGTAATAGACCAAGCGAATGTCGCTGTTTTTACAAAGACAGGGGGAATCCCGCGTCTGTCTTTTTTTAAGCTTGTCAGGTTTAAAAAAACAATGCAGCGGCCCCTAGTTTGCCGGAGGCATCGCCGAGCTTTGCCTTTTTGATCACAGGGGCGTCGTTGCTGCCAAAGACGTATTTGGCTATCTGCCGCCCGCGCCCGTAATAGACGTCTTGCAGCGACAAACCACCGCCAAGTACGATGATCTCGGGGTCGTACATAGACGTTAGTGCCGCCATGAAACGATCGAAGAGTACGAGTGTTTCATCAAGAATAAACCGGGCGTGTTGATCACCCTCGAGTCCAAAAAGATCTTTTGCGCTGTTAACAGCCCTGTTGCCGCCCGCCTCGTGGTAACGCTTGAGAAGAGAAGGCCCGCTTAAATAGGCCTCGACACAGCCCCTGTTTCCGCAAAGGCAAGGACGCCCGTTGACATCAATAATTGTGTGTCCCACCTCTGGCGCCAGCCCTCTGTGGCTGTGCAGCAGCCGTCCCTGCGTGATGACTCCCCCGCCGACGCCCGTTCCCATTATGATGCCCACAACATTGTCACATCCCTTTGCAGCACCAAAGTGATGCTCACTCAAGGCAAGGCAGTTGGCGTCGTTTTCGATACGAACAGGCAGTGTAAAGGACTGCTCAATCCTGCAGAAGAAATCTGTGCCGTTAATTTCGGGGGAGTTGGGGGCGTTTCGCAATTTTTTTGTCTGGGGATCGAGACTCCCCGGGATGCTAAAACCTGCGCCCAAGATGTCCTCGCCCTGCCTGATTTCGTCGACAATGGTATGGATCAGTTCAAACAGGCCCTTGTCATTTTTTATGGTGGGTCTGCGGATTGTTTTTAAAACCTCTCCGCTGTTTGAGACAACGGAGGCCTCTATCTTTGTGCCGCCGATATCAATACCAATGGCCTTTTTTGGGCCTTTGTTTTTGCTGTGGTTCATTTGCCGTCTTGTATTTCTGCAAAACCCTTGAGCCTCAGTTTTTTGAGGATGAGGTTGCCGCTCAGGGAGAGAGGCATTCCCAAGAGGGCCTCTTTAATGGCTGGCAATTCTTTTGGTCTCTCTGTGCCAATGAGAATAAGGGGGCTGCTCGGTTGTTCTCTGGATGTGTACACAAGTTTAAGCCTTGCAAAATCCATGTTTTTCTTTTTGAGATCGTTGATCACAGAAAACTCATAGCCTGTCAAAAGTACAAATGTATTTTTTTTGCCAGCGGTGATCTCTTTGATGGTATTTACAATATCCGGTGATTGTCCAAGTACCCAGGTGATCTTTTTTATCTCTGCGTTTTCGTAAAAGACCTTGTTGTTTAAAAACGCATCGTCGTAGGCCTTTGACGAAAAAAGAGAAACCGGTGTGTTTTTTTCCATGATGTCGGCAATGTCTACATTTTTTTCTGCCATGATGTAATATTTTTCGTAGGGACCGGCCGAATACACAGGGATGGTTTTAAGAACAGGTGAAAATTGAAATTGATCCTTGTATTGCTCGAAAAAATCAGGGCTCACAATGGCGAGATTAATCCCTTTGTTCTTTAGGGCAAGGACAGCCTCGTCGGGGTCGTTAAGATACAGGCCATCGACCGAGAGGCCCGTCTTTTCATTAAGGTAATCATATAACTGGCCAAGATAAGGCCTTGCGGACTCGGTATCGCCCTCACCGTCCGGGTAGATGATGTAAAATGCAAGATCGCCCGCAAAGGCCCTTACAGAAACGCAAAGAAGCATAACAACAAAGAATCTTTTCATGGAGGCCGCTATACGCCTGCATTAAAAAGGGTTCAAATGGTTTTTGGTTGTCACCAAACAGCCTTGTAAACAGGGCCTTTCCCGACAGGTTCGATTTAACATTTGAGATTTTTATTGCGGGGTAATAGGGTGCGGGAACCACTTAAAACATGCAAAATCTTCGGCACACAGTTGATGGGCGTTTTGGTGTGTCGTGTATCGTGTATCGTGTATCGTGTATCGTGTATCGTGTATTGGGCCCTGTCTGCTTTTAGCAGACTTTGGGAGAAAGGGGGGTACTCAAACATTTCTCATTGATCTTCCAGTCATGATCCTCTTTGGTGCCTTGTTTTCCCTCTTTACCGATCACAAAAACAGGCCCGTCTTTTTTCTGCGCGACCCCTATTTCTGGCATGGTGTGGTCTTTACCTCCCTGTTTAATGCGGCTGTCATCTACGCCATTATTAATTTTCCCGACTGGATGTGGATGTATTTTCTTGAAGACAGCAGCAACACGCTGCCCGAGCTTATCTATCTTTTTATCTTCATGTATTACCTTCCGTACACCCTTGGTTTTTATCTGGGGAGAGATTTAAAACAAAGATCGGTGCCGACCTGTTTTGCCCTGATCCTCGCGATGGCCCTTGCCGAGGTGTGGCTTGTCCTTCATCTTTTTGACCGGTATGCAGTGATCGGAACACGCGCACAGTTTTTATCCGGCACCGCTGTTTCTCTTCTTGGACCGGACAACCCCATAGGCATGGTCATGAACACCTGTGTGGGTCTCATGGTCCTGTATTTTATTGTTGTTGTTATTCTCTTTAAAAAAAACAAAAAAAAGACCCTGTCATGAGATCACAACCCTACCAGCTCTCAAAAAGATCCCGCGGTATTATTCTGGCCTTGAGCCGTGCGCTTGTCGATGAGCCGGATCACGTGACCATCAAAGACCGTGATGAGGTCCTTATACAAAATTGTGAAAAGGGTTTAAGGGAATTTCCGCCCCTGTTTCGCATTGGTTTTATCATGACCTTTTTTTTCTTTGACAGACTGACGTGGCTTTTTGGTGTGGGTATTAAAAGGTTTGTAAATCTTAAGCCCGACAGGCAAAAAAAATACATAGCAAGGTGGATGAACCACCGTTCGTACGTTTTGCGCGAATCCATTAAAAGCATGCGGGGTTTTATCCTGCTTAATTATTTTTCACACAGGGATGTGTGGCGCTATCTTGAATACGATCCCCTGTCCCATGCAAGGGAAAGGATCCTTTTAAGAGAAAAACTCATGGCCCAACAAGTTACTAACTTGACTTTGACGCGATTGAGTTCCTCCGTTATGCAAGGAACGCACCCGCGCTCTGTCGACTTTGAAATTCCTATACATAAATGATACACCAGCTTGAGGACATCAATAGTGATCTCAATATCTCCTGCGACGTTTGTGTGGTGGGCACGGGTGCGGGTGGTGCTGTTGTTGGAAAAACCCTCGCAGAGGCAGGGCTGCATGTTGTGATGATTGAAGAAGGCGGGTATTTTCCGCCGCACAGCTACCTTGCCGATGACACCGTGCAGAGCCTTGTCAATCTGTACCGCAACGCAGGGGCCGCGGTCATCTTTGGAAAGCCCAATATCATGTACGCCGAGGGGCGCTGTGTGGGCGGCTCCACAACCGTCAACGGTGGCATGTGCTGGCGCACACCCGAAAAAATCATGAAGATCTGGCGGTGGGAAAAAGGGATCACCCACTTCTCGCCACAGAAAATGGATTACTATTTCTCCGAGGTCGAAAAAAATATCAACGCAAAGAGCATGATCCCCGAGGCAGTCAACCGAGAGTCCGAACTTTTAAAACTCGGCGGAGAACGTCTGGGATATGAGGTGAAGGCCAACATTCGGGCGCAGGACCACTGCGTGGGGGCAAATCTCTGCATCACGGGTTGTCCCACACAGGCAAAACAGACGATGGTCACAAGCTACATCCCCGCTTTTTTAAAAAAGAACGGCGACATCTACACCCACTGCCGTGTGCATCGGGTGCTGACAAGGCAAAACAGGGCCGTGGGCGTTGAAGGGTATTTTACCGACCCTGTCACCAAACAAAAAAAATACAAACTTAAAGTTAAAAGCCGCATTGTCATTTCATCCTGCGGGGCCATACAGACACCGGCCCTTCTTTTAAAGAGCGGGATCAAGGATAACAAAAAACTCCTTGGAAAAAATCTGATCACGCACCCCAACGCCAAGGTTATGGCTGTCTTTGACGAACCTGTCAACTCCTGGCGCGGTGTCAATCAGGGCTACCAGATCACCGAGTTCTTTGACGACGGCATCCTGATGGCCGTCAATTCCACGAGTCCCGGTGTGATGACGCTTGCCCTGCCCTTAGAAACTAAAAATATACTGCAGGCGCTTAAAAATGAGTTTCATCACCTTGTGATGGGCGGTGTCCTTATCGAAGATTCAAGCAGAGGTCAGGTCAGGACGGGGCCCTTTGATACTGTGTTCCCCCTCTATAATTTAAACAGCCACGATTTTGAAAAGACACTGCGGGGTGTGGGGCTGCTTGCCGAGGTCTTTTTTACAGCGGGCGCAAAAAAATGCTACCTGCCCTTTAGGGGGTTGCAGGAGATGCATTCCATCGATGATATCCCCAAAATATACCAAGCTGGTTTTAAACCCACCGATGTTGAACTTCTCACGGTGCATGTTATGGGCACCGCACAGATGGGCGGGGACCCCGACAGATCCGTCATCAATCCCTTTGGCGAGTTTCACAACATCAAGGGGCTCTACGTTGCCGACGCCAGTGTCTTTCCAACCTCCATCGGTGTCAACCCACAGGTCACCATCATGGCCCTTGCCATGCGCACAGCGGAACACATTACCGAAAATTTTAACAAGTTACTAACTTGACTGTGACGCGGTTGAATGCCTTCATTTTGCGAGGCATGCACCCGCGCTCTGTCGGCTTTGAAATTCCTAAACATAAATTATCGGGAATAAAAAATCCCCAGGGGGAATTTTTTCTGAGCCTTGGGGCATAAGGGCTTGCCCGTATCTCCAGTCGCTTGGCGTGGTTCAATTGCCGTTTGTAGGTTAACCAGACATTGGTGGGTTGTAATAAATCCTAAATATCAGAATTATTGATTGCAAAAAGTATGGTTTCGGTCCCTCTCTATTATGCTGCGCATATCAGGGCTTTTGCCGGTCAATGGAACTAAACCACTTACTCCCGAATAATAATGGTATCGTCAAATGACGGGTCAAACGGCGGGTATTTATCGTCATCGGGTTTGTGAGTGTCTTTTACATCGCCAATTTGCGGGGGCAGATACTTTGAGGGATAAGTGACTGTCTGTTCGAGTGCGGGGGTCTCTCCCTCGAGGGTCATGCTCTCTTCTGCAGATTTTGTCTGTTTGGGGATATCGAATTCTTTGATGTTATCTGGCACCTGAAGGCTTCTCTCGTAGTTGGTCATGATGTTAAATTCTTTTTTAAAGTAATCGGACTTCCAGACAATCTCCCTGAAATTAAAAAGATCCACCGACCGCGGCAGAAACACATCGATGTTAGAGGCTCTGCCGGAACTTACAGCAGCAGGATATGCGAGAAGATCCTGGAGCTTCTCTGGCAGTTTGGGCCAGAGGCCCTCGTTAAACTGTTTGACATGATTAAAGGCCGTGTGTCTTTTGCCTGTGTTGTCAACCACAACCCACTTGTCACGTTTGGTGCTAAAATAAATTGTCTCTGCCCTGCTGTTGGTTAACACAATATTTAATATATGATAGCCGGGGATGATGCTGGAAAGTTCCGGGTTGTAAACAGCATCTATAGCAATGCCCCATTCGGGAATGTTGAGACCGATTTGCGACTGAATGGTCTGCTCATTTTTTTGGGATTTGTTTTTGGCGATGTCATTACGTTTTGTTGCCGCGGCCTGCGAGTCGTTTAAAATGATGACGCAACAGACAAGCAACAAGGCCACGAAAAATATTTGTTTACGATTCATTTTTAAACCCGTTGATGATTTTTTTTGACAACGTGTTGACCGCAACACCCGCCAAGTCTTTTTTTAATATCCATTTAAAACCACTCGCTGATGTCTTTGTCAATCGCGGTTTTGCGACAGGGACTTCGTGGATCACGGCGGAAATCCTTTTGTTGGTGATGCTGTGTCTGACAATGCCTGATTTTACTGGTTTTGCTGCCGCAAGATATTTTTTGTACACGGTATTCCACCCCGCAAGTGGGTCTGTTGTTTTTTGCTCATAAACAAGCGGCAGCCCCCACATGCCCTTGATCAGACTGTTCTGTCCCGGTCTTTCAAGAATCACAGCCGTGGGAGAATGAATCAAAAGGCAGTGATAAATGGTATGTCGGTATGTTGTTTTTTTTCTTTGGGGGATCATTTCGGGATGGGTCTTGTTGTTAAGACAGAATTTTAAGATGGGACACACCCCGCATGACGGTCTTTTGGGTGTACAGACAAGGGCGCCAAGTTCCATCATGGCCTGATTAAAATCGCCCGGGCGTTGTAACAAGAGGAGCCTGCCCGCTGTTTTTTTAAAAAAAACATGCGCCTTGTTTGTGGTGATTGCTTGCTTAAAATTAAAGATCCTTGCGATCACCCTCTTGACATTGCCGTCTACAACTGCCGCTTGCTCGTTAAAACAAATCGACGCAATGGCTGCGGCCGTGTAGTCACCCACACCTCTTAATAACCTGAGTTCCCGCGATGTTTGGGGGATCAGCCCCCGATACCTGTTGACGACCTGACAGCAGGCCTCTTTAAAATTTCTGATGCGTGAATAATACCCCAGCCCCTGCCAGAGCCTGAGAAGGTCTTCTACGTCTGCGTTTGCCACGGATTGAACATCGGGGCACTGCGCGGTAAACTTAAGATAGTAATCAATAACCACCTTGACAGTCGTCTGTTGCAGCATGATCTCGGAGAGCCATATTTTGTAAGGGTCTTTGGTCTTTCTAAAGGGAAGGTCGCGTTTGTTGCTGTCATACCACGCAAGAAGCCGTGTTTGAAACCCCGCAATCTGTCTCCCTTCAAGGTGCATGATGATGGTATAAATGATATGTTTTGTCTTAAACCATACGGCCCCCGATTTTTTTGGCGAGGTCCTGCGCCATCGCAGCGAGTTTTGGGTCCGTGCTTATTTTTCCCTGAAAGCGTTGCAGCGTTTTTGCCACGGTGTATCCATTGGGGGCATTAAGCATCCTGGCGATTGATTTTTGCGGCAAACCGGCAACAGTACGAAGCTGATACACGGCCATGCTGCGCGCCTCGTTTTGAATGCCCGAATGACTTTTTTTAATCTCGCCAACCGGCATTGCGTAGGACTTTGAGACAAGATCGAGGATTTCCTGAGCGGTGAGAATTTGCGTGTTGCGGCTTTTTTTGCTGCGGTTGTTTTTGAGGGCCTTTTGGGCCAAAAAACAGGCATCTGTTTTAAAATCTGCACTGCCAATAACCGCCGACGGTGAATCCAGCAGGGTTTTAAATTCTTGCGAGGGTCCCTTTGTAACAAGGTTGTTTAATTTAACCATCGCGAGTGCTTTTATAAATCCAAGTTTTTTTGTGACAGTCTCTTTACAGAGCCAGTTGTAGCCTGCATCTCCCTTGAGATAAATCCGGTGACTGGTCCAGGGATAATCCGCGGCCTTGTTGCACTGTTTAAGTTGAACCGGCAGGGCATGCACATAACTGACAGCATCCAACAGGTAGCGATTGGCATCTAACAGACACGCCTTGTAGCGCCCCTGAAAAATGGAACCGTTGTTCTTCCATGTTTGATTGTGGTTTTGCGTAAAAACGCCGTTGAGATGCCTCATCGCACGGCTCAGCCCGCCACGGGGGGTATGCATAATCAGGGCATAGCGGTCTTTAAGCAGTGAAAAGGCGTGAATCTCTACAGAGAAGACCTGCGAGATATCGCCCAGCAAATCGAGAAAACCGAGATAGTCGCTGTCGTCGTTAAAGATGTGACGGCCTTTGTTGCCGAAATTTTCAATCAGGTACCAGGCCCCGGCGAATTCGATGCGGTGTGGTCTTGGCATAAAATTACCTCGATATCTAGGAATTTCAATGTCGACAGAGCGCGGGTGCATTTCTCGCATGACGGAGGAACTCAACCGCGTCAAAGTCAAGTTAGTAACTTGTATTATTGATAGAACCGCAGATGACAGAAGATAAATACACCTGTCAACACGGCCACTCATAAACGACGCTGCTATGGTTTAATTAATAACAGATGTCAAGACTTGTCACTGGATTCTTCTGCATCATGGGTGTCGTCAAAAACAGACGTATCCTGATCAATGTCAGAAAACAAGGGCAGGGTGTCCGGATCATCCCTGATTTCTGTGAGATTTTTGACGCAGATAAAATCGGGGATGAGAGTGCTCGGCGCGTCATAACAGACCAGATCAAGTCTGGCCTGCGCTCGTGTCACGGCCACGTAAAGGAGGTTGCGGTCGTAGTCGTTGAGCGTGTTGTAATGATTTTCCGAAGGATTGAAAACAAGGACATTGACAAACTCCAGCCCTTTGACCTGTTTGACATCGGTAATGGTGATCCCCGGGGTGAATTCGAAATGCTGCGCATCCCCGTAGCGAATCCCGTATGTCCCGGCCTTGACAAGTGCGTCATAAACCAGACGCGCCTCGGCACTCGTTTTGCAGATCACAGCACCGGTGGTGTGTCTGTTGGTCTTGATGATATCGTCCATCCATTTTTTTGCCTCGAGGACCGCGTCGGAAAAACCGTGACAAAGGGTGAGGACCGGTTCGGGTCCGAAGAGGGGTGTCAAATGCAGGTCGTCGTTTTTAAGATCGGGGTTTCTGATGTGTTCCGCGAGTTCGTAAATCTGGTAAGTGCAGCGGTAGGCCACGTTGAGATTGATGATGTCGCCGCTTTCGAGGCCGAGCTCCTCGAGCAGTTCATTCCAACTGCCAAAGCCGCGGTTTTCAAAGACCCTCTGTCCCAGATCACCGGCGAGCGCCATCTTGTTTTTGTCCTCAAGGGCGTTAAGCACTGCTTTAAGCTCTGTTATTGTAAAGTCCTGGGCCTCGTCCACAATAAGGCACTCAAGGGCTGCGGGGTATTTTTTGGATCTGTAACAGTGATTACGAAAAAAAATGATGTGCAGCATCAGGGCTGTATCATAACAATCAAGCGCCCCGGAGCAGCCCTGTTTGTCGAGATATCCTGCTATAAGACCGTCTGTGTCTGTTGTTGTAAGCACGGCTTTTACTGCATCGGACCGGTAAAAATTAAATAGGACACCGGGCAGCAACCCCACCTGTGATGAGTCGAGATATTTCTTAAGAACCATGAGCGTTGCGGGATCTGATTTAAAACGAGCCACACAATCGGGGATGCTGTGATCGGTGATCTCTGTGACGCATCCCAGGGTGGTCTCGATGATATCCCTGGCCCATGTGTAAAATGTGGTGATGGCGATGTGACGTATCCCCAGTTCGGGCAGGACATGCCTGACGTAGGCCGCGAGGCTTGTGTTGAACATGATGACCAGCGTGTTTGCTTCTCTGGCCTTGGAGTTGTCTTCAAACATAAGCCACGCAAGCCTGTGCAGGGCGACCGTTGTCTTGCCTGTCCCCGCGGACCCCTGAATGACAACGGGTTTGGCGTCTGCTGAACTGATGAGGCGAAACTGTTCTACCGAAAGTAGAGAGAGAATATTTTTTAAATAACCGTTTTGTTCCTGCAGGGCAGCGATGTGTTGATCGTTGTGCGTCGAGAGAAGCTCTTTTATTTTTGCCTTGTCCTTGATAGAAAATGTGGCGCCTCTTTCTCTGGACTGCCTGTGCCACTGCCCGCGGCTTTGCACAAAACACACGTCTTTGAGCTCGATAGCAGACAGGGTGTCCTGACTGCCGCGGTAGGCCCGTTTGAGAAGAATCTTTCCGTGCCGTTCAAAGCCCGCAATCTCATCGTCGTAGTGATCACCCTCTTCGTAGTTGTAGTAGAGTTTTGAAACGGGGGCCTTGCGCCAGTCAACGATTCTCAGTTCGGGAAAACTCGCGAGACCCAGTTTAAATTCTACGTCGCGTTCTTTTTCGTGATAGATCACGCGGGCAAAATAGGGCTGCTCCATGAGGTCTGCAAGTTCGCGTGATTGTTTTAATCTTAGAGCAGCGAGACCATGGGCCACAGATTCGTCGCTCTGCAGGGCTTGTTTTTCTTCTTCACGTTGAGTAGCTACCATCTCGCCCGTCAGGGTACGGGCGAGGGCCTGATCATCCCTGAGCTGGTGTGACTTGACACGTGCAGCTTCGACAATACGCCTGTGCGCCCCTTGATAGCGGGTTTCTTCGTCATGGATCAGCTCGAGATCTTTATGGTTAACGATATGAGGCACGGTCGTTGGAGACTGTCGAGAAACTTCCTGACAGACACTCGTTATGAATAAAACAAAATTTCTGGTTGTTGCTGCTTACAGCAACGAACTTAATCCCCTCTGCAAGATGGGCAAAAAGGATGTTGTTGCAAAAAAAGACATCACTTTTCTGGCAGCAGGCATTGGACCCGTTGCCGCCGCCTGCGGACTCGCCCGATTTTTAACCCCATGCCGGCCGCAGATGATTATTTCCATTGGTACTGCCGGGATCATCAACAAGAGACTTGGCATAGGGGATGTTGTTCTCGTTAAAAAAGCGGGTGTTTTTTCGGGACAGCGTGATGTCTATGCGCCGCAACCCCTCAAGGCAATTTGTCATAACCCGCATAAAGCTGAAAACACTACGCGGGCGGACACCATGCAAAAATTGATGCCGAAACGCGTAGAAAAAACCTTCCAAGGTTTTAACACAACAAGCGGCGTCAAAAATCAAATAAAAAATCTCATCAATGCGGAGAGCGTAACCGTCTTTTGCCCTCAAGAAATTTCAAAATCAGAAGACAAAAGACGGTTACTGCTTAAGGAGGGTTACGACGCAGAAAACCTTGAGGCCTACGCCTTTGCACACGTTGCGGGCTGTTTTAAGGTCCCCATTATTTCCCTGCTGGGGTTGACCAACTCTGTGGGACCCTCTGGGCACAATGAATGGCTCAAAAACGAGGCCCGTGTGTGTGCAAAGATGGCGATGGTGGTCAATAGAATGACGGGTGCGTGACCCCCCATCACTCTTGTTTTTACCATGCCCATCTCTTGCCGACGCTGATGCCTATCTTTGGTTTTGCATCGGACACCCCAAAGACCCCGTCTTCCATGAATTCCCAGCCGGCAAAGAGTCTCAAGCCGATCATGGGAATATCGACACCAAAACCTGCGGCGAGGCTCTGATGATGCTCTCCAAGAGACGTGTCAAATGGCGATAGGGCACGGATGTTGCGAAAGCTCACGCCCACGAATGGTGTGATGAAGTCAAAGGGCCTCTTGATCAAAACGCTGGCGGTCGCATTTAAATTGTGCGGGATCGCCTCCATCCCCTGCGAAAAGTGAAGGGGGGGAAGACCTGTCTCGACAACACGGTTGGGGGAAAGGCTTTTGCCCTCAAGGAGATGACGATAATAAAAGTCCGCATTTGCCTCAACGCCAAGCCCCAAAAAGTCAAGTGGTCTCTGGTAAGTGGCACTCACCCGTGTCGTGGTGTCTGTTTCTCCGTTAAGCATGTCCCTGTCAATATCCTGTCTTACTGAGGCCTCTAAAAAACCACCACCCAGGGCCTCCGCGTAAGAGAGGCCAATGCCTGTACCCGTAATCAAGTTATCCTTAAGAGGGATTTCTTCCTGATCCGAGACCCTGTGAGCGTACCTTAGTCTCACCGGGACCATCAGATGCAGAGGGCTCCCCACGCCTTCGTCACCCAGGGGGATGAGCAGGGTTGATGCCACCCCACCACCAATGTATTCGTAACCCTCAATATATGAGGATGTCTGGTGATCAAACTGCAGATTAGTTTGGAGTCGCAAACCGCCATCTGTAAGGGGGAGTGTTTCGAAACCAACGCCCACAGTTTGAGAGTGCGCACCAACGCCCACCTCGACACTTGTTTCGCTAAAGCCAGGGATCATGTGGGGCAGTACCACTGAGGCCTGTCCCATGACTTGTCCTGACAAGACATCAACACCAGCACCAACATTGGCGGATGCCTGCGGCCTGTCCTCTTTAAGGATGACGTTGAGATGCGTCAGATCCTCGTAGATGTATTTTATACCCTTAGGTTGAAGTTTAAGGCGGTTAAGGACGCGCATTAATTTTTTATAGAAGGCATCTGGTCTAAACGGATCTCCTTTTGTCCACTGCATCCCCTCTCTTAAAGCCTCGACAGACAACTCCGGGATTGCCCCGGCCTCGATCTTTAAATCTCCTAATCGTGCCACGGGTATGTGCAGCGTGTGTCCGCCCTCTGATACCAAGGGAAGCCCGCTCTGGGGTTGATCGGGATACACATTGGCCACAAGGTAATCAGCCGCTCGCACGATGTCCTTGGCTTTCTGATACCCTTCTAAAAACTCGGACTGTGTGATGGCGACCTGATCCGCAAAAATGGCCTTTTTAATACTCTCGAGGGATGGAAATTCTTCGAGACCGGCATCATCACTCTTGACAGTGATTGTTTCGGTCCGGATCATGGGCTGTATAATCCCCTGCTTGAGGCAGGTTTGAAAATCAATCTGCATCCAGAAAGATTTTCCGCCGTCGTGGCTTTTAAAAATGTGTGGATGGTTTGTGATGTACTCAAAGCCCTTTTCACGATATTTTTTTCGTACCCTGTCCAAAAATGCATTAAGATCATTCGCAGTCCACTGTGTTACGCCTTTTTGCAGGATGGCAGCCTCCTCGCTAAAATCCACACCCTGTTCTTTCAACCTGTCCACCACCTCCTGAGAGATCTTGATGTTGTAGGGCTTGTTTTCTACCTTAAGTTTCCAGAATCCCGCTTTGCTCGCAGGCACAAGGTCGATGGTATAACGCCCTTTCTCCATCTGAAGCCTTTTGGCAAGCCAGGCCTGAAATTCCATGATCACATCGTTTGGAATCGGCATCATTTGACCGGGGAGTATCGGGGGGACGAGATCAGCTGGGGGGGCGCTTGAGATAAGTCTCAGAAGGCTGTCAAGAGCGGTCTCTTTTGTCGGGGCACTGGAGGGATAGCGCCACGCCAGCACCTGCGTTGATAGGTGACCCAACGGCACAAAGGAATCATCAAACCGGCACTCATTGCCGATGAGACAGTTGCCGTTAATATAGGGGTGCTGCTGAAAGGCCCCGTCTATTTTTTGCTTCATGAACGCCTTTGCCTCCTGCTGAATTGAGACAGGGAGGCCGCTGATATCAAGGGCATGCGGTGCCCCGACGATTTCCAGTTTGAGGGAACAGGTCCCATCCGTTTCCCGCTTTAACATGTGTTCAAACCTTAACGTGGTGGCATTGAGAAGCGGCAGGACCATCTGCAGGATTTCGTTAAAACCCTGCTCATCCATCTTTTGGTCTTTCATTTTTTCGTTGAGAAAGGCTTCGAGGTGTTCTTTGAGATATTTTTCGTGGGGCAGAAGGACCTCTTCTGTCTGTGCCGCTGTTTCTGGTTTTGCTGCGTCTGGTTTTGCTTCTGGTTTGGCACTCTCTGCCACTGGTTTATGCATTACAATAGATATCCCCGATATCTTTATTTTGCCGCTGTTATCGACAATTTTTTGGATGACCACCTCACCCGTGGGGAGTTTGGCCTTTAAATCCTCCAGTTTTTTTCCAGCAAGGGAATAACTCTGCGCCGATGATCTAAAGACATAACACCCCTTGCCTGTTTCGTCCGTCAGTAAAAAGAAATCACTAAACGGATCCGAGGTTTCGGAGAGTACTTTTGAGACATCTTCTTTTGTGTTGGGTAAATACTGAATCGACCCATCGATGATGACGGCTTCTTCGTTCGGCGCTGTTATAGAAAGTTTAATATTCTCAGACATTGATACCTCCTAAGGTTGTTGCCGAAAGATCGAAAGACACCCTTGCTTAAAAGAGACTGTCCTGACCCTCTTAAGTGGTACAGAGGCCTTTTAGACCTCAACCACCCCATGTTAGCAGAGGTTAACAAGTATCGCTATCTGAAAATACTCATGGCTTGAAATTTCAAAGTTGACAGAGCGCGGGGGCATTCCTCTCAAAACTGAGTAACTCAACCGCATCAAAGTCAAGTTAGTAATTTGCCAGCATAAAAACCACGCTTACGCCGGGCTTCTGTCTTTATTGTCGGTGATTTTTTACCCATGTTGCTAAATTAAAAAAAATAAATCATTTGATTTGGCAAAGGGGGCATGATAATTATGCGTCAGTTATTTTTGCGCCCAAAGGGGGCTGTTTAAGGGAGTTTTGTGTGGTTTTTTGTTAAAGGAGGCCTTTGGGTGTTTACCCGTTAAGACCTGTCGCGTCATCGTTTGGGGTTTGATCCTGTCCCTCGATAGACCCGTTATCTTCGTTATCGTTTCCGTTTCCGTTCTCGTCGTCGTCGTCTTCTTTAACAATGAGGGCGGCGCTCACCACATACTCGTCTTCATCGACCACGATGAGCCTGACCCCCTGCGTGTTGCGACCGATCACAGAGATGTCTTTAATTTTTTGTCTGATGACCTTGCCCATGTTGCTGATGAGCATGAGGTCGTCTTTGTCGCCGACCTGTGTGGCACAGACAACCTTGCCTGTTCTTTCAGTGACCTTTAACGTGAGAATCCCGCTCCCGCCGCGACTTTGTTTGCGGTATTCCTCCAGATTGGTGCGTTTGCCGTAGCCTTTTTCTGAAACAGTCAGGATGGTCTTGCCCAGTTCGACAACATCCATGCCCACAACAACATTGCCGCTCTTTAAGGTGATTCCCCTCACACCGGCCGCAGACCTGCCCATGCCCCTGATGTTGTCTTCGTCAAACCGTATGGACTGCCCGTGTGATGTTGAAATAATAATATCCTGCCCCTTTTGTGCCAGACGCACCTGAACGAGTTCATCATCCTTGAGTGTAATAGCAATGATCCCGCCCTGCCGCGCCCGTGAATAGGCGCTCAGCTCTGTTTTTTTAACGGTCCCGGCCTTGGTGACAAAAACAACGTACTGATCGTCTGTAAACTGTTTGACCGGTAGAATGGTTGTGACCATTTCGTCTTTGCCTAACTGTATCAGGTTTGAAATAGGCTTGCCCTTGGCCACGCGCCCCACCTCGGGGATCTGGTAGACCTTGATCCAGTGCACACGTCCCAGATTTGTAAAGGCCAGCATGGTATCGTGTGTGCTGGCTGTAAACATTTTTTCGACAAAATCTTCTTCGCGGGTCGTCATACCCTGTTTGCCTTTGCCGCCGCGTTTTTGCGAGCGGTAAGAACTGACAGGGAGCCTTTTGATGTAACCAAGATGCGACACGGTGACTACCATTTCTTCTCTCTGGATAAGGTCTTCGATTTCGATGTCGTCGAGGTCGGCGTCTAATATTCTGGTGCGACGTTCATCGCCAAACCTGTTTTTAAGATCGACCAGCTCGTCCTTGATGATGCCGTAAATGAGTGTTTCGCTCGCGAGAATATTTTTTAATTTTGCAATGAGTGCCAAGACTTCGTTGTATTCTGAAATGATTTTATCCCGCTCAAGCCCGGTGAGCCTTTGCAGGCGCATATCGAGGATGGCCTGGGCCTGGATGTTTGTCAGTGTAAATTTTTCCCTTAAAACAAGTTTGGCCTCGTTGGGACTGCCGCTTTTTTTGATGAGAGAGACTACTTCGTCGATGTTTTTGACGG